>JAYTUU010000105.1:0-20579 GCA_043744375.1 Rhodospirillales bacterium | reverse complement strand
GCCTAGGGCCGATGGCCCTAGGCCGGCGGAGCCTACCCTTCGTAATTGTAGCGAAAATCGCAATGATCCGCTCCACCCATCAGGGTTTGCGTGCGGGTGAGTTTCAGTTTGGGGTCGTAGCCTTCGCAGAAGGCGCCGTCGCGGTTGCAGGACAGGATGGCGCCGAGTTCGGCGAGGCCCATGTCTCGGTACATTTCGCTGTAGCGGCAGCGGACGACGTTGAAGTGGAATTCGGTGGGGGTTGATTTCACCACCTCAGTGCGCAGCGCGTCTTCGGCCGTCCAGCGCGGCTGGATGGCGCGGAAGCTGTCGAGGCTTGGGCCGCCCGGGGCGTCCTTGGCCATTTCGGCGGCGGTTGATTTGGCGAGCTTGACCACGGCGTTGGTGAGGATGCGGCGCGCGGTTTCGTCGCCGAGTTCGGCTTTCATTTCCGCGTAGATGCCCTTGGCGAAGGCGGCCTCGATGCGGCGCTGGGTCAGGATTGGCAGATCGGTCATGGGCGTCTCCCCGGTGCTGGCGGCGAGATTACACGATTGCCGTGCCGCTGCCCATCTGGACGGCGCCGGCGCCTGCCCCTACCGTTGGTCCAACGCGACCAGAACCGGAGGAAGCCATGCGCGCTGCTGTTCTTCACGCTGCCAACCAGCCGATGACGATCGAAGACATCCAGATTACCAAGCCGAAGCGGCGCGAGGTACTGATCAACACGGCGTTTGCCGGGCTGTGCCATTCCGATCTGCATTTCATGGAGGGCCTTTATCCCGCGCCGTTCCCTTGTGTGCTCGGCCACGAATCGGCCGGCATCGTGGAAGCTGTCGGCGAGGACGTGACGTATGTGAAGCCGGGCGACCATGTGACGACCTGCCTGTCGGTGTTCTGCGGCGACTGCCCGCAATGTGTCACCGGGCACATGAATTTGTGCGAGAACACCGAGGTGAAGCTGATGCCGGGCCAGTCCAGACGATTGTCCTGGAAAGGCGGTGAGGTGATCCATCAGATGTTCAACCTGTCCTCCTTCGCCGAACAGATGTGTGTGCATGAGCATGCTATCGTGAAAATCGACAAGGAGTTTCCGTTCGACGTGGCGGCCCTTGTCGGCTGCGGCGTAGTGACCGGGGTGATGGCGGTGTTCAACGCGGCGCGCGTGGAGCCTGGCTCGACGGTGGCGGTGATCGGCTGCGGCGGCATCGGACTGTCGGCGGTGAACGGTGCGGCGCTGGCGGGCGCCGAGCGGGTGATCGCCATCGACACTAACCAGGCCAAGCTGGAGGTGGCGTTGCAGATGGGGGCGACGGATATCATCAACGCGTCGAACGTCGATCCGGTGCTGGCGGTGAAGGACCTGCTTGGCGGGGCGAAGAACCCGTTTGCCGGCGTGCAGTATTCGTTCGAGGCGCTGGGCGCGAAGGCGACGGCCGAGCAGTCTTTCGCGATGCTCAAGCCGGGCGGGCTGGCGACGATCATCGGCATGATCCCGTTCGGCACCAAGATCGAGCTGCATGGCGCGGATTTCCTGCGCGATCGCAAGATCCAGGGCACCTCGATGGGCGGCAACCGGTTCCGTGTCGACATGCCCCGGTTGCTGAACATGTGGAAGCAGGGCCGGTTGAAGCTCGATCACATGATCTCCGGGCATATCAAGCTCGACCAGATCAATGAGGCTTATGCGACGATGAAGACGGGTTCCAGCGTGCGTCAGTTGATCAAGTTCTGAGCCTTGGAGACGGGAAGCACGGCGAGGGGCGGATGATCCGCCCCCGCCCGGTTTGGCGTTCGCTGATGTATGTGCCGGCGCATGTCGAGCGCTTCGTTGCCAAGGCGCATACGCGGGGCGCGGACTGCATCCAGCTTGATCTGGAGGACAGCGTGCCGCCCGGCGAGAAGGCGGCGGCGCGGGCGGCGATTGCCACCGCGGCGCCGCGTGTGCGCCAAAGCGGGGCGGACGTGCTGGTGCGGATCAACGCGCCGTTGTCGTTGGCGGTGCTGGATGTCCAGGCGGCCGTGTGTCCGGGGGTGGACGGGATCATCGTCACCAAGGCACGCGGGGCGGACCATGTGCAACTGCTCGACGAGCTCGTTTCCGAATGCGAGGAGCGGGCGGGGCTTCCGGTTGGTGGGCTTTGGTTCTACCTGCTGGTCGAGACGCCCGAGGCGTTGCCGCATGCCGAGGCGATCGCCCGCGCCTCGCCACGGTCGGTGGCGATGAGCCTGGGGGCGGAGGATTTCGCGACGGCCATTGGTTCGGAACCGTCGGAGGAGGCGTTGGCGGTGGCGAAGTCGCTGGTGTTGCACGCGGCACGGGCGGCCGGGATCATGCCACTCGGTCTGACCGGCACGCTGGCGCAGTTCGGTGATGTCGCGGCGTTCCAGGCGATGGCGGAGCGTTCGCGCCGGCTCGGTTTTGATGGGGCGTCCTGCATCAACCCCGCGCAGGTGGAGCCGCTGAATGTTGCGTTCACGCCGTCGGAGGCCGAGGTCGCCTATGCGCGCCGGGTCATTGATGTCGATGGTGCGGCACGTGCGCAGGGGCGCGGCGCGGTGGCGCTGGATGGCAAGATGATCGATGTGCCCGTTGTCCGGCGCGCCGAGCGGTTGCTGGCGCGGGATGAGGCGATCCGGCAGCGGATCAGAACATCTCGGGCGTGATGACGTTCTGCGGCGTGTTGGAGAGTGCGGCCGCCATGGTCTCGGCGGATTTGCGGCGGATGTCGTCCCAGGCCTGCGGGGTGTGGAAGGCGGAGTGCGGGGTGATGACGAGGCGGCCCTGTAGCCAGTCCTCGCCGGCACGGTAGGCGCGCAGGAGGTCGGGCACCGGCTCGACCGGCGGCTCGACGGGGATCACGTCGAGGCCGGCGCCGGCGATATGGCCCTCGCGGAGCAGCGCGCCGAGGGCGTCGAGATCAAGGATCGGGCCGCGGGCGGTGTTCACGACGATGGCGCCATAGGGCAGGGTGGAGAGTTCGGCGAGGCCGAGCATGCCCTTGGTTTCCGGCGTCAGCGGCGTGTGGATGCTCAGCACGTCGGACTGGAGCAGAAGGGATTGCAGCGTTTTCGCGCGCCCGATGCCGAGCGCCAGTTCGGAGCCGTTGGGGCGGTGCGGATCGAAGAAGACAACCTTGAAGCCGAATGCCTTGGCCCGCAGCGCAACGGCGGTGCCGATCCGGCCGAGGCCGATGATGCCGAAGGTCTGCACGTTGCTGCGCTTGACCAAGGGCGTGTTGACGTATTTCCACGCCGCCGGCGTGGCCCGGCGCTGCAACTCGTGATGCAGCAGGACGCCGCGGCGCAGTGTCAGCGCGAGTGCCATGGCGTGGTCGGCCACTTCCGTCGTGCCGTAGTCGGGGACGTTGCACACGGTGATGCCGCGCGCGGCGCAGGCGGCGCGGTCGATCCGGTCGTACCCCACGCCCATGCGGACGACGGCGCGCAGCTTTGGGAAGCGCGCGAGGTCGGCGGCGCGGACCCACATGCCGAGTGTCATCAGCCCGTCGACATCGGCGCATTGTTCGTCGGTCAGGTCGGCGAGGGACTTGCCGTCGGCGACGCGGATGGTCGCGGTTTTGCCGAAGACTTCGCGTTCGACGAAATCATCGGCGTAGAGGCGTTCGGGATAGAGAATGATTGTCATGGCAGTGCCGCGCGCCCCCTTGCTTGCACGGCCCGATGCGGCCATGCAGTCTGCATCATTGCCTATCAGAGAGGGGTACGAAATGTCCATGAACGGGGCGGAGAGCCTGGTCCACACGCTGCTCGCGAGCGGCATCGATACGTGTTTTGCCAATCCCGGCACATCGGAGATGCATTTCGTGGCGGCGCTCGATCGGGTACCGGGCATGCGCTGCGTGCTCGGGCTGTTCGAGGGCGTGGTGACCGGGGCGGCGGATGGCTATGCACGGATGGCCGGCAAGCCAGCGGCGACGCTACTGCATTGCGGCCCCGGGCTCGCGAATGGGCTCGCCAATTTGCATAACGGCCGGCGTGCCAACACGATGATGGTCAACTGCGTCGGCGACCAGGCGACCTACCACCGCCCGCTCGACGCGCCCTTGACGGCCGATACCGAGGGCCTCGCACGCAGCGTGTCCGGCTGGGTGCGAACCTGCACGTCAGCCGCCGAAGTCGGTGCCCAGGCGGCGGTGGCGGCGATGCAGGCACAAACTTCCCCTGGCCAGATTGCCACCCTTATCCTGCCGTCGGATACGTGCTGGGACGATGGCGGCATCGTTGCGGCGCGCTTGCCGATTCCGGCCGCGCCGACCACGTCGCCGCATGCGGTGAAGATCGCCGCCGGGCTGTTGCGCAACGGGCAGAAGACGCTGCTGGTGCTCGCCAATGGTGCGCTGCGGGCCGGGCCGCTGGCCGATGCGTATCGGATTGCCGCGGCGACCGGGGCGAGTGTGATCGCCCAGGGCTCGAACGGGCGGATGGAGCGCGGCCAGGGGCGGCACGCGATCAACCGCATTCCCTATCCGGTCGACCAGGCCGTCGCGATGATGAAGGATTTCGCGCAGGTCATCCTGATCGGCGCGGCCAAGCCGGTGATCTTCTTCGCCTACCCGAACAAGCCCGGCTCGCCGGTGCCGACGGGCGCGAACCTGCATGTGATGACGCGCCCGGAGCATGATCAGGCGCAGGCGCTGGCGGCCCTCGCTGACGAACTTGGCAATCCCGCCGCCGTCGCGCCGACGAAGTCCGCTCGGCCGGACGTGGCGCGAGGCGCGATCAATTCCGACAGCTTCGCCCAGTCACTTGCGGCCCTGTTGCCGGAGCATGCCATAGTTGCCGATGAGAGCGTCACCTTCGGGCGCGCGTTCTTTCCGGCGACCCACGCGGCGCGCGCGCATGACTGGCTCAATGTGACCGGCGGCGCCATCGGCGGTGGCATTCCCATGGCCACCGGGGCGGCCGTCGCCGCACCCGGGCGTCGTGTCGTCAATCTCCAGGCCGATGGGTCGGCGATGTATACGATCCAGGGGCTGTGGACGCAGGCGCGCGAGCGGCTCGATGTCACCACGGTGATTTTCAACAACCGAAAATACCAGATCCTCATTGGCGAGCTTGCCAATGTTGGCGCCAATCCCGGGCGGACGGCGATGGATATGCTCGATTTGGGGAACCCCGATATCGATTTCTGCAAGATTTCCGAGGGTCAGGGTGTGCCCGCCGCGCGGGCGACGACGATGGAGCAGTTCAACGACCTGTTCGCGCAGTCACTGACCCGGAAGGGGCCGTTCCTGATCGAGTTGATGATCTAGATGGGTCGCCCGGATTGCGCGGCGCGTGATCCGGGCTAGGATCGGCCCAGACGAATTGCCGGGAGCGAATGACGCATGGCCAACGCGGCCAACCTCACCCAAGCCGGCCTCAACCAGGCCCGTTTCACCAGCCTGACGCCGTTGCTGAACCCGCGTTCGGTGGCGGTGATCGGTGCGTCGTCGGACGCCGGGCGCATCGGCGGGAAGCCGATCGCCTACATGCTCAAGCAGAAATTTGCTGGTGCCATCTATCCGGTGAACCCGTCGCGTACAGAGGTGCAGGGGCTGCGCTGCTATGCCTCGGTGGCCGATCTGCCGGAGGTGCCTGACGTCGCGGTGGTAGCGGTTCCCGCCGCGTTCGCACCACAGGCGGTGGCTGATCTCGCGGCGGCCGGGGTGAAGGGCGCGATCGTGCTGACGGCGGGGTTTGCTGAGGTGTCCGATGAGGGCGCGGTGATCCAGGCGGCCATGGTGGCCGATGCGCGGGCGGCGGGCATGCGGATGCTCGGGCCGAACTGCCTCGGGTTGTTCAACGCGCGCATTGGCTTCTACCCGACGTTTACCGCGGCGGTGGAGACTGGGTGGCCGTTACCAGGTCGTATCGGGATCGCCAGCCAGTCCGGCGCCTATGGCACGCATCTGTTCACGGCCGCGCGCAACCGCGGCATCGGCGTGCCGATCTGCGTCACCACGGGCAATGAGAGCGATGTTACGATCGGCGACGTGATCGGCTGGCTCGCCGAGGACCCGGAGACCGACGTGATTGCGGCCTACGCCGAGGGCATTCGCGAATCTTCGAGCCTGTATGCGGCGCTTTCGGCGGCGCGGGCGGCGCGCAAGCCGGTGGTGCTGATGAAGGTCGGGCGCAGCGGGTTGGGGGCCAAGGCGGCGCAGTCGCACACCGCTTCGATCGCCGGCGATGATGCGGTGACCGACGCGGTGCTCGCCGAATTCGGCGTGGTCAGGGCGCGGACCACCGAGGAGATGCTCGACATCGCGCATCTTGCAACGCGACGCATCTATCCGGTGCGCGGCACGCTTGGCGTGATGACGGTGAGTGGTGGCGCGGGCGTGCTGATCAGCGACGCGGCGGAGGCGTGCGGCGTGGCGATGCCGGAAATGCCCGATGCGGCGCAGGACAAGCTGCGCGGGTTGATCTCGTTCTGCGCGCCGCGCAATCCCGTGGATTGCACCGCGCAGGCGTTTAACGATTTTCCGATGGTCGGCAAGTTCCTCGATTCCGTCTGCGGCGAGGGCGGATACTCGACGATCCTGGGCTTCTTCTCGCAGGCCGGGGGTGCGCCAAGCGTGGCCGCCCGGTTGCGTGCGGCGCTGCGCGAGACGCGCGACAAGTATCCAGACCGTCTCTACGTGCTTTCAATTCTCGCCGGCGCGGAGCAGGTCCGAGAGTACGAGGACGACGGGTTCACGATCTTCGAGGACCCGACGCGGGCCGTTGTCGCCATCGAGGCGATGCACCGGTATGGCGACACCTTTGCTGCGGCCGTCAATGCGGCGCCGCCGGTTGTTCCGGCGGTCGCATTGCCCGCCATGACCCCGACGGAGGCTGTGGCCAAGACGCTGCTCGGACAGGCGGGGATCGCGAGCGCGCCCGAGCGGGCCTGCAACTCTGCTGAAGACGCGGTTGCTGCTGCGGCCGCATTGGGATTCCCCGTGGTGATGAAAATCCTCTCGCCGGATATCCTGCACAAGTCGGAGATTGGCGGCGTTCTGCTCAACATCGGCGATGCCGACGCGGTGCGAGCGGGCCACGCGACCTTGCTGGAACGCGCACGTGCGGCGGCACCGGCAGCGCGGATCGAGGGTGTGCTGGTGGCGAAACAACTGAGCGGCGGCGTCGAGTGTATCATGGGCATTGCGCGCGATCCGGTATTCGGGCCGGTCGCGATGTTCGGCCTCGGCGGCATATTTGTAGAAATCCTCAAGGACGTCGTGTTCCATCGTTGCCCGTTCGGCAAGGACGTTGCGGAGCGCATGATCCGCTCGATCAAGGGCGTGCCGCTGTTGCTCGGCGCGCGCGGCCGCAAGCCGGCCGATATCGCAGCACTTTCAAAGATGCTTGCGACACTTTCGGTGTTTGCGCACCAGGCTGGACCACGACTGCAATCCATCGACCTCAACCCTGTCTTCGCCATGCCGGATGGCGAGGGCGCCTTCGCCGCCGATGCGGTGATTGAAATCGGAGACGCCTGAATGGCCATCAATAAATTTGTCACCTCCATGGCCGAGGCGCTGGCCGGCATCAAGGACGGCGCGACCGTTCTGCTCGGCGGTTTCGGCGCTGTCGGCCAACCGAACCAATTGCTCGACGGGCTGATCGAGGCGGGCCCGAAAGATCTTGTGGTGGCCTGCAACAATGCCGGTTCCGGCCGTGTCGGACTGGCCCGGCTGATGGATCTCGGGCGGGTGCGCAAGATCATCTGTTCGTTCCCGCGCAGTTCCGATCCGGTGGTTTTCGAGTCGCTCTATCGGGCCGGCAAGATCGAACTGGAGATTGTCCCGCAAGGAACACTCGCGCAACGGATACAGGCTGCCGGCTATGGCATGGGGGCGTTCTATACGGCCACCTCCGTTGGCACGCCGCTTGGTCGCGGCAAGGAGATACGCAAGTTCGACGGCCGCGAGATGGTGCTCGAACACGCGCTGAAAGGCGATGTCGCGCTGATCGAGGCGTGGCAGGCCGATCGCTGGGGCAACCTGACCTACAAGGATTCCGGCCGCAACTTCAATCCGGTCATGGCAATGGCCGCCGCACTGACCGTGGTGCAGGCTCAACACGTCGTTGAGCTTGGCGATCTCGATCCGGAGCACATCATAACGCCCGGCATCTTCGTCGATCGCGTGCTTCATGTTCCCTACGGCGATCCGCCGATCTTCTGAGGAGATTTCCAATGAACGCAGTAGCAGACTTCAAACCCTGGGCGCGCGACACCATGGCGGCGCGCGCGGCGCGCGATATTCCCGAGGGCTGGTATGTCAATCTCGGCATCGGCATTCCCACGATGATCGCTAATCATGTGCCGATCGATCGCGAGGTGATTTTCCACTCCGAGAATGGCGTGCTCGGCATGGGACCGGCGCCGGCGAAGGAGGACATCAACCCGTGGCTGATCAATGCGGGTAAGCAATATGTCACCCTGCGCAAGGGCGGCTCGTACGTGCATCACGCCGACAGCTTTGCGATGATCCGCGGGGGGCATCTCGATCTCTGCGTGCTCGGGGCGTTCGAGGTGGCGGCGAACGGCGACATCGCCAACTGGGCGACGAGCGAGAATGATACGGCCCCGGCGGTCGGCGGCGCGATGGACCTGGCGGCCGGAGCGAAGCGGCTCTGGGTGATCATGGAGCACATGACCAAGGATGGGCGCTCGAAACTCGTGCAGAAATGCGGCTATCCGCTGACGGCACCTGGGGCGGTCAAGCGCGTCTATACCAATTTCGGCGTGTTCGATATCACCGAGCGCGGTTTCGTCGTGCTCGACATTGCCGCCGGGTTGTCGCGCGAGGACTTGCAGGCGCGTACCGACGCGCCCCTGCATTTCCAGGGATAAAGTTCATGAGCGCTGCTGAGGACCGTTCCGACAATATGCGTCTGCTGCGCGACAGTGCGGCTGCCATCGTTGTTCCCGGTGATACCAGGCGCATTCGGGTGCTTCGTTTCAAGGAGCCGGGGTTCGACCCCAAGGTCTGGCGGGACATGTGTGCCATGGGCTGGGCCGGGCTTCGCGTGCCTGAGGCGCAGGGCGGCTCCGGGTTGGGGGTGCAGGAATACTGTGCGCTGGCCGAGGAACTTGGCGCCGGGTTGGTGCCAGAGCCTTTCATTTCTTCCGTGACAGCCGCGGGCGCGTTGACGGGTGCGGCGTTGTCGGAGTTGGTCGCGGGAAGCCGTGTCATCATTCCGGCTTGGCAAGAACGTGCGAACTCGCTCGACACTGTGGGCGACACGACGCTGGCGGGCGGGCGGGCCAACGGGCGCAAGGTGTTCATTCCGATGGCCGCGGGGGCTGATGCGTTTGTCGTCAGCGGGCGCGGCGGTTTGGCGCTGGTGGCGCACGATGCGTCGGGTGTGCACCTCACCATCGAGCCGACGCAGGATGGTGGCAATTTCGGCACGCTCATGCTGGAGAATGCGCCCTGCACGCCGCTCATGGGCGACCTCGCGGGCGCGCTCGAAGAAGCGACGCTTGCGACGGCGGCGTATCTTCTCGGGGTTATGGACCGCGCGTTCGCGATCACGCTCGACTACATGAAGACGCGTCAGCAGTTCGGCCGGGCCATTGGCAGTTTCCAGGCGTTGCAGCATCGGGCTGCGGATTTGAAAATTCAGGTGGCGTTGACGCGGGCCAGCGTTGAGGCTGCGGCAGTGACTCTCGACAGCAGCCAGAACCCGGCATTGCGGCAAGCGGCCGTCTCGCGTGCGAAGGCACGCGCGGCGGAGGCGGGCATGCTCGTTACGCGCCAATGCATCCAACTGCATGGTGGCATCGGCTATACCGACGAGGCCGATATTGGGCTGTTCCTGCGTAAGACCATGGTGCTCGCCAATCTCTATGGCGGTGCTGCGTTGCATCGCGGCCGCTATGCGGCGGTGGCGCCAGATGAGGACGAATAGGCAATGATCCTCGAAAGCCGGGATGGCGCCACTGCCATTCTTACGCTCAACCAGCCGGCGCGGAAGAACGCGCTGGCGATGAAGATGCGGCTCGATCTGATCGCCGCGTTCGAGCGTCTCGAAACCGATGGCGATGTGCGCGCGGTCGTTGTCACAGGTGCCGGCGGGACGTTCTGTTCGGGCGGCGACATCAGCGGCATGAATGCAGCCGATTTTGCGTTTGGCCGCGAACGTTTCCGCATTACTCATCGCCTGGTGCGACAGATGGTGGAAAGTGGCAAACCGATCATCGCCGCCGTCGAAGGCTGGGCTGCTGGTGCCGGCATGGGTATGGCTATCTGTTGCGATACTGTGATCGCCGCGGCGGATGCAAAATTCGTCTCCCCATTTGGCAAGTTGGGGCTCATTCCCGATTTCGCGCTGCTGCATACGCTCCCGCGCCGGGTTGGCGAGGGGCCAGCACGGCAGATTTTTCTCCGCGGCGAGGCCTTCGGCGCCGCGCATGCCGAGACGATCGGGTTGGTTGACGAAGTTGTTGCGAGTGGGACCACGCTCGCGCGCGCATTGGCTGTGGCAGCCGGCTTTGCCGATACGGCACCGATCCCTCTGGCCATGATCAAGTCGTACCTCGCATTCGGCCTCGCCGAGGCGTTGGACTGGGAGCGCAACGCCCAGGCGGCGATGTTCCTGACCGCCGACCATGCCGAGGGCCGCGATGCTTTTCTTGCCAAGCGCGCACCCAAATTCATCGGACGCTGAGCATGACACCAGAAAACCTTGACGCGCTGGATGACGACAGCTTCCGGGCAACGGTCCGTTCGTGGATTGAGGCGAACTACCCCGAGGAAATCCGCAATCCGCCGAAGCGTCTCCACTGGCGGGACAACAAGGGGTGGTATTGCAAGCTCGCCGAGAAGGGTTGGCTTTGCCCGGGGTGGCCGGCCGAGCATGGCGGTATGGGGATTTCGACCGGCAAGCAGATCATTATGATCGAGGAATTGGAGCGATGGGGCGTCGCGCGTACCAACGACCACGGCATCATCATGGTTGGGCCGCTGCTGATCCAATATGGCTCCGATGAGCAGCGGGCCGAGTTCTTGCCGAAAATTCTCAAGGGCGAGCACGTCTGGTGCCAGGGCTACAGCGAGCCGAATGCTGGTTCCGACCTGGCTTCGCTGCGCACTGCCGCGGTTTCGGATGGCGATGATTGGATTGTTAACGGACAGAAAATCTGGACCACGCTGGCGAACGATGCGAACTGGATTTTTCTTCTTGTCCGCACCGATGGACAGGCCAAGAAGCAGGAAGGGATTTCGTTTCTTCTTGTCCCTATGGACAGCCCCGGCATCACTGTCCGCCCGATTATCAATATTGATCTGCATGACGAATTCTGCGAGGTGTTCTTCGACAACGTTCGCGTGCCGAAGAAATGGACGGTCGGCGCGGTCAACAAGGGCTGGACGATGGCGAAGAATCTGCTGGGGTTCGAACGCATCTATCTCGGCTCGCCCAAGCTGTCCGGCTACGCGCTGAGCCGGCTGCGCATGCTCGCGGAGCATATCGGATGCTGGGAGGAGGCCGCGTTCCAGGACCGCTTCACGCGGTTGCGGTTGGACATGGAGGACCTCAAGGCGCTCCACGCCACCTATGTCGAGATTGTCCGGCGCGGTGGCGCGTTGGGGCCCGAGGTATCGATGCTGAAAGTGATCCAGACCGAACTCTTCCAGCGTATCACTGACGAGATGATGGATATTTCGGGAGAAAACGCAGGTCTGCTGCATCCGATGGGCGGCAATCGAAACCTGCATCCCTCCGGCCTGTTCGTCCAGGCGCGGCCGTCCACGATCTATGGTGGATCGAACGAAATCCAGCGTAACATCCTGGCCAAGAACGTTCTGGCGCTGCCCGGGTAGAGCGTGGGCTATTCGGCGGCCAGGGCGGGGCGGAATTCGAGGCGGCGCAGTGCGCGGTCGATCCATTGCGCGCTCAGCTTCTCTTGCAGGCCGTTCTGCCGCAGGCGTTCGTTGAGGCCCGGGAAGTCCACGCGATCGAGCGCCTGGTCCTGGTTGAAGCAGGAGAAGATGACGCTGCGTGTGCCGGTCTCGGGATCGACATGGGCTTGCAGGCACTGCGCGCAGACCTCCTTCATCATGCATTGCATCGGCGAATTGATCGAGCCGATGGCGGAATGGCCGGGCTTGAGCAATGGTGCCAGCACGCCGTGGCGTGCGGCGCCGACGGCGGCCATCATGCGATCGGACCCGATGGCGATGATGTGTGCGGCGTCAGCCAGGGGCACGGATTGCGGGCCGAGCGCGCCGCTGCCGTAGGCGTGCATCGCCTGGACGATGTTGCCGACGAAGCTGCGATCCTGCGGACGGCCTGGTATGAACCCGGGGGACTCGTCGCAGCACCACACGATCGTGTCAGCCGCGCGCTCGATCTTTTCTATGTTGTAGCGATCTCGTAGTGCCTTGTAGCCGGCAAAATAGATGACTTTCGAACCGGCATCACGTAGCGCGGCGCCGATGCTGAACAGCACGGCGTTGCCCAGTCCGCCGCCGACCAGGGCGACCGTGGTGTTGGCGTGGATTTCGGTCGCCATGCCGGTTGGGCCCATGAGGATGACGGGTTCGCCCGGTTTTAGATGAGCGCAGAGATCGGAACTGCCGCCCATTTCCAGGGCGATGACCGCGACCAGGCCGCGCGCCGGATCGGTCCAGGCGCCGGTCATCGCGAGGCCCTCCATGGCCAGCAAGGTGCTGCCGCCTTCGGCTTCATCCAGGCGGGGTGCCAGCATTTCGTAGTTCTGAAGGCGGAAGAATTGGCCGGGACGGAAGGCGCGCGCGGCGGCGGGTGCGTGCAGCACCACCTCGACGATGGTGGGCGTCAGCCGGTGTACTGCATGCACGCGCGCTTGCAAGGAAGCCTTGCACGCCGCGATCAGTTCGGCGCCGGTGATCGGTGTCGCAGGGCGGGTGGCGAGGATGTCGGAGACGACGGGATAGCCGCGTTTGGCCCCGCCCATCGCCTTCACGACGTTGCCGAAGAAGCTTGGATGCAGGTCGCCGAAGAAACTGATGAAGCAGCCGTCGGGGGCGCGATGCATGAGCACCTGGGCCTTGGCGGGTTTGCTGATGTTGCGCTCTGGCACGACGGGATTGCCGTCGGCGTCGATCGCCTGGAAGTAGCGGCCATCGAGTTTCACCCTGCCGTCCTCGCGTGCCAGCACGGTGTTCGGCTGGGTGCCGGCGGCGACGATGACCGCGCGGGCTGGCAGAACGGTTTGCGTTCCGTCGGCGCGGCGAACCCGCAGCCCTGCGGCGTGGCCGTGGCGGTCCACCTCGACGGCGATCGGCGTAAGCCCCTCGGCGAAGCGGACGCCCTCTTCCATCGCCTTGGCAACTTCCTCGTGGTTCAACGTATAGGAAGGTGCATCGACCAGACGGCGGCGGTAGGCCAGCGTGGCGCCGCCCCAGGCTTCGAGAAGGGCGGCGAAAAACGGCGCACGGCCGGCGGCGGCGGCGGCTTCGCGCTCTTCGCGCACCGCCTTTGCGTGGGCGAGGAACTCAACGGCGATCTCAGCCTCCTCCGCGTTCCAGCCGGCGCGTACCGCTGCCTCACCACGCTCAGCCGCCAGCATGCCATAGCGCAGCGCGAATTTTTCCACTTGGCGGATGTAGTAGGCGAGGCTTTCGGTTGCCGTATCGATCGCCGTCAGGCCGCCACCGATCACCACCACGGGCATCCGCAATTGCAGGTTTGCAATGGATGACATCTTGGCCGCGCCGGTCAGTTGCAAAGCCATCAGGAAGTCGCTCGCCTGACGCACGCCGCGGGCGAGGTTGTTCGGCATGTCGATCACCGTCGGTTTGCCTGCGCCCATGCAGAGGGCGACGTGATCGAAGCCCATCGCCCAGGCGTCGTCGATGCCGAGCGTTGCGTCTCCACCGAAACGAACGCCGCCGAACATCGCGAATTCGGCGCGCCGTTCGAGCAGCAGGCGGATGAGCTTGAGGTAGTTCTTGTTCCAGCGCACGGTGATGCCGTATTCGGCCACGCCGCCGAAGCCCGCCATGACGCGGTCGTCGAGGTTCTCGAACAGGTCTACGACGTTGCGCACCGGCGCATTGGCCTCGATGCCGAGCGGTTCGATCTTCAGCCCGTCCACGGCGACTACGGTATGGCCGTCGTTCATCAGATGATGCGCCAGGGTGAAGCCGGCCGGACCGAGGCCGACGATGAGCACCTTGCGCCCGCTCTCGGGGCGCGGCAGCGGGCGGCGGATGTCGAGCGGGTTCCAGCGTGTCAGCAGCGAGTAGATCTCGAATCCCCAGGGCAGATCGAGAACGTCCTTGAGCACGTTGGTTTCGGCCTGGGGAATATCGACCGGCTCCTGCTTCTGGTAGATGCAGGCCTTCATGCAGTCGTTGCAAATACGGTGGCCGGTTGCCGCCATCATCGGGTTGTCGACGGCAATGGTGGCGAAGGCGCCGAGCAGATGGCCGGCGGCGCGCAACTGGTGCATTTCGGAAATCTTCTCTTCCAGCGGGCAACCGGCGAGAGCGATGCCGAAGGGCGACTTCTGGAATCCGCCGGCTTTGCGGTCCTTCAGGCCCTTGCTGCAGGAATCCTTGCCCTGCACGTGGCAGAAAATGCAGTAGTTCATCTGGTCGAGCGCCTGCTGGCTGCCCATGCCCGGGTCTGTCAGGGCGAACCCGTCGCGCGCGCGCCAGTCGTGCTCGGGCAGGCGCTGCATGGTGACCCCGTCCCGCTCGATGGTCTCGACCGGTACGAGGTGGGCGGTGTCGGTCTTGTGGGGAACGCGGAACAGCGTGCCGCCGCGGTGCTGCGCCCGGCCGGCGGGCGTGAGGGTGGCCCAGGCGGCGTAGCGGGCGGCGAGGTCGATCGCGGCCGGGTCGGTTGCGTTGCGTATCACGAAGTCGGCGAAGCTTGTCTCGGACAAGGCGGCGCCGATCAGCGCTTCCAACTCCGTCCGCAGTGCCGCGCCGCCGAAGCCGGAGGGATCGGGGTATTTCTTCACCGCCTGGCGCTGCACGAACAGGCGCTTGCAGCCATGCACGGGGTCGAGGGCGGCGGTGGCGGCTTGGATGGCGGTGGTCTCGGCCTCGATGCCAAAGAGCTTGGCGATGAACGTGCCGACTGTAGGGCCGAGTGCGACGACCAGTTCGCCCTCGGCCGTGGCATCCAATGCGTCCGGTGCGGCGCGGGCGGCCAGCAGGCGCGCATGGGCGGGGGCGTCGGCGGTGGCCAGATGCTGCACGAAGGCGCGATCGAGGCGCACCAAGCCGTCGCGGGCGGCGAGGTCGGCAAACGTCGCGCCGAAGCCGAGTGTCCCAGGGGCCGCTGTCATGGTCGTGTCTCCAAATCGCTTCAGGGTTGCCGGTCAGCCGAGCCGGCGCAGCAGGGCGAGCAGTTTCGTTCGCTCGTCCAGGGCGAGGGGGGCCAGCGTTGCTTCGGTGACGTGTCGCGCCGTTGCCACGGCCTGGCCGGCCAGCGCCACCCCCGCCGGGGTTGGCAGCAGCACCGCGGTCCGTCGGTCCATCGGGTCCGGCACGCGCCGCACGAGGGCACGCCCGGTCAGGCGGCGCACCACGCCCTGGATGGTCGCAGGGTCCATGGCAGCGAGACGTCCGAGATGGTTCTGGGTGACGCGGCCGAGTTCGACGATTTTGATCAGCGCGGTGAATTGCGTCGGCGTGAGGTCGTGCGCGGCCATGCCGCCCTGGAATATCGCGGCGTGGCGCTGATGGGCGCGGCGCAGCAGGAAGCCGACCTGCATCTCGACGGAATAGCCGCCCAGTGCGGCCTTCGCGCCATCCTCCGCCTCAACCGCCTCAACCGCCTCTGCCACCTCGGCCCCCGGCTCTGCAACCGGATGGGATATAGGGAGGCGATCATAGGCATGCAAATGATCTGCCGGGCGGCCGCCATGCAAAACCCCCGCCCAGGTGCTGGGCGGGGGAGATTGCAGGGGAGTGCGATCTGAAGTGTGCGGTCAGGCGAGATGGCTCAGTTGCTGACCTTGGGCGCCGCCGGGGTGGCCGAAGCCGCGGGGGCGGAGATCAAGGGGGCAACGCTCGACGGGGGGGCAACGCTCGACGGGACCGCGCCGGCGGTGCTCGAGGTCGATGTGCCCGGCTTGGCGATCGCGGCGGCTTTGCCGTCCGGCGTCTTGGCGTCGGGCATTTTGGCATCGGGCATTTTGGCGTCAGTGGCGGGCTTCACGACCGGCTTGGCGGTTTCGGCCGGCTTCGCCTTGGCGTCCGTGGTCGCGGCGGTGCGATGGACCGGGGCTTGCAGCGTGGGCCCGCGCAGATTGGTCGCCTTGGTGTCCGTGGCCGGCTTCGCGGTGACGGCCTGGGCCGACCCGGGCGTCGCGGGCTGCACCGCGGCGGTCTGGGACATCGCCGGCAGGGCGAAGGAACCGGTGAGAAGGGCGGCAAGGGCGATGCGGGAGAAGGAGGTCATCTGGTCGGTTTCCTCGTGTCCGGCGGAATTGCCTGACAACGGGATATGACCGCGGCGCGATGGCGGCGGCTTGGCGCAAACATGGCGACGGCGCGGCAGCGCATGAAGGCTTTGTCACCTCGCCGGCTCGGCCGTACCCTGTTCGCGCTCGACCCTATCGGATCGGTTAATTTAGGGGTTTCCAAAACGTGTCAATTCGTTCACATGCCATAATTCTGGGGCCAGCGTACCTGACTTCACCCAAACGGGAGAATCGACAACACAATGGCAGCTCAAGCAGGATACCCGGCTTCGGGCGCGGAACCACGGCCGATGACCAAGAATGAGCGGAAGGTCATTATCGCCTCGTCCGCCGGCACGGTGTTCGAGTGGTACGACTTCTACCTCGCCGGCTCGCTGGCCGCGAACATCTCCGCCAACTTCTTCTCCGGTGTGAATCCGACGGCCGGCTTCATCTTCACGCTGCTGGGCTTTGCTGCCGGCTTCGCCGTTCGCCCGTTCGGCGCGCTGTTCTTCGGCCGCCTGGGTGACATCGTCGGCCGCAAATACACCTTCCTCGTCACCATGACGCTGATGGGTATCGCCACCTTCGTGGTCGGCCTGATCCCGAGCTACGACTCCATCGGCATTGCTGCCCCGGTGCTGTTCATCGCCTGCCGCCTGATCCAGGGCCTGGCACTTGGCGGCGAATATGGCGGGGCCGCGACCTACGTGGCCGAGCATTCCCCGCATGGCCGCCGCGGCTTCTACACCTCGTGGATCCAGACGACCGCCACGGTGGGGCTGTTCCTCTCGCTGCTGGTCATTCTCGGCCTGCGCTACTTCATGTCGGCGGCCGATTTCGCCGCCTGGGGCTGGCGCGTGCCGTTCCTGGTGTCGATCATCCTGCTTGGCGTGTCGATCTGGATCCGGCTCCAGCTCGCTGAGAGCCCGGCCTTCACCAAGATGAAGGAGGAGGGCACCAACTCCAAGGCGCCGCTCGCCGAGGCCTTCGGGCGCTGGGACAACGCCAAGGTGGCGATCTTCGCCCTGCTCGGCGGCACCGCCGGCCAGGCGGTGGTGTGGTATGGCGGGCAGTTCTATGCGCTGTTCTTCCTTCTGCAGACGCTGAAGATGGACCCCGTGGCGGCCAACCTCGTCATTGCCGCCTCGCTCGCCATCGGCACGCCGTTCTTCATCTTGTTCGGCTGGCTTTCCGACAAGATCGGCCGCAAGCCGATCATCCTCGGCGGCTGCCTGATCGCGGCCCTCACCTACTTCCCGCTGTTCCACGGGCTGACCAGTGCGGTGAACCCGGCGTTGGAGAAGGCGCTGGCCAACTCGCCGGTGACCGTGATTGCCAACCCTGCGGAGTGCTCGTTCCAGTTCAACCCGACGGGCACGGCGAGCTTCACGTCGTCTTGCGACATCGCCAAGTCGTTCCTCGCGCGCAACGCGGTGAACTACACCAACATCCTCGCCCCCGCCGGCACGGTGGCGAAGATCAAGATCGGCGACAAGGAGATCGTGGCGTTCGATCGTCTCGCGGCCGGTGCCGAGGCCAAAGCCAAGAACGACGCCTTCGAGAAGGACGCGACTGCGGCCATCCGCGGCGCCGGCTATCCGGCCAGCGCGGCGCCGGCCGACGTCAACATGCCCATGACGATCCTGATCCTCAGCATCCTGGTGATCTACGTCACGATGGTCTACGGCCCGATGGCGGCCATGCTGGTCGAGCTTTTCCCGACCCGCATCCGCTACTCCGGCATGTCGCTGCCCTACCACATCGGCAATGGTTGGTTCGGCGGCTTCCTGCCGCCGACCGCCTTCGCCATCGTGGCGGCAACGGGGGATATCTTCTCCGGGCTCTGGTATGTCGTCGTGGTCGCTGCGGCCACCTTTGTCATCGGCATGATCTTTGTGCCGGAAACGAAGGATCGCGACATCTTCGCGGACGATGCCAAGTAGGCGGCGTTCGCCCTAGCCTGAGCGCTGAACTGGGAAACGCCGGGGCCGCAAGCTCTGGCGTTTTTCTTTGCCGGTTTTGCCGCCGCCGCACCCGGCGTGGCAGACTGGCGGAAACGCCTGGGAGGCCCCCATGAACGCCACCGACACACGCTATGACGCCGCCTATGACGCCGCCTGGGCCGCCGCGCGGCAGGACCCCGAAGCCTATTGGGCCAAGGCCGCCGAGGGCATCGACTGGACCAAATCCTGGGATCGCGTGTTCGACCCCAGCCTTGGCCCGTACGGTCAGTGGTTCGCAGGCGCCATGATGAACACCTGTTTCAACGCGGTCGACCGCCACGTCATCGCCGGGCGCGGCGACCAGCTTGCGCTGATCTGGGACAGCCCGATGGCCGGGCGCGTCGAGCGCCATACCTACACGCAACTGCGCGACCGCACCGCCCGCGTCGCCGGCGCGCTCGCCGCACTCGGCGTGGCCAAGGGCGACCGTGTGGTGATCTACATGCCGATGGTCGCCGAGGCCGTCATCGCCATGCTCGCCTGCGCCCGCCTCGGCGCCATCCATTCGGTGGTGTTCGGCGGTTTCGCCGCCGCCGAACTGGCCAAGCGCATCGAAGACGCCACGCCCAAGGCGATCATCTCCGCGTCCTGCGGACTCGAACCGGGGCGAACCATTGCCTACAAGCCGCTGCTCGATGCCGCCATCGCCTTCTCCGCGCACAAACCGGCCGCCTGCCTGATCCTCCAGCGCCCGCAGTTGACCGCCGCGTTGCAGTCGGGCCGCGACCATGATTTCGCCGCCGCCGAAGCCGCCGCCACGCCTGTTGATCCGGTGCCGATCCTCGCCACCGATCCGCTCTATATCCTCTATACGTCCGGCACCACCGGCAAACCCAAGGGCGTCGTGCGCGATGCCGGTGGCCACGCTGTCGCCCTGCACAACTCCATGCGCATGATCTACGGCGCGGGCCCCGGCGATGTGTACTGGGCGGCATCTGACGTCGGCTGGGTCGTCGGCCACAGCTATATCGTCTACGCGCCGCTCCTCGCCGGCTGCACCACCCTCGTCTACGAGGGCAAGCCGGTCGGCACGCCCGACCCCGGCGCCTTCTGGCGGGTGTGCGCCGAGCACGGGGTGAAAGTGCTGTTCACCGCCCCCACCGCCCTGCGCGCGATCAAGCAGCAGGACCCCGACGCCAAGCACCTCGCCCGCTACGACCTCTCGAAGCTCGACACGCTGTTCCTCGCCGGCGAGCGCTGCGACCCGTCGACCGCCATCTGGGTCGGCGAAAAGCTCGGCATCCCCGTCGTCGATCACTGGTGGCAGACCGAAACGGGCTGGGCGATCACCGCAGGGTTCCGCGAGTTCGGCCTGTTCCCCGCCAAGCCTGGCACCGGCGGCCGGCCCTCGCCTGGCTACGACGTCCAGGTGCTCGACGATGACGGCAAAAGACTGCCGCGCGGCAGCACAGGCAACCTGGTCATCCGCCTGCCCATGCCGCCCGGCTGCGCCCCCACGCTATGGCAGAACGCCGAGGGCTACCGAACTTCCTACCTCGCAGACTTCCCCGGCTGGTACCGCTCCGGCGATGCCGGCGTCATCGACGCCGACGGCGACGTCTCGGTGATGGGCCGGACCGACGACATCATCAACGTCGCCGGCCACCGCCTCTCCACCGGCGCCATGGAGGAGGTGCTCGCCAGCCACCCCGCCGTCGCCGAATGCGCGGTGATCGGCACCAGGGACGAGTTGAAGGGCCAAACGCCGCTCGGGCTGGTCGTGCTCAAATCCGGCATCAATACCGACGCCGCGGTGATCCTGAAGGAACTCGTCGCGCTTGTGCGCGAACGGATCGGACCAGTGGCCGCGTTCAAGGAAGCCCATATCGTCGCCCGATTGCCGAAAACCCGCTCCGGTAAAATCCTCCGGGCCTCGATCCGCCGTATCGCCGACGGCGAAACTTCGGTCGCGCCTGCCACCATCGACGATCCCGCCATCCTCGATGAGATCGGCGTGGTGCTCGGGCCACGCGGAGGGTAGGGGCAAGGCAAGCCTCCGGCGGCAAAGGGGCGTGCCCCGCGCTAACATAAGGAAGGCGAGGGCTCTGCCGTCGCCGCGCAAGCGGCGCGTCGGATGACCCGCCAAAGGCCGTGGGCCTTTGGAAACCCGATACTTTTCTTGGCTGCGTCAGCAGCCTTTGAACGATAGCCGAATTTGACTAAAGGCTGCTCGCGCAGCCAAGAAAAGTAAT
>JAYTUU010000104.1:0-20592 GCA_043744375.1 Rhodospirillales bacterium | reverse complement strand
CCGTCGCGCGAATGCGCGCTGCGCACGACGCCGCCGAATGCGCGCTGCGCACGACGCCGCCGAATGCGCGCTGCGCACGACGCCGCCGGAGGCGCGCTGCGCAACCCGGGCCTCATCACGGCATCAGATCACGCCAATGGCGAACATGGCCGGTGTCGATCTCCACCACCACGGACATGCCAGACCGCAATTCCGGATCGCCCTCCTTGCGCTCCACGGCGACGCGCAGCGGAATACGCTGCACCACCTTGACCCAGTTTCCCGACGCATTCTGGGCCGGCAGAATGGAGAACTCGGCCCCACTGGCCGGCGCGATCGACTGCACCGTGCCCTTCCAGACCCGCCCGGGATAGGTGTCCACGGTGACACGCACGGCATCCCCAAGCTTCACATGGGTAAGGTCGGTCTCCTTCGGGCTGGCATCGATCCACACCCGCTCGGTGGAGATCAGGCCGAACCCCGGCGTCGCCGCGGCCAGATACATGCCCGGCTGCATCGCTTCGACCTGCGTTGCAGTGGCGTCGAACGGCGCACGCACCTCGGTATGGCTAAGCTGGCGGCGCGCCTCGTCCACCTGCGCCTTGGCCTGCAGGTATTGCGGCATGCTGGTAACGTCGACATCCGCGTTCCCGCCGAGCCGCGCGAGTTGCACGAAGGCCTGGGTCTTGAGGCTCTCCACCACCGCCTGGTTGGCGGCAAGGCGGAAGCGGGCGTCGTCATACTCGGCGCGGGTCACACCCCCGCCCTTCACCAGATTGGCGAAGCGGTCCGTGCTCGCCTGGTCAGCTTGCACCTGCGCCTGCTTGGCATCGATATCGCGCAGCATGCGCTGATAGTCGCGCTTCATCGCCTCCATGCCGAGCCCGACCTGCGCAAGATTGGCCTCCGCCCCGGCGACCGCGATGCGATAAGGCGACGGATCGAGCCGGAACAGCAGGTCCCCCTTGCGCACCCGCTGCCCTTCGCGCACCGCGACGTCGGCGACGATACCGGGCACGTCGGTCGCGACGGCCAGCTTGGAAGCGCGGACATAGGCGTTGTCGATCGACACGATCCGCCCGCCATGCAGCCAGTAGTAGAACGAGCCGACCGCGACGATGGCGATCCCGCCGAGCATCAGCAGCGGGCGCAGCACGCGGGCCCGCATCTGGCGTTGCGAGGCGGTCGGCATCGGCGCGGCGCGCGGGGGCGCCTGCGGTGCACCAGGCGCAGTAGCGGCAGTCTGCGACATCAGGCGAGGTCCTTTTCGAGCGATTTGGCGCGCAGATCCGCGACCACACTGGTCTTCATGCGCACCAGCTCATTTTTCACGATTTGCAAAGTGGCAGGCTCCATCCCACCGGCCACCATGTGCAGCATACCCTCACGCTCGGCGCGCAACTCCCGCAGCACCGGCAGGGCCGACGGACGCAGATGCAACCGCCAGATCCGGCGGTCGACGGGGTCAGCCCGCCGCTCCACCATCTCGCGTGCTTCCAGCCGATCAATGAGGCGGCCGATGGTGATCGGCTCGACCTCGACGATCTCGGCCAGTTCCTTCTGCGACAGGCCGGGCTGGCGTTCGAGCCAGATCAGGATGACCCACTGCGCCCGCGTCAGCCCATAGGCCGAGGCGCGCCGGTCGGCATCCAGGCGCAAATGGCGCGCGAGGTCATGCAGCAGGAAAAGCAGGTCGGGTTGATCGGGCACGGGGGGGATCATAAGCAGCGTTATATTAACGTGGCCATGGCTTTGGCATGCCAAACACGCGCGACTGCCCCGCAACGGCCGCAGCAAGCCTCAGGTTTCGACCACGCCGCTCTCATCCGCCTCCAGCGCAAACGCAGCCGCCATCAACGCCTTCGTGTAGGGATGCTGAGGCTGGTCGAAAATCTCCGCCGCCGGCCCTTCCTCCACCACCACGCCCTGGCGCATCACCACCACCCGGTGCGCCAGCGCCCGGACCACCCGCAGATCGTGGCTGATGAACAGATAGCCCAACCCGTGCTCCTGCTGGAGCCGGCGCAGCAGATCGACGATCTGTGCCTGCACGGACATGTCGAGCGCACTGGTCGGCTCGTCCAACACAATGAAGCGCGGCCGCAGCACGATGGCGCGGGCGATGGCAATGCGCTGGCGCTGGCCGCCACTGAACTCATGCGGAAACCGCCCACCGATATCGTCGGGCAGCCCGACCTCCCGCAGCACCGCCGCCACCTTGGCCTCGCGCTCGGACCGAGACAGTTTCGGCGCGTGCACCGCCAGCCCCTCGGCGATGATCTCGGCCACCGACAACCGCGGCGACAGGCTGCCGAACGGGTCCTGGAAAACGATCTGCATATCCGCCCGCAACCGTCGCAGCTGCCGCCGCTCCATGCCCAGCACGTCCTGGCCACGAAACCGGATCTCGCCCTCCGCGTCCTGCAAGGCGACAAGGGCATACCCCATCGTCGATTTGCCCGACCCGCTCTCCCCCACCAACCCCACCGTCTCGCCGGCGCGCACCGCCAGCGACAGCCCGTCGACGGCGCGGATATGCCCGATGGTCCGGCGCAGCAGGCCACGGCGGATCGGGAAATGAACGCGGGCATTCACCGCCTCGCACAGAACCTCCGCCCCCTCCGCGACCGGCACGGGCTGGCCACGCGGCTCGGCGGCCAGCAATTCACGCGTGTACGGATGCTGTGGACGGGCGAACACCTCGGCAACCGCGCCCGCCTCCACCACCGCCCCATGCCGCATCACGCACACCCGGTCGGCGTAGCGGCGCACGATCGCCAGGTCGTGGCTGATCAACAACAACGCCAGGCCGCGCCTGGCCTTCTGCTCCGCGAGCAGCTTCAGGATCTGCGCCTGGATGGTGACATCGAGCGCCGTTGTCGGCTCATCGGCGATCAGCAGCGCGGGATCGTTGGCCAACGCCATCGCGATCATCACACGCTGGCGCTGGCCACCGCTGAGCTGATGGGGAAACGCATCCAGCCGGCCGGCCGCATCGGGAAAACCAACCTCGTCGAGCAGCGCGATCACCCGCGCCCGAATGGCCGCAGGACCCAGCGACTGATGCAGCGCGATCGCCTCGCCCACCTGCGCACCAATGCGCCCGAGCGGATTGAGGCTGGTCATCGGCTCCTGGAACACCATCCCGGCCACGCCCCCGCGCAGCCGGCGCAGCGTCTCCGGCGGAGCGCCGATCATCTTCTGGCCGTCCAGTTCCACCCGCCCGCTGCACGCCGCCCCATGCGGCAGCAATTGCAGCAGCGACAGCGCCGTCAGCGATTTGCCGGACCCGCTCTCCCCCACCAGCGCCAGCGTCTCGCCACGGTCCAGCCTGAACGAGACCTTGTCGACGACCCGGTTACCGCCAAACGCCACCGACAGCGCGGCGACCTCAACCAGGCTCATGTCATGCTCTTGCGCGGATCGAACGCGTCACGCACCGCCTCGCCGATGAAGATCAGCATGCTCAGCAACCCGCCCAGCACGACAAAGGCGGTAATGCCGAGCCACGGCGCCTGCAGATTGTTCTTGCCCTGGCTCACCAGTTCGCCAAGCGACGGCGAACCCGGCGGCAGGCCGAAGCCGAGGAAATCCAGGCTCGCCAGGATCGTCACCGACCCCGAGAGAATGAACGGCAGAAACGTCATCGTCGCGATCATCGCGTTCGGCAGAATATGCCGCCACATCACCGCAATATCCGAGACCCCCAACGCCTTCGCGGCGCGCACATACTCCAGATTCCGCCCACGCAGAAACTCCGCCCTGACCACCCCGGTCAGCGACATCCAGCTGAACAGCAACAGGAAAATCAACAACACCCAGAAACTCGGCGTGATGATGCTGCCGAGAATAATGAGCAGATAGAGCTGCGGCATGCCGTGCCACATCTCGATGAAGCGCTGGAACAGCAAGTCCGTCAGCCCGCCCCGATACCCCTGGATCGCCCCCGCGGCAATGCCGATGATCGACGAAATGATCGTCAGCGTGAACCCGAACAGCACCGACAGCCGAAACCCATAGATCACCCGCGCCAGCACATCCCGCGCCTGATCATCCGTGCCCAGCAGATTCTGGGCCGACGGCGGCGCCGGCGCGGGAACCGGCAAATTCTTCACCAGCGTGTTGTGCCGATACGGAATCACCGGCCAGATCATCCAGCCGTTGGCCGATATCGTTCGCGCCAGATCACGATCGGTGTAATCCGCCTCGACCGGCATGAACTCCACCCCGAACGCATCCTCGCTGTAGTTCTGCACCACCGGAAAATACCAGCGGCCGTCATAGCGAATAACCAAGGGCCGATCATTGGCTATGAACTCGGCAAACAAACTCAACACAAAAAACGCCAGAAATATCCGCAACGCCCAAAACCCACGCCGATGCGCCCGAAACGCCGCCAACCGCCGCCGCGTCGGGGGCGATAATGTCATGCGAACCGGCGCCGTGAGTGGCAGGCAAGAAGCAAGGCGGGGGCTTTGCCCCTCGACCCCACTAAGGGCAGGGCCCTTAGAACCCCGGACTTAAGTTGTTTTCTGAAGGGGGGGCTGAGGAGATGTTGCAACGCCACGATAGCCCCCCCTTCAGAAAACAACTCTAAAAGTATTGGATTCCAAAGGCTCCGCCTTTGGCGGGTCCAGGGCAGAGCCCTGGCCCTACTTCTTGCCTGCCCCTTCACGGCGATGATTCGCATGCCGCTAGCCCCGCGCGTCGAAGTCGATGCGGGGGTCGACGATGGTGTACATGACATCGCCGATGATCTGCATGAGCAGGCCGAGCAGGGTGAAGATGTACAGCGTTCCGAACATGATCGGGTAGTCGCGTCGGATGGCGGCTTCGAAGCCGAGCAGGCCGAGGCCGTCGAGGGAGAAGACGATTTCGACCAGCAGGGCCGACGAGAAGAGAATGCCGATGAAGGCGGCGGGGAAGCCGGCGACGACGAGGAGCATGGCGTTGCGAAACACGTGCCGGTAGAGCACGCGGCGTTCGGAGGCCCCTTTGGCGCGGGCGGTGACGACGTATTGTTTGCGGATTTCTTCGAGGAACGAGTTTTTCGTCAGCATCGTCAGGCTGGCGAACCCACCGACGACGAGGGCGATGGTGGGCAGCACCATATGCCAGAGGTAGTCCAGCGCGCGGGCCGGGAAGGACCAGGTTTCCGAACCGCTGCTGGCGAGGCCGCGCAGGGGGAAGATTTGCAGGAAGCTCCCGCCGGCGAAGAGCACCACGAGCAGGATGGCGAACAGAAAGCCCGGCACGGCGTAGCCGACCAGCACGGCGGCGCTGCTCATCACGTCGAACCGGCTGCCGTCGCGCACGGCCTTGGCGATGCCGAGCGGGATGGAGATGAAGTAGACCAGCAGCGTGGACCAGAGGCCGAGCGAGATGGAGACGGGCATTTTCTGCCCGATCAGCCGCAGCACGGTTTCGTCGCGGAAGAAGCTGCGGCCGAAATCGAAGGTGAGGTAGTCGCCGAGCATGATGCCGAAGCGGGTCAGCGGCGGTTTGTCGAAGCCGAACATCTGTTTGATCTCGGCGATCATCTCGGGCTCCAGCCCGCGGGCCCCGCGATAGGCGCCGGGGTCCGCCGCCTCGGAGCCGCCGCCGCTCAGCCGTGCGGTGGGGTCGCCACCCTTGCCCTTGAGTTCGGCGATCATCTGCTCGACCGGCCCGCCGGGAGCGAGTTGGACCACGCAGAAGTTGATGGCGATGATGCCGAACAGCGTCGGGATGACGAGCAGCAGGCGGCGGAGGAGGTAGCCGGCCATCAGTTGCTCGCGCGGGCCGCGTCGGTCGCGGTTGCGCGGGCCCGGTCGATCCACCAGGCGTCGAACACCATGCCGGCGCGGACCGGGCCTTCGGGGTGGCCGAAACGGTTCCAGTACGCCGCCCAGATCGCGCCAAGATGCCAGTTCGGCACGCCGTACCAGCCGTTAAGCAGAACGCGGTCGAGCGCGCGGGTGGCGGTGACCTGGGTGGCGCGATCGGGGGCCGCGACCACTAGGTCCACGAGGTCATCGATCACCGCGTCGCAGATGCCGGCGATATTGTTGCTGCCCTCGGCTTTCGCGCCGGCGCAGGTGAAGAACTCGCGCTGTTCGTTGCCGGGGAATTCGCTCTGCGGAATGACCATCATCGTCATGTCGTAGTCGAACATGTCGGTGAGGCGCTGATACTGCGGCACGTCGACGGTGCGAACGCGCACCTCGATCCCGAGGCGCTGCAGCCACTGCGCATAGGGGGTGGCGATGCGCTCGTAGGACGGGTCGTGGACGAGGATTTCGAAGCTCATCTGCTGGCCGCTCTTGTCCACCAGCTTGCGTTCACGGACTTCCCAGCCGGCGTCGCGCAGCAGCGCGAGGGCGCGGCGGATGCCTTCGCGGTTGTTGCCGGAGCCGTCGGTGACCGGCAGGCGGAAGGGTTGGCTGAACACCTCGGGTGCCAGGCGATCGCGATAGCGGGCCAGCAATGCAAGCTCGGCGCCCTCCGGCAGGCCGGAGGAGGCGAGGTCGCTGTTGCTGAAATAGCTCTCGGTGCGGGTATAGGCGCCGAAGAACAGGTTGCGGTTGGTCCACTCGAAATCGAACACCTCGGTCATGGCGCGGCGCACCCGGGCATCGGCGAAGATCGGCCGGCGCGTGTTCATCATCCAGCTTTGCATGCCCGTGGGCAGGCGGTGATTGAAGGTGGTGCGCTTCACCAGGCCCTTTTCGACGGCCGGGAAATCATAGGCGGTGGCCCAGTTCTTCGAGATGTTCTCGCGCCGGAAATCGATCCGCCCGGCCTTGAACGCCTGCATGGCCACGGTGGCATCGCGGTAGTATTCGGTGCGGATGCGGTTGAAGTTGTAGAGCCCCTTGGAGGTCGGCCGGTCCCGCGCCCAGTATTCCGGCACGCGGGCCAGCACCGTCCCGCGGCCCAGTTCGAAGCTCTCCAGCCGATACGGGCCGGAGCCGAGCGGCGCCTCGGTGAGGGCGCGCGAAAAGGCCCGCGCCTCCCACCAGTGCCGGGGCAGGATGGCGAACTGGCCGAGGATCAGCGGTAGTTCCCGGTTCTCGGCGGTGCGGAACTGGAACACCACGCGCAGCGGGCCCTCGACGCTGACCGAGGTAACATCGGCGTAGTACTGCTTGTATTGCGGCCGGCCGTGCTCGCGCAGGGCCATGAACGTCCAGGCCACGTCTTCGGCGGTGATCGGCGTGCCGTCGTGGAAGCGGGCCTCGGCGCGCAGGTTGAAGGCCACCGATTTCTTGTCCGCGGCCAGTTCGACGGACTCGGCGATATGGCCATAGGCGGTCGAGGCCTCGTCGGCGGACTCGCGCAGCAGCGTGTCGTAGATGCGGGTGATCTCGGCCGCCGCCACGCCGCGCAGGACAAAGGGGTTGAAGCTGTCGAAACTGCCGAGCGCACCGAGCGAAACCTCGCCGCCCTTGGGCGCATCGGGGTTGACGTAGGGCAGATGCGCGAAGTCCGCCGGCAGCGCGGGGGTGCCGAACATGGAGATGCCGTGGGCGCGGGTTTGTGCCAGCGCGGCCCCGCCGGGCATCGCCAGACTGGTCAGCAGCGCCAGACTGGTCAGCAGCGCCAAGGCCGCAGCGATCATGCGCATGGGTCGCCTCCCTTCGTTGCCCGCCGGTAGGTGGCCATTCCCAGGGGTGTCAGGTCAAGCGGCGAGAAGGGGGCGAGCCTGATCGAGCAGACGGGGATCGCCGACGGCGAGGACATGGCCGTCGCTGTCCGGCGTCAGCGTCCGCCCGTGCCAGTCCGTCATGCGTCCCCCCGCACCCTCGATGACCGGGGCGAGGGCGGCCCAGTCCCAGATCTTCATCGTCGATTCCACGATCATGTCGATCTGGCCGAGTGCCAGCAGCCCGTAGGCATAGCAGTCCCCGCCATAGCTGGTGCGCCGGACGGCGGACTTCACGCGCCCCCAGGCGTCGAGATCGCCGGCTTCGAACATTTCCGGGCTGGTCACCGAAAGCTCGGCGTCGGCCAGCAGCGCACAGCGGCGCCCGCCGACGCGGCCACCGAGCGGGCCGGTGAACATTGTTGGCCGGCCGGTAGCGCCGATCCAGCGCTCGCCGGTCACCGGCTGGTCGATCACGCCGAGAATCGGCACGCCATCGGCCAGCAGCGCGATCAGCGTGCCAAACACCGGCCGGCCCGTGATGAAAGCGCGGGTGCCGTCGATCGGGTCGAGCACCCAGCGCAGCCCGGCGGCGGGATTGCGGATCGGGAATTCCTCGCCGAGGATGCCGTGATCGGGGAAGCGTTCGCCGATCACCGCGCGCAGCACCAGTTCGGCGGTGCGATCCGCGATCGTCACGGGGCTCGCGTCATCCTTGAGGTCGGCCGTCAGATCGGCGCGGAAGAACGGCCGGATCACCGCCCCCGCCGCATCCGCGGCAGCATTGGCCGCGCGGATGAAGGGATCGAGGTCGGGCAGTGTCACCCGGGTGTTATTTCGGCAGCGGCGCGGGGGTTTTCGCCAGGCTGCGCAGATAGGCGATCATGTCGGCGCGCTGCTTGTCGCTGTTGATGCCGGCGAAGGCCATCTTGGTGCCGGCGGCATAGGCGGCGGGCTTCTTCAGCCACGCGTTCAGTTCCTCGTAGCTCCAGGCGCCCGCCTTGCCCTTCAGGCCGTTCGAATAGGCGAACCCGGCGACACTGGCATGGTTCTGCCCGAGCACGCCGTAGAGGTTCGGGCCGACGCCGGCCTTCCCGCCCTCGGTGAAGGTATGGCAGGCCGCGCAGAGCTTCTTCGCATTGGCCTCGCCGGCGGCCGGATCGGCTGCCACCAGCAGCGGCGCGATCGGCGCCAGCACCGCGGCCGGGGCCCCGGCCGCGGGTGTGGCGAACACTTCGATCGTGATCGCGCTTTGCTTGAGATGATGCGGGTGCACGAGGGCTTGCCCGGCAATCCCAGATACAAAAAAGACGATTCCTGCCACCAGAACGGCGGCGATCGCCTTGTTGACTTCCATGCTATCCATTCGACGAATACCCCGCACGTATCGACCAGCAGCTCATGGTGGCACGGCCGGTCACGTTGCGCGACACGGGCGGGATACCTAAGCTGCGTTGCACCATAGGCAAGCGGCGCGCGGGCTTCAACCCACACGGCTTGGCATGTTGCATGTTTCCATCCATTGAGGATGCCGGATGAACCCGATTATTGTCATTCCCTCCCGCATGGCCGCCACGCGCTTGCCCGGCAAGCCGCTGGCGGACATCAACGGCGTGTCGATGATCGTGCACGTGCTGAACCGCGGGCGGGAGGCCGATATCGGGCCGGTGGCCGTGGCCTGCGCCGATCCGGAGATCGCCGAGGCCGTGCGCGCCGCCGGCGGGATCGCCGTGCTGACCGATCCATCGCTGCCGCGCGGCTCGGACCGCGTGCATGCGGCGCTGTCCATCCTCGATCCGCAGGGCCGCCATGACGTGGTGGTGAACCTGCAGGGCGACCTGCCGACCATCCCGCCCGATTTCATCCGCGCCGTGCTCGGCCCGCTCGCCGACCCCGCCATCGATATTTCCACCCTGGTTGCGCCGATTACCTCCGAGGCGGAAGCCGCCGCTCCGAGTGTGGTGAAGGCGGCCTGTGCGTTCGACGGCGGGCGGGCGGTGTCCCCGGCGCTGTATTTCTCGCGCGCGCCGATCCCGTGGGGCGACGGGCCGCGCTGGCACCATATCGGCATCTACGCGTTCCGCCGCCAGGCGCTCGGCCGCTTCGTCGCCATGCCGGAATCGCCGCTTGAGCGCCGCGAGAGTCTCGAACAACTGCGTGCCCTCGAAGCCGGCATGCGGATCTCTTGCGCCCGCGTCGAGTTCGCCCCGTTCGGTGTCGACACGCCTGATGACCTCGAACGCGCCCGCGCCGCTTTGTCTCAAGCCCCGCCTTGCCCCAAGCCACGAAGAAGTCCTGAACCATGACCAGCTCAAAAACCGGCATAATCGCCTTCCAGGGCCGTCCGGGCGCCTATTCCGACCTGTCCTGCCGGCACGCCTATCCGGGATGGACAACCCTGCCCTGCGAAACTTTCGAGGCGGCGATGGACGCGGTGCGCACCGGCGGCGCCGAACTCGCCATGATCGCCTGCGAGAACAGCCTCGCCGGGCGTGTCGGTGACGTGCACTACCTGCTGCCGGATAGCGGCCTCTATGTCGTCGGCGAGCATTTCCAGCGCGTCGAGCACTGCCTGCTCGGCGTGCGCGGCGCGAGCATTGCGGGCCTGAAGCGCGCCCACTCGCACGTCGTCGCCCTCGGCCAGGTGCGCAAGATATTGAAGGAACTGAACCTACAGGCGGTGGTGGAAGCGGACACCGCGGGCTCGGCCGAACTGGTGGCCGGGTGGAACAACCCCGAGGAATGCGCGATCGCCTCGTCGCTGGCGGCCGAGATTTTTGGCCTCGACATTCTGCGCAGCAACATCGAGGACGCGGCGCATAACACCACACGCTTCTACGTCATGGCCCGCAAGCCGTTGCAGCCGGCGCCGGCGACGCCGGGGTTGATGACGACGTTCGTCTTCCGCGTCCGCAACGTGCCGGCCGCACTTTACAAGGCGCTCGGCGGCTTCGCGACCAACGGCGTGAACATGACCAAGCTGGAAAGCTACATGGTCGGCGGGCATTTCACCGCGACGCAGTTCCTCTGCGACGTCGAGGGGCATCCGGAGCAGCTGGGTTTGCGCCGGGCGCTGGAGGAACTGACGTTCTTCTCACGCGAATACCGCGTGCTCGGCGTCTACCCCACCGCCCAGTTCCGCAAGGAACAGGACAGCGGGGACTGACGCAAATCCGTTACTGAACGGCGGAGAAGCCGGTCGGCCGGGTGATGCGGTTTTCCATCTTCACCAGGCATTCGGCCTTGGCGACGGCGGTGATATAGGCACCCCAGGCGGGGTCGGCGGCCATGGCATTGCGGCGCGCCTCGCGGTCGCCCTGGTTCTCGTAGCCCCAGATGTGGACGACGGTGTTCAACTCGCCCTCGATGGTGGTGAACCAGCCGAGGTTGCGGCCGAGATATTTCACCTGCAGCGGCCAGGCGAGTTCCTCGTAGATCTTGACGAACTCGGCCATCTTGTTGGGCTTGCAGGTGTAGATACGGACATCGGCGATCATGGGCGTTTCCCGTTCGGTTGAGTGGTGGCAGACGGGACGAAACTAGACCGCCACAGGCCCCATCCGCCAGATACCGGGGATAACGGGTTCTCAACCTGCTTCGGCCACTCTGCTGCCGTGTGCATTGGTGCGCGGGACATCTGCGAATCCCGCGGACCAGCTGCGCTTGCACGCATAAAGATATCCTTATATACGCGCCGACGAAGCGCAGGAGCGACGGAATGACCGACTACAAGGTGAAAGACATCTCGCTGGCCGAATGGGGCCAGAAAGAAATCTCGATGGCCGAGGACGAAATGCCCGGGTTGATGGCGGTGCGTGCCGAATACGGCAAGGCGCAGCCCCTCAAGGGCGCCCGCATCGTCGGCTGCCTGCACATGACCATCCAGACCGCCGTGCTGATCCAGACGCTGGAGCATCTCGGCGCCACCGTGCGCTGGTCGTCGTGCAACATCTTCTCGACGCAGGACCATGCCGCCGCCGCCATCGCCGCCACCGGCACCCCGGTCTTCGCCTGGAAGGGCATGGACGAGGAGGAATTCTGGTGGTGCATCGAGCAGACGGTGCGTGGGCCAGATGGCTGGACGCCGAACCTCATCCTCGATGACGGCGGCGACGTCACCCAGCTGCTGCACAACAAATACCCCGACATGCTGGCAGACATCAAAGGCCTGTCGGAGGAAACCACCACCGGCGTTCATCGCCTGTGGGAGATGGCGAAGGCCGGCACGCTGAAAGTTCCCGCCATCAACGTCAACGACAGCGTCACCAAGTCGAAGTTCGACAACCTCTACGGCTGCCGCGAGTCGCTGGTCGACGCCATTCGCCGCGGCACCGACGTGATGATGGCCGGCAAGGTCGCCGTCGTGAACGGGTTCGGCGATGTCGGCAAAGGCTCGGCCGCCTCGCTGCGGCAGGCCGGCTGCCGCGTGATGGTGACGGAGGTTGACCCGATCTGCGCGTTGCAGGCCGCCATGGAAGGCTACCAGGTCGTCACCATGGAAGCCGCCGCCCCGCAGGCGGATATCTTCGTTACCGCCACCGGCAACGTGGATGTGATCACGATCGACCATATGCGCGCGATGAAGCACCGTGCCATCGTCTGCAACATCGGCCATTTCGACAGCGAAATTCAGATCGACGCCCTGCGCAACTACAAGTGGGACAACGTGAAGCCGCAGGTCGACGAGATCGTGTTCCCCGACGGCAAGCGGCTGATCCTGCTGTCCGAGGGGCGTCTTGTGAATCTGGGCAACGCCACGGGGCACCCGAGCTTCGTGATGTCGGCCAGCTTCACCAATCAGGTGCTGGCCCAGCTCGAACTCTGGACCGCGCCGGCGGGCAAGTACGAAAACAAGGTCTATACCCTGCCGAAGCACCTCGACGAGAAGGTCGCCGCCCTGCATCTCGCCAAGGTCGGTGCCACGCTGACGAAGCTGTCGCCCAAGCAGGCCGAATATATCGGCGCGCCGGTGAGCGGCCCATTCAAGCACGATCTCTACCGCTACTAGAGCGTGCGTTAACCGGCCGGCCCGCGCCGGCCGGTTAACCTCCGCTTCAACTTCATCGTTCTATCATCACCCTGTCACGGTGGCACCCACGATCGTCCGCCATATGCAGGCTCGAAAACCCGGGCATTCCACTTCCGCCCGGACGGAGCCAGCATCAGCGTGAGCACGATCCCCTTCGACCCCAACACCCCCTTCACGATGGCCGTTCGTCGCCGACTTGCGACGGTCGCCGATCGCTCCCTTGCCGCCGATCTGCTGTTCCTCGAGCGGTGGGAGATCTCGCCGTCACTGGGCTTCGGCGCCACGCTGCGGATTGCGCAAATCCGCCGCGCCGACCCCGAACTCGCCGCCGCCATCCGCGCCGAAATTGCCGCCCATCGCAGCGGTGCTATGACCGCGGCGTGAGTGCGCGCACCGCGCCGATGGCGGCCGAGGACGCCTGGTCCGCGAGGCTCGGGCGAAACACGGCCGCCAATACCCGCGCCCGCCCATGGCAGCGCAACAGACCCGGCGCGCCGGAGCGCACCGCCGCGCGCACCGCGGCCCACCAGGCCTGGCCGGCGAGGCCGGCGATCCGCGTCCGCGCGGCGCCCGTCAGGCCGTGCGTGCGGCAGAACGCGTCCAGCAGCGTCTCCAGGCAAGCACCCAGCCGCTCCAGCGTCGCCGTGTCGCGCACCGGCTGGCGGTCCGACAAGTGGCGGATCACAAGGTCCGCGCCGACCGCCGCCGCCGCGCCCAGATACGGTGCATAGGCCGCTGCCAGAACCCGCGTGGCATTGCCGTTGAGCGCCGCGGCCTGCGTATGGGAGGCGCTTGCGCGATGCTGGCGATAGGTCGTCAACACCGCCCCGATCCGCGCGATCTCCCCGACCGCCAGGAGCCGGTGGTACAAATCGAAATCGTCGGCGGGCTCGTACTCGGTCCGCATGAAGCCGCCGATCCGCCCGATCGCCTCGGCGCGGAACATCACCGACGCCCAGGTCAGCGGATTGTCGATCAGCAATTGCCAGCGCATCGCCAGCGCGTCCAACGCGCCGGGGCGATCGGGGGCACGCAATCCGTCGGGGCCAAGCACCTGCACGCAGGTACTCACCAGCACCACCTCGGGATGCGCGTCGAGATAGGCCACCGCACACGCAAGGCGCCGGGGATCGCTCAGATCGTCGTGATCGAGCGCTGCGATGAGCCGCCCGCGGGCGGCGGCAAAGCCGAGGTTGCGGGCGGCGACGATCCCGCCATTGCGGGCGACCGTGATCACCCGCAGACGCGGGTCGGCAAACCCGGCAATGATCGCCGGCGTCGCGTCCGTCGATCCATCGTCGACAATCAGAAGTTCGAAATCGGCAAAGCTCTGCGCCAGAATGCTCGCGATGCTCTCGGCGATGAACCGCGCGCCGTTATAGGTGGTCATGAGTACGGTGACGCGAGGTGGGGCGGCTTCCATCGTCGGGCCATGATGCCGCCACTGTGGCGAAACTGCCAACCGGGCCCGCCGAAAGAGCAATGGGGGCAGGGCCGATAGCGCCAAGATAGGGAAGCCCAGGGCTTTGCCGTCGCCGCGCAAACGGCGCGTCGGTGGACCTGCCAAAGGCCGAGGGCAGCGCCCTCGCCTTTACCCTGCTTGCGTTGCACCGCGTGCGGGCGTATCGAGCGCTGCCTGTCACGTATGGTGCATCGCAGCATCAGCGTGTCCATGCTGGCGCCCAATGGAGCACGATGATGACGATGGCTGATGCCGGCGTCGCCGGCCGACCTTCACAGGTGAAAATAGCGGCCTTGGTTGGCGTTCTCGGGGTGGTCTACGGCGATATCGGCACCAGCCCGCTTTACGCGTTCAAGGCCAGCCTCGAGCATTTCAAGGGGCCGGGCGTTTCGTCCTGGGAGGTGCTCGGCATTCTCTCGCTGATCTTCTGGTCGCTGATCCTGGTCGTCACGGTGAAATACATCCTGCTGATCATGCGGGCAGATAACCGCGGCGAGGGCGGTATTTTCGCCGTCATGGCGCTGGCGCAGCGCAACGTGACGTCACCGGCGCTGCGCCGGGTCATCGCGCTCATCGGCATTGTCGGTGCGTGCCTGTTCTTCGGCGACGGCATGATCACACCGGCGATCTCCGTATTGTCGGCCGTCGAGGGGTTGGAGCTGGTCTCGCCGCATCTGAAGGAGTTCGTGCTGCCGATCTCGGTTGCGGTGATCGTGGCGCTGTTCCTGGTGCAGTATCGCGGCACCACCAGCATGGGAATATTGTTCGGGCCAATCATGGCGCTGTGGTTCGGCGCGCTCGGGCTGCTCGGTCTGATCGAGATCATCCGCCATCCTGCGGTGCTCTGGGCAATGTCGCCGGTCTACGCGGTTGGTCTTGTGATCCACTACAAATGGCTGGCCTTCGTGGTGCTCGGCTCGGTCGTGCTGGCGGTGACCGGGGCGGAGGCGCTGTATGCGGATATGGGCCATTTCGGCCGCCCGCCGATCCGCAATGCGTGGCTGTATTTCGTGCTGCCGAGCCTGGAGTTGAATTATTTCGGCCAGGGTGCGCTGGTGTTGAACGACCCCACGGCAATCAGCAACCCGTTCTATCTGCTCGCGCCGGAGATCCTGCGTCTGCCGATGGTGGTGCTGGCGACGGCGGCGACGGTGATTGCCAGCCAGGCGATGATCTCGGGCGCCTATTCGATGGCGCGGCAATGCACCCAGATGGGTTTCCTGCCGCGGCTGACGGTGCGGCACACCAGCGCCACCGAGGAGGGGCAGATCTATTTACCGCAAGTGAATACCGCGCTTCTCGTTGGCGTGTTGATCCTGGTGTTCTCCTTCCGTACCAGCGACAGCCTGGCCTCGGCCTATGGCATCGCGGTGACCGGGACATTCTTCTGCACCAGCATTCTCGCCGCCGTGGTGTTCCGCCGGCAGTACGGCTGGTCGCGCCTGGCCGTGATCGGGCTGTTCGGCTTTTTCGGTCTGGTGGATGCGACCTTCTTTGCCTCCAACGCGCTGAAAATCCCCGAGGGCGGCTGGGTGCCACTGGCGTTCGGGCTGTCGCTGATGATGCTGATGACGACCTGGAAGCGCGGTCGGGAGCTGCTGCTGGACCGCTGGAAGCAGGACAGCCTGCCGCTCGCCTCGTTCCTCGCCCGGCTGCCGCAATCGCGCACCGTGCGGGTGCCGGGGATGGCGGTGTTCATGACCGGGAACCCTGACTACGTGCCCGGTGCGCTATTGCATAATCTGAAGCACAACAAGGTGTTGCACGAGCGGGTGCTGTTCGTGACCGTGCAGAACGTGGACGTGCCGGAAGCGCGGGCGGATGAGCGGGTGGAGGTGAAGGAACTTTCGCCGGGCATCCATCGCGTGTTGATCCGCTATGGCTTCATGGAAAGCCCGAACCTGCCGCGCGATCTGGCCGGGCTGCAATCCTCGGGCATCACGCTCGATCCGATGCAGGCGAGCTACTTCCTTGGCCGCGAGACCCTGGTGGCCGCGAGCGCGCCAAAACTGCCGATGTGGCGGATGTGGCTGTTCCTGGTGATGGCGCGCAACTCGGTCTCGGCGACCGAGTTCTTCCGCATTCCCAGCGACCGCGTGGTGGAGCTTGGGGTCCGCGTCGCGATCTGACGCGAACCCCGGCTGTCCCGCGTTACGGCTTGGGCGCGGGGTGCGCGTGTTGCATGCCATGCGCGGGGCCCGACGCGCCGGCCGTGGTCACGGTGACGGTTGCTGTGATCGGTGCCGCCTTCTCGAAGCGCAGAGTGACGGGGAATGTCGCGCCGGATTTGAGCTGCTGCTTCAGGTCGATCAGCATGATGTGGTAGCTGCCCGGCTTGAGCTCGATCGTCTTGCCGGTTTCCAGCGCCAGTTCGGGCACCGGCAGCATTTTCATGACGCCGTTCTCGTTCACCGTGCGGTGCAGTTCCACCACCCCCGCCACTGGGGAGGAGGTGCCCACCAGGCGGTCCGGCGCGCCAGTACTGGTGAGGGTCAGAAATACACCGCCGGCTTTCGCTGACGCGGTGGTGGCGCGCGCCCAGGCGTTCTCGACGGTGATCGATGACGTCTGGGCAACAGCCTGGGCTGGCGCGAGCGCGGGGGCGGCCGCGCAGAGGGCGGCGGCCAGAAAGAGATGTCGCATGAGTATCCTGTTTCACAAGTTCGGAGTTCAGAGAAGACGCAAAGCTCAACCGAACCGTGGCGGCGCCCGCGAGGCATAGGCGGGACGTGGGGGAATGGATGGTCTGTTCACCCGCGGGACCGGAGGCGCCGCAGCGGCGATCCAGGCCGGGCGCGCCATTGCCAGCACACCGAGCGCCGGACCGGCGGCGTGCGATGCAGGACAGAAGAGGCAATGCTGATGGTCCATCGCCGGCATCGGCGCATCGGCAGGCGCGCCACCGCTCCGGCAGATATCGGCCGCTGCGATCCCAGGCACGGCCGCGCCTGCCAGAGCCGTGGGGATGGAGGGGCTCTGCCAGCCCAAACCAAGCACCACCGCGAGGATGACGAACAGGCGTGGCCCTCGCCCGATGGGTCGGCGCTTCATTGGCTCATCATAGCCGGAACGGCCTCCGCCGTCACGATCGCTGCTGCGATCCGTCAGGGCAATCGGGTGAACAAGGACGCCTCCGGCGGCAAAGGGGCACGCCCCTTTGATCCCCCCGACTGCTCGCGGCTGGAGAGATGACCTGCGGTTGACATGGTCTGTTCTCGCCCTATGCGCTGGCGAAGCCAAGGAATCCTCGTCCCGTTTCCGCATTGCACACGAGCCAAAATGCCGAGCACGCGGAAATGCTGATCCAGCCGCAAGCAGTAGGGGGGTTCCAAGGGCCCTCGGCCCTTGGCCGGCGGAGCCTTGATTGTGCGGCTTGAGCCTTCACCCGATTGTGCGATCCGTACAAAAGCTGGACCGCGCGGCCTCCCAATGTGTATGTGAGCGCTGTTCTTCCTCGCAGTTCCGGTGCCATGCTCGACCGAATGATGGCGACCCTTCACACAGCGCTCGCCGACCTCCTGCTGCCCGAGCATCCGTGGCTCGGTTGGTTGTTCGGCCGGATGCTCCAGTTCATCGATGTCTCATTCATCGACCCCGGGGGGCGCTTCTATTGGGTGACGTTCGTCGCGGCGATGGTCGTGCTCGCGATTGCCTATGTGCTGCGGCCCGATTGGCGGGCGCGCTGGGGCGGCGAGGGGTTCCTGCGGTTCTGTTTCCCGCGCGGCTTCTTCTCGCACCCGTCGACCCGCACGGATATACAACTCAACGTCGTGAATTTCTTCGTCATGCCGTTCGTCAATATCGGCTGGCGCTACAACGCCGCCTATTTCAGCGCGATTGTTCTGGCCGGCATGGTCTGGCTGTTCGGCCCGGGCACGCCGCGGCTGGAATGGACGACCGGGACGATCTTTGCCTTCACCATCCTGATCGCGATCGCCAATGATTTCGGCTACTGGGTGTGGCACTACCTTGCCCACCGCGTGCCGTTCCTGTGGCCGATCCACAAGGTGCACCACTCCGCCGAAGTGATGACCCCGCTGGTCGCCGGGCGGGTGCATCCGATCGAGAATATCCTGTTGCCGATATTTCGTGCCGCGGCGACCGCCCTGGTGCTCGCGCCGATGCTCTATTTTTTCGTCGGCGAGGCGCCGGTGATGACATTGTTCGGCATGAACCTCGTCGCCGCGGCGTTCGCGCTCGCGGGGGATCAGCTGTTTCATGCCCATGTCCCGATTTCCTGGGGCCGGCGGCTCAACCACGTGTTCATTTCCCCGGCCACGCACCAGATCCACCACAGCGTGGCGCCGGAGCATTGGAACAAGAACATGGGCGCGTTTCTCGCCGTGTGGGACTGGATGTTCGGCACGTTGTATCTTCCGGACTCGCGGCAGGACCTGCGCTACGGCGCCGGAGAACGCGTGCCCCAGCCGCATACCGGCCTGCCGACCGCCTATCTGCGGCCGCTCTGGGAGATGGCTGGGATGCTGCGCGAGCGGTTGATCCCCAGACGGCAAGATACGGTGTCGCAGGCCGAGCCACCCCCCTCCGAAAGACACCCATGACATGCCCGCTCTGACGCGCTTCGCCGCCGGCGCCACGCTGGCGGTGCTCCGGCGGCTCGTGCGTCGCCTGGCGCCGGGGGACCGGAGTTGGCTGGCGCGCGATCTGATGCAGAACCGGTATCATCCCGACACGACCGCGCTCGCCACGTTCTTCAACAATGCGCTCGATGCCTGGAAGAACCGGCAATATGCGGTCGAGACCAGCGGCGAGGCGGCCCTTCTGACAAGGCTGCGGCCGTTCGCGCCGCGCCATATCCTCGATGTCGGCGCCAATATCGGCGAGTGGACGGTGGCCGCCTGCCGGGAATTGCCGGATACGACCGTGCATGGCTTCGAGATCGTCGATGCGACGGCGGCGATCCTGCGCGCGGCGGTGGCCCCGCTTGGCACGCGCGCCGTGGTGAACGGCTTCGGCCTGGGCGACCGCACGGGCACGATCAGCATGTTTTTTTCCGCCGAAAGCCCAACCACAGCGAGTTCGTTGCGTGATGTTGTTGATCTCGCCGCCGCCGATCAGGGATTTGCCGGGATCACCGAGGTGGTCGGGCAGATCCGCCGGGGCGATGACTATTTGGATGAGCACGACATCGGCCGCCTGGAGTTGCTGAAGATCGACGTCGAAGGCGCGGAGATGACGGTGCTGGCCGGCTTCGAGAGCGCCTTCGCCGCCGGGCGTATCGACCTCGTGCAGTTCGAGTATGGCCGGGCGAACCTGACGAACCGGGTTTTCCTCGCCGATTTCTACCGCTTCTTCACCGATCGTGGCTTCGTCATCGGCAAGCTCTATCCCGAAGGTGTCGCTTTCAAGCCCTACGAGATCGACGACGAGGACTTCGTCGGGCCGAACTACGTGGCCTGCCTGACGACGCGGGAGGACCTGATCGCGGCGCTGCGCTGCCCGCCGCTGCGGCTGTCCGGGGTGAGCCAGTAGCGCGTTGCCATGATCGATGTCCTGCTATCGGGAATACCGGGCACCGTAAGGTCGTCCCGAATGCGCGCATTGACACAAATCAAGGCCGCGGCGCTTGCGCGTGCGACGATACCGGTGCTCATCTTGGCACTTGTATCGCAGAGGGATCCGAACATGACCGAACAGCATCGCAGCGCGCGTGAACTTGAGCTGGTGGAGACCGCCAAGCGCGTTCTGCCGGGCGGCGGGTTTGGCAACGTGACGACCGATGTGATCATTCGCGAAGGCCGCGGTGGGCATGTGTGGGACGTCAGCGGCAACGAGTATGTGGATTTCCTGCTGGGGTCTGGCCCGATGTTCGTGGGCCACGCGCATCCCGATGTGGTCGCCGCCGTGCAGGCACAGGTGGCGCGTGGGACGACGTTTTTCACCAACAACGAGCCGGGTATCGAGTTGGCGGCGGAGATCGTCGATGCGGTGGCCTGCGCCGACCAGGTGCGCTTCGTCTCCAGCGGCACCGAGGCGGATTTCTATGCGATGCGGCTGGCGCGGGCGTTTCGCGGGCGGGAGAAGATCCTGAAGTTCGAGGGCGGCTATCACGGCATGAGCGACTACGCGCTGATGTCGCTCGCCCCCAAGAAGCCCGGCAACTTCCCGCGCCCGTCGCCCGATTCGGCCGGCATCCCGAAGAGCGTGCAGGACGAGATGCTGGTCGCGGCGTTCAACGACATCGAGATGATGGAAAGCCTGATCAAGGAGCATGCCGACGAGCTGGCCGGCGTCATCGTCGAGCCCTTCCAACGCCTGATCCCGCCCAAGCCGGGCTTCCTGCAGGCGCTGCGCCGTGTCACCTCGGAGCACGGCATTCCGCTGATCTTCGATGAGGTCGTGACCGGCTTCCGCTTCGCCTATGGCGGCGCCCAGGCCTATTACGGCGTCACACCCGACATCTGCACACTCGGTAAAATCATCGGTGGCGGCTTCCCCCTCGCCGCCATCGCCGGCCGAGCCGACATCATGGCCCAT
>JAYTUU010000103.1:0-20647 GCA_043744375.1 Rhodospirillales bacterium | reverse complement strand
GACTGCCGCCCTACGCGCCTGAACTCAACCCGATGGAGATCGTCTGGGCCTACCTGCGCAGCAACAAGCTCGCAAGCCTCGTGTGGGACACATACGACAACATCCTGGCCGCATGCGACGAAGCCTGGAGCTTCCTCATACAGGACCCAGACCGTAGCCGATCCATCGGATACCGCATCTGGGCATCGGTCAGTCCATAAAGGGGTTGGTATTATCCGCTGACCGTGCGCGATTGCTGCCTGGTGACCGATGACGGCGGCGCGGTGAGGGGGTTACCAGACAGCGGGCTCGAAACGATAGCCGCCGCCCTCGCGGCGGACGTAGCCGCAATAGGGTGCGCCGAAATGCATCGGCATGATCAGGGCTTCGCGCTCCGCGGCATGGGCGAGCACCCGCGCGCGCGACGCCTTCGCCTGATCGGCCCACAGGACATAGCGATCGTTCCAGTGCGGATTGGCAACTTGGATCGGGCTGTGCATCGTGTCGGTCGAGAACATGCCCTCTTCGCCGTTCGAGCGCAGCCGCAACGACATCATCCCCGGGGCGTGCCCGGCAACAGATTCCGGCATCAGGCATCCGGCGACTTCCTTGCCCTCGTCATAGAAGTCGACCATCCCGGCATCGAGTACCGGCAGCACGCTGTCGGCGAAGGAACCGGCCTGGACGCCGACGTCACCGCGATCGTATTCATTACGCCAATAATCATATTCGACGCGTGGCATCAGATGGCGTACGTTCGGGAAGGCCGGCACGAAGCGGCCATCCTGCACGATCGTATTGCCACCGACATGGTCGGTGTGCAGATGGGTATGCACGACATGCGTCACCTGCTCCGGACCCGCCCCGGCCGCTTCCAGCCACGGCATGACCAGTGTGTTCAGCATATCCATGCGCGGTGCCGCGCGCGTCTTGTGGCTGCCAACGCCGGTGTCGATCAGGATGACGTTGCCGCCAGCGTGGACCACCCATATCTGGATCGTCACGATCAACCGATCCATATGTGGCACGAAATGATGCGGTGCCATCCAGTGCGCGTGCTTGGCGAGCCCTGCGTCGCGTTCCGCCTTGGGCACCTCGGGGAAGAGGAATTCCGGCGGATGTGTCGGGCCGGAATATTCCAGAACGCGCGTCACCTTCGCGTCGCCGATCATGCGGGATTGGATCATCTTGATTTCTTTCAGCTGTCATCTACGGGGAGCGACGCGACCACGGAGGGGCGTTGGGTGAAGCCCTCATACCAGGCGGCCAGGGGCGCATGTCCGGCCCGCCAGTTCTCGGCATCGAAGCGGAAATCGAGATAGCCCAGGGCGACACCGATGGCGAGATGGCCGATGCCGAAGGGGGTTTCCGCCAGCGCCGCCGCTTCGTCATCCAGGGCGGCGACGGCGGCGTGGATCTTGCCCCGCCAGAGCGCTACATGCGGAGCCGAGCGGCGCTCGGCCGGCCGCCCGTTCTCGCCCAGCCATTGCAGAAGAATATCGAGCATGCCGTTGCCGAGGGCGTGCCGGCGCAGTGCCTGTAACCGCTCCGGCCCGGCGGCGGGAAGCAGCTTCGCACCCGCCCCGATCATGTCGAAGTATTCGAGAATGACGTAGGAGTCGTAGAGGATGGTGCCATCCGGCAGGACCAGCGTCGGCAACTTGCCGAGCGGGTTTTCGCGCATCAACGCGGCATTCGCTGTTGTGCCGCCGACCACCGTGCGCACGCAGTTCAGGCGCCCGGCGAGCCCCCGCTCGTGCGCCGCGATCATCACCTTGCGCACATAGGGCGAGCGCGGCGACCAGTGCATCGTCATCATGTCCGAAACGCTCATCGAATTTTCTCCCTGGCGCATTTTGCCACCCACGCCGGCATTCGCATAGGCCGCGTGGATTGACCCGCGCGGCACCCGCGTTGCACCTTCCCGGCAGGCGCAGACAGCGCAAAGTCCTGGGAGGCAACATGGCGATCGACAAACGGGTCGGCTCGGCGGCGGCGGCGGTGGCTGACATCGGCGACGGTGCCCGGGTGATGATCTCAGGCTTCGGCGGCGCCGGTTTCGCCAACGCGCTCGTGCTGGCCTTGCGTGACCGGGCGCCAAAAAACCTCACGCTGATCGTCAATTCCGCGACCCATCCGTTGTCGTTCACTCATGAGCTGATCGAGGCGGGCCTGGTGCGCAAGGTGATCTGCTCGGCGGCGCGCGGACGTGGCAAGGAATTGTCGCCATTCGAACTGCTCTACAAGCAGGGCAAGATGGAGCTCGTCTGCCTGCCGCAGGGCACGTTTGCGGAATGCATCCGGGCTGGCGGGGCGGGAATCCCCGCTTTCTACACGCCGTCCGGTGTCGGTACCGACCTTACGATCGGCAAGGAGATCCGCAACTTCGCAGGCCGGGACTACGTTCTGGAAGAGGCGCTCAGCGCGGACTTTGCGCTGGTGCGTGGTGATGTGGCTGATCGGTTCGGGAATATGACATTCCGCTATGCCCAGAAGAATTTCGGCCCCGCGATGGCCACCGCGGCACGGGTGACGATTGCCGAGGTGCGTGTCGCCCAGAGCGAGCCGATCGCGCCGGAGCGGGTCGAGTTGCCGGGCGTCTATGTCCAACGCGTCGTTACGGTGGAGGCTTGAGCATGCGCCCGTTGAACCGCAAGCAGATCGCCTGGCGCGCCGCTCAGGACATCGAGGATGGCATGGTCGTCAATCTCGGCATCGGCATGCCCGTTCATTGCAGCGACTACATTCCGGGTGGCCGCGAGGTGGTGATCCAATCGGAAAATGGCGTGATCAGCGCAGGGCCGCTTGCAACAGCCGCCGCTGCCGACAGCGATCTTGTCGACGCCGGCAGCCGCCGGATCACCATCGCGCCGGGCGGCACGGTGATCGACTCGGCGTGGTCGTTCGCGATGATCCGCGGTGGGCATATCGACGTTACCATCCTCGGCGCCTTCGAAGTGGCCGCCAACGGGGACCTTGCGAACTGGGACATGCGGGTTCCCGACAAGGGCCCGCTGGTCGGCGGCGCGATGGACCTTGCCGCCAGCGCGAAGGCGGTGTGGGTGATGATGGAGCACAACACGCGGTCCGGGGCGCCACGCCTGCTCGCCACGTGCAATTTGCCGTTGACCGCGCCCGCCTGCGTCAGCCGCATCTATACCGATATCGCAGTGATCGAGCGTGGCCCGTCGGGCTTCGTGGTGCTCGAACTGCTGGACGGCATCAGCCGGGAGGAGTTGCAGGCCCGCACCGGCGCGCCGCTCGCCTTCTCCCCGCAGTGCCGCCCGCTCGTTGCCCCCGACATCGCGGATACGGAGTAGCGCCATGAGCATGAACTGGATAGCTGGGACCATGCGCTCCCGGACCTCGCCGCCCGTCGTCGCGGCCGCGCTCAACCGCTTTCTTGGTCCGCTTGGGTACTGACGCCTAGGGCAACTCCAGAACGTTCTTGGCCAGAATATTCCGCTGGATTTCGTTGGACCCGCCATAGATCGTGCTGGGGCGGGCCTGGATGAACTGGCCGGCGGGGTTGAGGTCGCGGTTGCCGCCGATCGGGCCGAGCAGGCCGGCCTCCTCGCCGGCGGCGTCGAGCATGGCCTCGGTGATCCGCTGATAGAGCTCGGTCTGGTGGATTTTCAGCATCGAGACGTCCGGGCCGAGCGGCTCGCCGCGGCGCACCTTGTCGGCGAAGACTTCGTAGAGCGCCTTGTGGTCCGCGAGGTCCATGCGCAGGCGCAGATAGCGTTCGCGGAAGGTTTCATCGTCCCAGGCGCCGCTGTGGTTGGCCAGCGTTTTCAATCGGGTCAGCGCGTAGGTAGACTGGCGCGGCGAGCCGATGCCGATGCGCTCGAAGCCCAGCAGGGTTTTCGCCATCGTCCACCCCTGGTCGATGTTCCCGACCAAGTTGTTCTTTGGAACCCGAACATCATCGAAGAAGACTTCGCAGAATTCGTCGCCCATATCGAGGTTGCGGATGGGGCGCACGGTGATGCCCGGCGTATCCATTTCGACCAGCAGAAAAGAAATGCCCTCCTGCTTCTTCGCCGTCTTGTTGGTGCGGACAAGGAGAAAAATCCAGTTCGCGTCCATGGCCAGGGAGGTCCAGATTTTCTGGCCGTTGACCACCCAGTGATCGCCATCGAGCACCGCCTCGGTGCGCAGATTGGCGAGGTCGGACCCCGCCCCCGGCTCGCTGTAGCCCTGGCACCAGATGTGTTCTCCGGCGATGATTTTGGGCAGGAACTCCGCCTTCTGGTCCTCGGTGCCATAGCGGATCAGCAACGGCCCGAGCATCGAGACGCCCATGTCGTTGTTGCGCGCGCAGCCGTGGCGCTGGAATTCCTCGATCATGATCAACTGTCGCGGCGCCGGCAGGCCCATCCCGCCATACTGCCGCGGCCAGCCCGGAGCGAGCCAGCCCCTGGCCGAAAGCATGTAGTACCAGACTTTGGTTTCGCTGAAGTGCAGGCGCGTCGGCGGGTTGCGGAGATCGGGCGGATAGTTCGCCTCGATCCACGCGCGCACATGCATCCGGAAGCCGTGGTCATCGAGCGCGTCGAGATCGCCGACATCGCGCGTCATGGCTGTGCTCATCTTCTTCCGCTCCGTTCTACGCCGGCCGCAACATCGACATGCGCGCCCAGGCCTCATGATACGCGCGTTCCAGCCTGGCGACACAGTCGGCAACCTTGGGAATGCCGTCAATGCCGCCGACGCCCTGGCCGGCGCCCCAGATGTCCTTCCACGCCTTCGGCTTTTCCCGCTTGTGGCCAGCCACGTAGGTGCGCCCGGCATCGGGCAGAGCCTCGTGCTCGGCTGCGACATGGTGGTGGCCAAGGGGCTGGTCAATCATGTCGTCGATGATACGGAATTGATGAACAAGACGATGGAACTCGCCGAAGACATGGCGGGGGCGCCGACCTTCGCGCTTGGGCTGGCGAAGAAGCTGTTCCACATGGCGAGCGGGTCCAGCCTGGAGGCGTTTCTGGAGATGGAGAGTCTGGTCCAGCCGCAGCTGAACCAGACCCTGGATCACAAGGAAGGCGTTGCCGCCTGCAAAGAGAAACGCAAGCCGAAGTTTGTCGGCAGGTAGTTAGATCGCGTCGTAGGGATAGACGTCGCGGGTACGCTCCAGCGGCGTGAGGCTGCTGCGGAACGCCGGCACGACCTGCTCGGCCAGCGTGGCCGCCGACCAGCCGGTGCTGCGGTGGATGGTGCGGATCGGGCGGGGCTGGCTGTACAGGTAGATCTCGTTGCCACGGGCGCCGAAAATCTGGCCGGTGATTTCGTGGGCGGCGTCGCAGGCGAGGAAGGCGGCGAGCTGGGCGACCTGGTCCGGGCGGGTCTTGGCGGCGCGTTCGGCCATCTGCGCCTCGGACTGGCCCGGGATCGACTCGATCATGCGGCTGAACGCGTGCGGGCCGATGCAGTTCGAACGCACCTTGTAGCGCGCGGCGTCGCCGGCGATCGCGCGCGACAGGCCGGCGATGCCGAGCTTGGCGGCGGCGTAGTTGACCTGGCCGATGCTGCCGATCAGGCCGGAGGTGGAGGTCATGTGCACGAACGCACCGCTCTCCTGCGCGCGCATATGCGGGATGGCGGCGCGGCTGACGTAGAAGGCGCCGTAGAGGTGCACTTTCATAACAGTATCGAATTCTTCCGGCGTCATGCGATGGAAGATGCCATCGCGCAGAATGCCGGCGTTGTTCACGACGATGTCGATCTTGCCGTAGGTGTCCATCGCGGTGGCGACGATGCGCTGTGCGGCCGCCCAGTCGGCGACGCTGTCGGTGTTGATGACGGCCTGGCCCTGGCCGTGCAGCGCCTCGATCTCGCGGACGACTTGTTGCGCGGGCGTCGCGTCTTTGCCCTCGCCGTCGACCGCGGCACCGATGTCGTTGACGACGACCTTGGCGCCGTTCTCGGCCATGACGAGCGCAATGGCCCGGCCAATGCCGCGCCCCGCTCCGGTGACGACGGCCACCTTGCCTTCAAGCATCTTCTGGCTCATGAAATTATCTTCGTCCTTTTTGTTTCGATAGTCATTTGCGACCGGCAAGTGCGGCGGTGATTTCTGCGGTGTGCTCGCCAAGTTTCGGCGAGTCGCTGCGCGGATGCGGGCGCTGGCGATCGAACGAGATCGGCAGGCCAAGCACTTTGAGGCCGCTCGATGGCAGATGGCGCACCATGTCGATGGCGGCAAGCTGGTCGGTGGCGGCAAGCTCGGCAATGTCGTTGACCGGGGCGCAGGGTACGCCGACGGCTTCGAGCACGGCCATCCAGTGCGCGCGCGTATTGGTCGCCAGCAGCGCGTCCATCATGGTCACGAGCGCCGGCCGGTTCTCCGCGCGCTTGCGGCCGTTCTCGAAGCGCGGATCGGCGCTCCATTCGGGATGCCCCAGGGCGGCGGCGAGCTTGACGAACAACCGGTCATTGCCGGCGGCGATACAGATCGGGCGGTCAGCGGTCTCGAAGGTCTGATACGGGGTCAGCAGATTGCTCGCCGTGCCGTGGCGCTCGGGGACGTCGCCGGTGACGTAGTAGGAGTTCACCGTGCCATCCACGAGGGAGACCGCGCTCTCGAACAGCGAGGTGTCGATGACGCAGCCCTTGCCGGTGGTGTGGCGCTGCTGGAGGGCCGCCAGCGCGCCGATGACGCACCACATGCCCGTGGTCTTGTCGTTCACCGCGGCGCCGGCGAAGGTGGGCGGATCTTCCTTGCGGCCCGTCAACGTCATCAAACCGGCATAGGCCTGCAACAACGGATCGAACCCGGGCGCCAGGCGCAGCGGTCCCTGGTAGCCGAACGCCCAGATCGAGCAGTAGATCAGCCGCGGATTGACGGCCAGCAGATCCTCGGGGCCGATGCCGCAATCCTCGACGATCCCCGGCCGCAGGTTCTGGATGACGATATCGGCGTCGGCGACCAGCAGCTTCAGCGTCGCGACATCGGCGGGCGATTTGATGTCGATCGCCATCGACCGTTTGTTGCGGTTGCAGGCATGAAAGAACACCGAGTCGCCATCCACGAAAGGCGGCCCCCAAAGCCGCGCGTCGTCGCCGCCATCGGGTTTTTCGATCTTGATCACATCGGCACCCATGTCCGCCATGATCACGCCCGCGAGCGGCCCGGCGAGGGCCTGGCCGATCTCGATCACCTTCACGCCCGCCAGCGGTCCCGACATAGTTTTGTTCCGTTTAGAAATTCAGGCGGTAGAAGCGATTGGCGGTGCCGCGGAACAAGTCGTCCTTCTCCGTGGCACTGGCGCCGCGGGCCAGGATTTTGCAGGCGTTCCAGAACACTGGATAGCTGTAGGAACCTTTGTCGACCGGGAAATTGCTCTCGAACATGCAGCGATTGGCGCCGAACGCCGCGATGCAGGTGTCGATATACGGCTTCCAGGCGGCGGCCAGCGTCTCCGAGGAGGGCGGCTTCGCGAGATCCTCGAAGCCGAAGCCGTTGATACGCATGCCCAGGCCGCCGAGCTTGACCGAGACGTTCGGACATTGCGCGAGCGCCTTGATCGACGCCGCCCAGCCGGGAAAAATCTCCTTGTGCTTGCCTGCATACTTGCCGATGCTCAAGGGTCCGCCGACGTGGTTCAGCACGATCGCGGTGCCCGGATAGGCGCGTGCCAGGGCGGTCAGTTCGTCGATCTGCGGATGGTACAGCCAGGCTTCGAACGACAGGTTGAGCGGCGCGAGGCGGGCGAAACCGGCGCGGAATTGGGCGTCGCCGAGGAGGTCCGAGGGGGCGGGGTTGCCGGGGTTCAGCAGGCTCGCATCGTCATCCCAGGCGACGATGTGGCGAATGCCGCGGAAGCGGTCGCCGCCGGCGCGGATATGGGCTTCGAGCACTTTGTCCACCGCGGCGCCGAGGCGCAGATCGGCGTGGCCGGCGATCCCCGCGCAGATGCGGCCGGGGCCATAGATCCCGCTCGCACCCATCGCCGCGGCGCCATTGACGAACTCGGTCTCCCCCACCGGCTTCATCTCTTCCGGCCCATCGGCGCGGTGGAAGGCGCGCGCCTGGACATAGACGGTGGCTATAATGTTGTGCCCGCTCAGCACGTCCGCCAGCAGATCATGCGGCATGTAGCGCCAGTTCGGCCGGTCCCACAGGTGGTGATGCGGGTCGATGATCGGCAGGTCGGGTTCAAGGATCGGCTCGTGATGCAGATCGAGCCAATCCTCGCGGACGGCAAGATAGGGGCTTGGCGCTGCCTGTGTCGTGCTCATTGGATCACTCCCTCCGGACGCCGTTTTGCGCCATTCAAGTCTATAGCGTGTTCACAGCCGGGCCAGGGGTCAAGAGGGGCTAACCGGCCGGCTGCCCCAGCATTTCCTCAAGCATCGCGTTGAACGTCTCCGCCGCCTCGTAGGACACCCAGTGGCCGGCGCCTGGAATAACGCGGAAATCGATGTCGGGACGGACAGACATCAGAACCTCCCGCCGGACCGCCATCGAAGGCTGGGCGGTCACGTCATGCTCGCCCCAGATGCCGTTGAGCGGGCCGGGATAGACCGCCACCGCGTCCTTCAGTGCCGTGGTGCTGGCGAATTGCGGGCTTTTCATGCGGCTGCCACGGGTGTTGACCTCCTGGATGGCGAGCGCCAGCGCGTCGATGCCAGCGGGATCGGCGATCATCAGGCGGGCGAGATTGGTGCGGTGCGCGGCCACCCGGTCCGCCCCCTCGCGGTTGCGGACCTTTTCCAGACCGGCCTGCTTGCGCGGCAGCCCCATCGCGCCGGCGCCGATCACCGTCAGCGAGCGCACGCGAGTGCCGTGCACGGCGGCGACCTGGCTGGCGATCATGCCGCCGAAGGAAAATCCCGCGAGGTCATAGCGCTCGCCCGGGGCCAGCACGCTGGCAATGCCGTCCGCCACGATCTGGCCAACGGTTTCCGGGGTATACGGGTCCGGTGGCGAGGCCGAGTCGCCGAGGCCCGGAAGATCGGGCACGATGACGCGGCGGGTGCGGGCGAAATGGGGAATATTGCGCGCCCAGTGCCGCCACGAACCGGAGCCGCCATGCAGCAGAACCAGCGCCGGCCCGGCACCCCAGCTGCGCAGCGCCATCGCCCCTTCCCCACACGGCGACGTGGCGTGCATCGCGGCGGCTTCCAGCTCCGGCAGGGGTTCGTCCGACACCGCCACCGGGCGCACCCCGAGGCGTAAATCCATCCGCTTGCCGATGTCCACCGCCAGAAAATCCCGCCCAGAACCGTTGATCCGTCCGCCAGCATGCACCGCGTTGTGCAACATGCAAGTAGCCGGCGTGGCAGCGTCTGGCTTGACAGCCTCGGGGGCGCATCCCAGCGTCGGCGGCAGCAAGGAGAGACCCATCGCCATGGCCCGGCTGAAATATCTCGACCGCTCCGACCTCGCGCCCGAGCACCAGGACATCCTCAAGCGCAACATCAACCTGCACCGGATCCTGGTCCACAGCCCCGGCGCCGCCCGTGCCTTCTCCACGCTGGGCACCTATATACGTTTCGGCAGCAAGCTCGATCCGCGGCTGCGCGAAATGGCCATTCTGCAGGTCGGCTGGGTTGCTCGGTCGCCCTATGAGTGGTCGCACCACATCAAGATCGGCCATGATTTCGGCGTGACCGACGCGGATATCCAGGCGCTGATCGACGACAGCGCGGGGCGGCCCACCACGCTCGACGCGCTCACGCTGCTCGCCTTGCGCGCCGCCCGCGAAGCCGCCGCCGGCCCCGCCGTCAGCGCCGCCACCTTCGCCGCGCTGCAAACCCATCTCGACACCGAGCAGCTCACCGACCTCGTCATCGTCATCGCCTTCTACTGCGCCGTGGTGCGGGTGCTCGCGACGATGGAGATCGACGTCGAGGACGACTACATGCCGTACCTGCTACAGTTTCCGCTGCCCACGCAATGACCCACGATAGACCTTGTCGCCTCGCCGGCACGGCCGCATAGTCACCCGAACGAGGCAGGCATGCGATATTCAGGACTGCGGCTATTCACCGAGGCACTGACGGGCAACAAGGGCTGGAAGCCCGCGTGGCGCGACCCCGTGCCCAAGCGCGAATACGACGTGATCGTCATCGGCGGCGGCGGGCATGGGCTGGCGACGGCCTATTACCTGGCCAAGGTGCATGGCATCACCAACGTCGCCGTGCTCGAGAAAGGCCCGATCGGGCTGGGCAATACCGGGCGCAACACCACCATCGTGCGCTCCAACTACCTGTTGCCGCAGAACCATAATTTCTTCGAGTGGTCGCTGAAGCTTTGGGAAGGGCTGGAGCAGGACATCAACTTCAACGCCATGGTCAGCCAGCGCGGGGTGCTGAACCTGTTCCACGCCGAGGGCGCCCGCAACGCCGCGGCACGGCGCGGCAACGCGATGCTGCTCGATGGCATCGACGCCGAAATGCTCGACAAGGAGCAGGTGCGTGCCATGTGCCCGCTGATCGACGTCGATAATGGGCGCTTCCCGGTCATGGGCGCGCTGCTGCAACGGCGCGGCGGCACCGCGCGGCATGACGCGGTGGCCTGGGGGTTCGCGCGGGCTGCCGACGCGCGCGGCGTCGACATCATCCAGCACTGCGAGGTGACCGGCATCGATGTGGTGGGCGGCCAGGTGCGCGGCGTGCAGACCACGCGCGGGCCGATCCGGGCCAAGAAGATCGGGCTGGCGGTGGCGGGGAATACGTCGCGGCTGACGCAGATGGCGGGGCTGGACGTGCCGATCGAGAGCCATGTGTTGCAGGCGTTCGTGTCCGAGGGCGTCAAGCCGCTGATCGACCAGGTGATCACCTTCGGTGCCGGGCATTTCTATGTCAGCCAGTCGGACAAAGGCGGGTTGGTGTTCGGCGGGGGGCTGGACGGCTGGAACACCTATGCCCAGCGCGGCAATCTCCCGGTCGTCGAGCATGTCTGGTCGGCCGGGATCGCGCTGATGCCGTCGCTCTCCCGGCTGCGCGGATTGCGCCAGTGGGGCGGCGTGATGGACATGAGTTTCGACGGCTCGCCGATCATTTCGACCACCCCCGTCGGTGGGTTGTATATGACGGCGGGCTGGTGTTACGGCGGGTTCAAGGCGACGCCCGGCTCCGGCTGGTGCCACGCCTGGACGATCGCCAACGACGCCCCGCACACGCTGAACGAGGCCCACCGCCTCGACCGCTTCCACACCGGGCATCTGCTCGACGAGCGCGGCAACGGCCCCTTCCCATGGATGCAGTGACGTGATCCGTATCGATTGCCCGCATTGTGGCCCGCGCGACGAGATCGAGTTCAGCTATCGCGGCGATGCCAGCGTGGTGCGCCCACCGGCCGACGCGCCGGTCGAGGCGTTCCACGACTATGTCTACAGCCGTGCCAACCCACGGGGCTGGCACGTCGAGTGGTGGCACCATGCCAGCGGCTGCCGGCAATTCCTCAAGGTGCTCAGGCACACGATGACGCATGAAATCCACGCCGTCGGGCTCGCCACCGCCACGCTGGAGGCGCCGCCGGAATGACCCAGAGTTTCCGCACCCCAACCAGCGGCCGGATCGATCGCGGCCGGACGATCCAGTTCCAGTTCGACGAACGCAGCTTCGCCGGCCACCCCGGCGACACGCTGGCCTCCGCGCTGCTCGCCAACGGCGTCCGCCTCGTCGGCCGCAGCTTCAAGCTGCACCGCCCGCGCGGGATTTTCAGCGCCGGGCCGGAGGAGCCGAACGCGCTCGCCGAACTGCGCGGCGGCGCGCGGCGCGAACCGAATACGCGCATGACCGTCACCGAGCTCTATGACGGTCTGCAAGCCGCCAGCCAGAACCGCTGGCCGTCCCTGAAATGGGACCTGCTGTCGCTGAACAGCCTGATCGCCCCGGTGCTATCCGCCGGCTTCTACTACAAGACCTTCATGTGGCCCGCCTCGTTCTGGGAGAAGGTCTACGAGCCGCTGATCCGCCGCAGCGCCGGGCTGGGACGTGCCTCCGGCCTGGCCGACCCCGATCATTACGATACGGCCCACGCGCATTGCGACGTTCTCGTCGTCGGCTCGGGCGCCGCCGGCCTCGCCGCCGCTCGCGTCGCCGGCGCATCCGGCGCGCGCGTCATGCTCTGCGAACAGGATTTCGAACTCGGCGGCGGCCTGCTCGCCGCACCCGAGCACGAGGCCTGGCGCGCGCAGACCGTGGCCGCGCTCGCCGCCATGCCCGAGGTTACGCTGCTGCCGCGCACCAACGTTTTTGGCTACTACGACCACAACGTCGTCGGCGCCATTGAACGGGTTGCCGACCATGTCGTCGAGCCGCCGCCGCACACGCCGCGCCAGCGTTACTGGACCATCCGCGCCAAGACCATCGTGCTGGCCACCGGCGCCCATGAGCGCATCATCGCCTTCCCCGACAATGACCGCCCGGGGATCATGCTCGCCGGCTCCGCCGAGACCTACGCCGCGCGTTTCGGCGTCCGCGCCGGCAAGCGGACTTTGTTATTTGCCAATAATGACACCGCCTATGCCAGCCTGTTCGCGTTGCAGGACGCCGGCATCGCCATCGCCGGCGCCGTCGATCCGCGCGCCGACTCCGCCGGCGCCGCCCAGGCCCGCGCCCGCGGCATCACCGTCTGGGCGGACAGCCAGGTCATCGGCACGTCAGGAGGTACGGCGCTGCGCGGGGCGCGGATCGCGCGGCGCGGCAGTGCCGGGACCGACACGCTGGTCGTGGCCGACCTGCTCTGCGTCTCCGGCGGCCATAATCCGACGATGCACCTGGCCAGCCAGTCACGCACGCCGCTTGAATGGAACGACAGCCTCGCCAGCTTCGTTCCGGGCACGCCGATCCTGCCGCAACACTCCGCAGGTGCGTCGAATGGCGTGTTCGGCATCGCCGAAGCGGCCGCCGACGGGGCCCGCGCCGGCGCTGCCGCAATCGGCGCAGGTGCCGCCGACATTCCGTTGCCCGGCGGCATGTCGCCGGACCCCGCCGTGCTGCCATTCTGGGAAGTGTCAGTCGGCGGCAAGTCCTTTGTCGACATCCAGGACGACGTGACCGCCGATGACATCCGCCTCGCCCATCGCGAGGGCTACAAGCATATCGAGCACGCCAAGCGCTACACCACGCACACGATGGGCACCGACCAGGGCAAGACCGGCGGACTCGTCGGCGCCGCCGTGCTCGCCGCCGCGCGGGGCGAACGGGTGCAGGATATCGGCGTGCCGACGCTGCGGCCGTTCACCTCCCCGGTCACCTGGGGCGCCATCGCCGGCCCGCATATCGGCAAGCATTTCGCCCCCACGCGCCTGACCCCGCTGCATGACTGGCACGTCAGCCGCGGCGCCGAGTTCATGGAAACCGGCCAGTGGCTGCGGCCGGCCTACTACCCCAGCCCCGTGGACGCCGACGCCTGGGAAAGCGTGCTGCGCGAGGCCCGCGCAGCACGCCAGCGCGTTGCCATCTGCGATGTGTCCACCCTCGGCAAGATCGATGTGCAGGGCCGGGACGCCGCGGTGTTCCTTGACCGGCTCTACACCAACACCTTCTCGACGCTGCCGATCGGGCGCGCCCGCTACGGCCTGATGCTCCGCGAGGACGGCATCGTGTTTGACGACGGCACCACGTCGCGCCTCGCCGAGGATCATTTCTTCGTCACCACGACCACCGCCAATGCCGGCCCGGTGATGGCGCACATGGAATTCTACCTCCAGACCAACTGGCCCGATCTGGACGTGCAGTTGTCCTCCGTCAGCGACCAATGGGCCGCCATGTCCATCGCCGGCCCGAAAACCCGTGCCACGATCAGCAAGATCGTCGAGGGCCTCGATTTGTCCAACGAGGCATTCCCGTTCATGGCCGTCGGCGACGGCAGCGTGCGCGGCTGCCCCGTCCGCGTGTTCCGCATCAGCTTCTCGGGCGAAATGGCCTACGAAATCGCCACCCCCGCCGGCTACGCGCAGACCGTCTGGAACGCCGTGCTCGAAGCCGGCGAGGAATTCGCGATCGAACCCTATGGCCTCGAAGCCCTCGGATTGTTGCGCATCGAGAAGGGCCATGTCGCCGGCTCCGAGCTGAACGGGCAGACCACAGCCATCGATCTCGGCCTCGGCAAGATGGTGAAGAAGCGCGGCGATTTCGTCGGGCGGGCGTTGTCGCAACGACCAGGCCTGACCGACCCCGAGCGCCCGCATCTCGTCGGCATCCGGCCGGTCAACCGTGGCGAGACATTGCGCGCGGGCGCCCATCTCGTCGAGCCCGGCAGCACCCACAGCCACGGTTGGATCACCGGCGTCACCCGGGCCGTCGAACTCGAAGGCTGGATCGGTCTTGCCATGCTCAGTGGTGCGACCGCCCGTCGCGGCACGCGGATGCACGCGGCCTACCCGCTCGCCAACGAAATCGTCGAGGTCGAAATCACCAGCCCCCATTTCATCGATCCGGAGAACCTCCGTGTCCGCGCCTGACCCCGTCTCCCAACTCGCCGCCGTTCTCGCTCCCGGCCGGCATGGTGCGCCAGGCGACGATCCCGTCGGCATTGCCGAACGCCGTTGCGATCTCGTGCAGATCTTTGCCCGCAAAGGCCGCGCTGCGGACGTCGCCGCCGCGATCCAGTCCGCCTATGCCATCACCCTGCCCGCCCCCGGCCGCGCCGCCGGCACGGACGCGCTCACCGCCCTCTGGATCCAACCGAGCGCCTGGCTGCTGGTCGCCCCGCGCGCCCCCGAAGGCAACCTCGCGCGCGCGGTCAAGGCGGCCTGTGGCGACACCGCCTCGATCGTCGACCAGACCCATGGCCGCAGCGTCATCACCCTGGCGGGCCGCCGCGCGCCCTGGGTTCTCGGCAAGCTCTGCCGGATCGACCTGCATCCGCGCGCCTTCGCCGCCGGCTCCGTCGCAGCCACCCCGGTCGCCGAGCTGTCCTGCGTCGTTCACCAGCGCGACGCCGCGCCAACCTATGACCTGATCGTCTTCACCACCTTCGCCCGCGCCTTCGCCGCCTCGCTGACCCACGCCGCCGAGGAGACCGGCTATCGCGTGTAACCCGGCATGACCGCGCTCGCTGCCCCCCTCGCGCCGCCCGCCGGCATCGCCAAGAACGTCGTCCTGCGCGTGCGCAACCTGCGCGTCAGCTTCCACATTCCCGGCGGCGTGCTGCCCGCGGTCGACGGTATCTCGTTCGACCTTCGGCACGGCGAAACGCTTGGGCTCGTTGGCGAAAGCGGCAGCGGCAAGACGCTGACCTCGCTCGCCCTGCTCCGCCTGCTCGACTCCCCGCCGGCCCAGATCAGCGCCGACGCCGTCACCTTCGAAGACCGCGACCTGCTGCGCATCAGTGAGCGCGACATGGCCGATCTGCGTGGCGCCCGGCTCTCCATGGTCTTCCAGGAGCCGATGACCTCGCTCAATCCGCTGATGACCATCGGCCGGCAGATCGACGAGCCGCTGATCCGCCATCTCGCGCTGTCCCGTGCCGAGGCCCGCGACCGCAGCGTCGCGTTGCTCGGCCGCGTCGGCATTCCCCGGCCGGCCGAGGCGGCGAAATTCTACCCGCACCAGCTCTCCGGCGGCATGCGCCAGCGCGCGATGCTGGCCATCGCCCTCGCCTGCCGCCCGGTCGTGCTGATCGCCGACGAGCCAACCACCGCGCTCGACGTCACCATCCAGGCGCAAATCCTCGAACTGCTACGCGAATTGCAGGAGGAAATGGGCACCGCTATCCTGCTCATCACCCACGACCTCGCGGTGATCGCGCAGACCGCCGATCGCGTGGCCGTCATGTATGCCGGCCGCATCGTCGAGACCGGCCCGGTCGCGGCGCTGTTCAGAAACCCGTTGCATCCTTATACCGAAGGCCTGCTCCGCTCGATCCCGCGCATCGTCCGCAAGCCCGAACCCACGCTGCCGGAAATCCCCGGCATCGTCCCCGCGCCCGGCGCGCTGCCCGTCGGCTGCGCCTTCGCGCCGCGCTGTGCGTTCGCGGACGCGACCTGCCACAGCACCCGTCCGACATTGCAGGAGGCCGGCGCAGATCGCGAAGTCGCCTGCTGGAATCCGCGCCATGACTGAGCCGCCGATCGCCGCGCCCCTGCTCGAAGTTCGCGGCCTGCGCACGCATTTTCCGATCATCTCGCGCATTCTCCGGCGCCGCGTCGGTACCGTGCGCGCGGTTGACGGCGTCGATCTCACAGTCATGCAAGGCGAGGTCCTCGGCATCGTCGGCGAAAGCGGCTCGGGCAAGACGACCACCGGAAAATCCATTCTGCGCCTGATCGAGCCGACCGACGGGCAGATCGTGTTCGAGGGGCGCGACATCACCCGGCTGCCGGCACGCGACATGCTGCCGCTGCGCCGGCGCATGCAGATCGTCTTCCAGGACCCGATGTCCTCGCTCAATCCGCGCATGACCGTCGGGCGCATTCTCGCCGCCCCGTTCGAAATCCATAACGTCGCCAAGGGCGCCGATGTTCGCGGCCGCGTCGCCGACCTGCTGCGCCTGGTTGGCCTGCCCGAGGAAGCCGCCGGCCGCTACCCGCACGAGTTCTCCGGCGGCCAGCGCCAGCGCGTCGGCATCGCCCGTGCGCTGGCGCTGCGGCCGGCGCTGATCATCGGCGACGAACCGGTTTCCGCGCTCGACGTGTCGATCCAGGCGCAGATCATGAACCTGCTCAAACGCCTGCAAGGGGAGCTTGGCCTCACCTATATTCTGATCTCACACAACCTCGGCGTCGTCAGCCATATCTGCGACCGCGTGGCGGTGATGTATCTCGGCCGCATCGTCGAAAGCGGCCCGCGCGAGGCGCTGTTCTTCGACCCCAAGCATCCCTACACCGAAGCCCTCCTCGCCGCCGTGCCCTCGCCCGACCCCGGCGCCCACCGGCTGCACGCCCCGCTCGGCGGTGATATCCCCTCGCCCGCCAGTCCGCCGCCCGGCTGCGCCTTCCATCCACGTTGCCCCCGCGCGATGCCGCGCTGCGCCGTGGAAGCCCCCGTGCCGGTCAACCTTGCAGACGGCCACACGGTCGCCTGCCATCTCTACCCGCCATAGGGCGCGCGCATGTTTTCCCATATCGGCCGGCGCGTGCTGCAATCCATTCCGCTGCTGATCGGGGTATCGATCATCGGCTTCGCGCTGATGCATCTTGCCCCCGGCGGGCCGCTGGCCGTCTACACGCTCAACCCGACCATCACAAACCAGGACATCGAACGCATCCGCATCGTCCTCGGCCTCGATCAGCCCGTCCATATCCAGTATTTCAAATGGGCGAGCGGCATGTTCACCGGCAACTGGGGCTACACTTTCTTCGGCGGACGGCCGGTGCTGCATGTCATTCTCGAACGCATGCCAGCGACATTTCTGCTGATGGGCTCTGCTCTGTCGCTGGCCATCCTGATCGGCGCGACCATCGGCATCCTCGGCGCGATCAAGCGCTATTCGGTGTTCGACATGCTCGCCACCTCCGGCGCCATGGTGGCGCTATCGTTCCCGACGTTCTGGTTCGGGCTGATGGCGATCTATTTCTTCGCGGTGAAGCTTGGCTGGTTCCCGAGCGGGGGCATGTACGAGCTCGGCGAGGAGAACAACATCGTCGACCTGCTGCGCCATCTCGTACTGCCCGTCATGGTCCTCGCCCTCGTGATCACCGCGATCTGGAGCCGCTACACGCGCTCCTCGTTTCTCGAAGTGATGCACCAGGACTACATGCGCACCGCCAAGGCCAAGGGCCTGCGCGCCCATGAGCGCCTGCTCCGTCACGCCGCGCCGAACGCGCTGAAGCCGCTGATCGCGCTGCTCGGCATCGAACTCCCCGCGCTGTTCTCGGGTGCGCTGGTCACCGAGACCATCTTCGGCTGGCCCGGCATGGGCCGCCTGTTCGTCGACGCGCTGAACATGAAGGAATATCCGATCCTAATGGGCATGATCATGTTCACCGGCCTGTTCGTCATCGTCGGCAACCTCATCGCCGACATCGCCATCGCCCTGATCGACCCGCGGGTGCGCCTCGCATGAACGCCACCGCAACAGCCCCGGCCACCCGCGCCGGCGTGCTCCGCCGCTTCACCCGCCATCCGCTCGCCTTGTTCGGTTTCGTCACCGTCGCCGTGCTCTGCGCCGCCGCCCTCTTCGCGCCGTGGATCGCCCCGCACGACCCGTTATTGCTCGATACCTCCAAGCGCTTCCTCGCCCCGCTGGCCCGCGACAGCTTCCTCCTCGGCACCGACGAGCTGGGCCGCGACACCTTCAGCCGTCTGCTCCATGGCGGCCGCATCTCGTTGACCGTCGGCCTGGTCGCCATGGTCACCACTGTCATCACCGGCTCGCTCATCGGCCTGGTCGCCGGCTATACCGGCGGCTGGGTGGATACGCTGCTGATGCGCTTCGTCGATACGATGCTGTGTTTTCCGCAGATTTTCCTGCTCCTCGTAATTGCCGCCTTCGTGCCGCCCTCGCTGATCTCGATCTCCATGATCATCGGGCTGACCTCCTGGATGGAGGTGGCCCGCATCGTTCGCGCCGAAATCCTCCACCTGAAGGAGCAGGATTTCGTCCAGGCGGCACGCGCGCTGGGCGCCACGCGCAGCCGCATCATGTTCCAGGAACTGCTGCCCAACATCGCGGCCCCGCTGCTGGTGGCCGCCACTTTGAAGGTCGCCGGCGCCGTGCTCGTCGAGAGCTACATCTCCTATCTCGGCTACGGCGTGCAACCACCCTTGGCGAGCTGGGGCAACATGCTGACCAACGCCCAGGGCTATTTCGACACCGTCCCCTTGCTCGCCATCCTTCCGGGTGCCATGATCACGCTCACCGTGATGGGCTTCAACTTCCTGGGCGACGGGCTGCGTGACGCCCTCGACCCGCGCCTGCGTATGGACAATTGATCCTGCAACACCCGTGACCCTGCAACACCCCGCACTTACCAAAAAGGAGGCTTCGATGTCTGCGTTTCGTGGTTTGCACCTTTCCCGCCGCGGCCTGATCGCCGGCGGCCTGGCGGCGCCGCTCGTCCTGCCCATGGGCATCCGCACCGGGCACGCCCAGTCGGTCAACAAGGAACGCGTCATCCTGGCTATGACCCAGGAGCCGGTGCAGTTCAACCCGCTGCTGTGGGTCAACGCGGGCACCGAGAACATTCCGGAAGTCTGCATGTTCGATGCGCTGTGGGACGTCGATAATTTCGGCAATTTCATCCCCAACCTTGCGGCCAAGGTGCCCACCAAGGAGAACGGCGGCATTTCCGCCGACGGCCTGGTATGGAAGGTCGAACTGCGCTCCGACGTGAAGTGGACCGATGGGCAGAAGTTCACGTCCAAGGACGTCGAGTTCACCTATCAGTCGATCATGAACCCGGCCATCGCCATCCGCAGCCGCAGCGGCTTCGATCTGATCAAGAATTTCAAGATCATCGACGCCACGCATATCGAAATGGAACTCTCCAAGCCCTTCATCCCCTTCGCCTGGGCCTGGCAGAACATGCACATCGTGCCGCATCACCTCCTGTCCAAGGAGGCCAACATCAATACCTCCGCCTATAACAGCCAGCCGATCGGCACCGGCCCGTTCCTTCTGAAGCAGCGCGTCGCCGGCAGCCACATGATCTATGAGCGCAACGCCGAGTATCATCGCGGCGCGCCCAAGTTCCGCCAGTTCATCCACAAGTTCGTGCCCGACCAGCTGGTCATGTACGGCCAGATGAAAACCGGCGAAATCGACTACATGGGCCTTGCAGGCGTCCCCGCCGACCGTTTCGCCGAGGCGCGCTCGCTGCCCGACCGCGACCTGATGACGGTGCCCCAGCCCTGGGTGCAGTTCATCTACTTCAACTGCGGCAAGCCGCAGTTCAAGGACCCGAAGGTCCGCAAGGCCCTCTACATGGCCTGCGAAATGCAGAAGTCGATCGACGACGTCTATTTCGGCACCACCTCCCGCACGCTCTCCTACCTCCAGCCGACCCACTGGGCCTACAACAAGAACCTCAAGGAGACGACGGCGAACCCCGAGGGTGCCGCGAAGATGCTTGACGACGCCGGCTGGAAGGTCGGCGCCGACGGCATTCGCGAGAAGGACGGCGTGAAGATGAAGTTCACCTGCTCCACCACCGCCGGCGTGCCCGCGCGGCAGAACACGCAGGCGCTGTTCCAGCAGAACTGGAAGAAAATCGGCGTGGAGATGGAAATCAAGAACATGCCGGCCTCCGTCGTCTGGGGCGAATACACGACGAAAAGCCAGTTCGACACGCTGCTCGTCGCCTGGGAGCCGACCGTGGGCATGGACCCCGACTACACCGCGCGCGCCCATTCCAAGCAGATCCCGATCAAGACCGGCGTCGGCTCCAACTACGTGCAATACGAAAACGCCGAGGTTGATCAGCTACTCGAACTCGGCGTCACCCAAGGGAATGTCGAGGAGCGCAAGGCGACCTACGCCCGCATCCAGGAGATCCTGCTTGAAGAAGTGCCCTTCGCCCCGCAAATGGGCACCGTGCAGGGCAACGTGAAGAAGAAGGCCCTCCAGGGCATCAAGACCAGTGGCTATACTGTGAACTGCGCGTGGAACCTGCACGAGTGGGGCTGGGCGTAACCGCAACGAAACCCCGGGGAGCCTCGGCTCCCCGGGCGTTTGCTAAGCAGAGATTCGTAGGTTGGCCAACGGAAGGGCGTGCGTTTGCAGCGACGGCAAGCGCGCCTCCGGCGGCCAAGGGCCAGTGGCCCTTGGAAC
>JAYTUU010000102.1:0-5341 GCA_043744375.1 Rhodospirillales bacterium | reverse complement strand
CGCCCGCCTCGGAGAGTCTGATGTCGCAGATCGGGCAGAGCCGTCTGGCCAGCTTCGGTTGTCCGCATTGCGGTGGCGACAGCGTGCGCAAGTGGGGCGACCATCGATGCGGTGCTGCCATCAAGGCCTTCGCACGCCGTGCGAAAGCAGGCCTCGGACCGTATCAACAAGAAACGCAATAAGAGCGAAGTTTTTTGCTTCTTTTTTTCAAAAAAGAAGCGCTTCCTTCCCACCCCCATCCATCACCAATCAACCCATAGCCAAGGCCCCGCCGCCGCGAGCACTTGCAACGTGGTCGCGGCCACGATAGCCTGCCGATGCGCAACCAGTCGGAGATGGCATGACCCTCGGTGTCCAACTTGCCGCTCTCGACCGTGACCTTGCCGAGGCCGAGCGCCATGCCAAGGCGGCTCTCGCGACCGTCCGCGCCCTGCGCAAGGCCGCCGCGCTCGGCACTATTGGCGCGTTCGACAAGTCGTTCGACCAGGCGCCGCGCCAGAGCGAACAGTTCCATGCCGCCCTTGCCACCGCGCGGGCCGGGTTCGCCTACGACGTCGAGGCCGCGATGGAATCGGGCGCTTATACCGCCGAATTGCGCGCCGCCACCGAGGCCGCCGGCGTTGCGCTGATCGAGCGCGACGGGCGGCTGAGCGCTTTTCCGTTGCTGCTCAAACTCGAACCCCGCGCCGCCGCCGTTCGCATCGGCGCCAAGCTCAACCGCAATCTCAACCCCGCGGCGTTGGCGGTCGTCCTGCGCAAGGCCCAGGCCACCCAGAATTTCCGCGCCGTCCAGGTGCTGGAGACCGTTTTCGCCGCCTACCGCCACATCGCCCCCGGCCTGCAACCGGGCTGGCGCGATAGCACCGCGGGCGCCGGCCCCGTTGTCCCGCTGCTTGACCTGCACGACGCCCTCACGGTGCTGCCCGAGGCGGCGGCGGCCTATTCGCGCGAGGCCTTCGCCTGCGATCTGCTGCGCCTGAACCGCGCGCCCGACACCGCGACGCGCGACGGCCACGGCTTCGCCCTCGCCGCTTCGACCGCGACCAAAGGCCGCAATATGTTGCGGGTCTATGACGAGGCCGGCGCCGAAACCGTCTTCGCCGGCATCAGCTTCACCCGCGCCGCCGCACCCTAGGCCCCGCCATGGCCGTCCCGACGGATATCTTCCTTGACCTGATGGGCCGCGAATATCTCGACGGCTTCATTCCCGATGGCGGCGCCGCGACACGTTTCATCGTCGCCGAGGCCCCCGAGATCGAGCGCGTAGGCGCCGTGCTGAGCGGGCGCGCCGATCATGCCGGGCTTCGCGTGGTCCATGTATCGCTTGCCGAGACGAAATTGCACATGCTCCAGCACTTCGTTTTCGCCCTTGCCGCCGCCTTGCCGTGGGACGATTTGATCCGCGCCCGCGCCGAGCGGCTGGTCGCCGCCGCCGGCCTCGAATGGCCCTCCCCTGGCCAGCGGGTGACGCTACCCGAACTGGCCGTGGCCAATGGCATCGCCCCGCAGCTGCTCCGCGTGCAGTTGCTCCGCGCGCTGACAACCGAGGTCTGGCATGACGCACGCCTCGCCCAGGATTTCCGCAACGCGGTGATCACCCTGGTCGGCGATGAACTGACCGGCGACGATTTCACCCTGCGCACCGCGGTGCTCGGCTGGCTGCGCGGCGAGACGCGCCGGGTCGCCGAAGTCAAGGATGCCCGCATTTCCGGCCGCATTACCCGCCACAACGCGCGGGCTATGCTGATGTCGCTGTGCCATTTCCTGCGTGACTGCCGCCTCGCCGGCTTGCTGGTGCTGCTCGATATCCGTCGCCTGCACGAGCCACGCGGCGGGCCCGGCTTCCACTACACCGCCGCCACAGTGATGGATAGCTACGAGGTGCTGCGCCAGATCATCGACGACGCCGAGCACTTCCCCGGCCTATTCCTTGCCGTGCTCGCCGGCCCCGGCCTGCTCAGCGAGGAGAGCAACCGCTCGCTGCGGCAATATGACGCGCTGCGCATGCGGGTGATCGACGATGTCCGCCCGCATGGCCGCGACAATCCCCTCGCCCCCCTGGTCCGGCTCGGCGCATGACCAGCCCAGGCGTCGAAGCCCCTCTTATGATTGAAGCGCGAACCGCGATAGAAGCCCTGCGCGCCGGCGTGCCCAACGGCGCCGCCATCCGCGCCCTCGGCTGCACCGAGGACAGCATCGAGGCCGCCTTCGACCACCACCTCGACACCGCCGCCACCCCCGGCCTGATGCTGGCCGGCGGCTTCGGCACCGGCAAATCCCATTTGCTCGGCTACCTCCGCGAGGTCGCCCTGCAGCGAAATTTCATCACCAGCTGGGTCACCGTTAGCAAGGAGACCCCGCTCGGCGCCGCGCGCGCGGTCTTCGCCGCCGCCTTGCGCACCGCCCGCGTGCCCGGCCGCAACGATGACGCCATCACCGCCGCCTTGGCCGACATCCAGCGCCGGCCGGGAGCCGTGCAGGCCCTGGAACTATGGGTGATGTCGCCCGAGGCCGCCCTGCCGCCGGTATTCTCCGCCATTCTCCATCTGCTTAACCGCCAGCTCGACCCCGACCTGCTCAGCCGCATCGAGGCCTTCCTCGCCGGCAGCCGGTTGCCCTCCGTGCAATTGCGCCAGGCGCTGGGCAAGGCCGGCGCGCGCGGCCTCTACGACCTCCGCGTTCCCAACGAGGCGCAACTGCTGTTGCAGCGCCAGCGCTTCATCCCCGCCTTGTTCCGCGCCGCCGGATTCGCCGGCTGGTGCGTGCTGTTCGATGAGGTCGAGCTGATCGGCCGCTACGGTCCGCTCCAGCGCGCCGCGGCCTACGCCGAACTCGCGCGTTGGCTCGGGCTCGACGCCGCCCTGCGCATCGACGGGCTCTGCGTCACCGCCGCCATCACCGAGGATTTCGCCCAGGCGGTCATCCATACCCGCCTCGACGAGGAGAAACTGCCCGAGCGCCTCCGCCTCAAGGGCCAGCCGGATACCGCCGAACTCGCTTCGGCGGCGATGCGCGCTATCCAGCGCGCCACCAAGTTGCGGCCGCCCGACGACCAGGACCTTGCCCACCACGTCGCCATCCTCCGCGACCTTTACGCCAGGGCCTACGCCTGGCCCGCCCCCGCTTTGGAACCCGGCGAGCGCCGGGGCAACCGCACCATGCGCCATCATGTGCGCGGCTGGATCATCCAATGGGACATGCTGCGCCTCGAAGGCCGCAGCGCCGGCATCGACGTGACGGCCCAGTCCACCAGCTACGAGGAGAACGCGGCGCTGGGCGAACCGCTGCCGGATGCCGAAACGGAGGACTAGCCGATCCCGCCCGATCTTGCATGGCGTCATCCGCTCCACGCCTACCAGCGCGACGGCATCGCCCGGCTGACTTCCGAACCCGCCGTGCTGCTCGCCGATGAAATGGGCCTCGGCAAAACCATCCAGGCGATCGGCGCCCTGCGCCTGCTGTTCCGCGATCGCGCCATCGACAACGCACTCATCGTGGTGCCCACCGGCCTCGTCCTGCAATGGCGCGCCCAATTGCGCGACTGGGCGCCGGAGCTGCGCCTGGCCACCGCCAGCGGCAACCGCGACGACCGCATCATGGCCTGGCGACGGGACGCCGATGTCACGATCTGCTCCTACGAAACCCTGCGCAACGACCGCTACCTCCCCGCCCCCTACGGCCCGGCCCGGCGAACCTGGGGCGTGCTGGTCGCCGACGAGGCGCAGCGTTTCAAGAACGCCCGTAGCGACCTCGCCGCCGCCATGCGTGCCATCCCGCGCGCCCGCGCCTGGGCGCTCACCGGAACTCCGGTCGAGAATCGGCCGGACGACGCCATCACCCTGATCGATTTCCTCGAACCGCGTCTCTACGATCGCAGCGCCCTGATGCCCGGCCTGCGCGCCGCTCTGGCCAAACTCCAGCTGCGCCGCCGCCGCGCCGAGGTACTGCCCGATCTGCCACCCAAAACCGCCTTCATGATCGATCTCGACCTCGCGCCGCTCCAGCGCGAGGCCTATGGCCGCGCCGAGCACGAAGGCCAGGTCTGGCTGCGCAGCCTCGGCGCGCGCATCACCATCGTCCATGTGCTCGAACTCATGCTGCGCCTCAAACAACTCTGCAACGCCTGTCCGGAGACCGGCCAGTCGTCCAAACTCGCCGACCTTGCCGATCGCATCCCCCGCGTCATCGACGACGGCACCAAGACCCTGGTGTTCAGCCAGTTCGTCGCCGCTCCCTTCGGCGTCGACCAGATCGCCACCACCCTGGCCACGCACAACCCCGTCGTGCTGAAAGGTGGCATGAGCGCGCCAGCCCGCGATCGCGCCCTGAACGAGTTCGCCAACGACCCGGATCGCCGGGTGATGATCCTCTCGCTGCGCGCCGGCGGCGTCGGCCTCAACCTCACCGCAGCTTCAACGGTGTTCCACTTCGACCGCTGGTGGAACCCGGCCGTCGAAGCCCAGGCCGAGGACCGTACCCACCGCATCGGCCAAACCCGCCCAGTCCAGGTCTTCGCCTACGAGGTGGCGGACAGCATCGAGTCCCGTATCGCCGCCATCATCGACGACAAACGCGCCCTCTTCGCCGACCTCGTCGACGGCGTCGCGCTCGAAGGCCTCGACCGCCTCGGCCTGCCCGATCTCATGCGCGCGGTAGGTGTCTAGCGCAAGATCGTTTGATGTTGACCGCGGGAGCCTTGGCGATACCAGCGATAGCGATGTCCTGCCCTCGCTTTGCTGGGACCGGTGGGGGCCGGACGAGAGCGCTTCCTTTTCGGATGGCGAAGCACCATTACCCTGCGCGAGGCAACCCTCCGGCAATGCGCGTGAACATGCGGCGGTAGAGTTCCGTAGGGTCGAGGCAATCGCGGATCCACAGGCAGTTGCGGGGGCGATCCGTGCGGTGCGACCAGTCGACCACCGTCGCGCCGCGGGTCAGGCCTGAATTTGTTTCGATTTCGACGTTGCATTGGCGGCCCACAAACAGGTCCGGCCAGAGCAGCCAGGCCATCGCCAGTGCGTCATGCAGGGGGCGGGTGGTGGTGCCGTATTTGCGGTTTCCGTTCGCCTGGAAGAATTCCATCATGCCGGCGCAGGCCTCGCCGATGGCGGTGCCGAGGGCTTCGATGGTTCTTCTCCAACTGAGATAGCTGGGCAGGTTGGCGGTTGCGACGCCGTGAAAGCGGCGCATCCACTCCTTGAGGCGACCGTGATAGGCGTTGATGTTGTTGATGTGCAGGTCGGGGTTGATGTGCAGGTCCGGGTTGATGTGCAGGTCCGGCGCTTCCGGCCTGGGGCCGCCCGGTGCCGGCAGGACGTGAAACACCAGGTTCGCACGGCGT
>JAYTUU010000101.1:0-21274 GCA_043744375.1 Rhodospirillales bacterium | reverse complement strand
TGCGAGCCCTTGCGAAGCAATCCAGCATCACCACAAGACCATTTGGGCGGCTCTGGATTGCTTCGCAAGGGCTCGCAATGACGGTTGAGCACCGCCTTCCCTTCACCCGATTGCCCTGAGGGAAATCGTAGGCAGGCAAGGCTTTTCGCTGGCGCTGCGGATCAGGGCGGCGGTGCGGAAGAGGCCGTGGACCATTTTGCTGTAGGGCACGACCAGGAAGAGGGCGAGGACGAAGCCGAGGTGGATGGCGAGGAGGATGCCCATCGCGCTGGTGCCGCGGAGGAAGAGCAGCAGCAGGCCGGTGAGGGCGACGAGGTTGAGGAGGAAGAGGATGGCGTATTCGCCGCCGAGGACGGCGCGGGCGAGGGGTTCGGGGTCGGCGATGATTTTCAGGCGGAGCAGGCCGATGGTGCCGATCATCATCAGGATGCCGCCGACGGTGCCGAGGATGACGGGGGCGCTGAGCGGGGCGTAGGGGGCGATCAGGCCGAAAGCGTGGTGGTAGATCGTGGCGACGGAGGTGGAGGCGAAGCAGAGGAAGAAGCCGTAGAACAGCGCGTGGTGGAAGCGGCGGCGGGCGTTGGAGAAGACTTCGGTCGGGTAGGTGCAGCCGTCGCCGCCGCCGCCGAGGTTTTTCAGGATGAGTGCGTCGTGCAGGGCGATCGCGAGGGGTTTGATGCCGCCGATCGGGCCGCCGGAGCTGCGCCAGAAGGAGCGCGTGGCCATGGCGAGGGCGAGGATGGCGTAGAGGAAGGAGGCGGCGGCGATCCAGACCATCGCGCCGTAGGAGATGACGGCGAAGAAGGCGCCGGGGCCGGTATGGGTGCCGAGCAGGATTTCGGGGCGCTGGAGCGTGCCGACCAGGAGCAGGACGAGGGCGATGGTCAGTGCGGTGATCAGGGAGACGACGGTGCCGTTGCGCTGGAAGAGTTTGCCGAGGGGGCGCGGCCAGGCGTGCTCGGCGTAGGTTTCGACGCGCAATGCGGCGAAGGCCTGGGGGACGTTGATGCCCCAGGGGTGGGGTGGGGCGTATTGGCAGGCGTTGAAGCAGCCGTGGCAGCCGTGGCAGAGGTTGGCGAGGTAGCCGAGGTCTCCGGCGGTGAAGTCGCGGCGGAGTTGCATGGCGGGGAAGACGGCGCAGTAGCCTTCGCAGTAGCGGCAGGCGTTGCAGACTTCCATGTTGCGGCGGGCGTCGGCCAGTGCTTCAGAAATGGGTGCCTCGGAAATGGATGCCTCGGAAATGGATGGGTCGGGGATGGGGGCTTCAGTTGCGGGCATTCTTGGCGGCCTCCTGGCCGGCGATGCGGCCGAAGACCGTGCCGATGGTCATGCCGAAGCCGGCGAGATAGCCGCGGCCGAGGATGTTGCCGGCCATGATCTCGCCGGCGGCGAAGAGGTTGGCGCAGGGGCGGCCGTCGGCCATCAGGACGCGGGCGTGTTCGTTCACCTTGACGCCGAGATAGGTGAAGGTGATGCCGGGGCGCAGGGGGTAGCCGTAGAAGGGGCCTTCCTCGATGCGGCGGGCCCAGTGGGTTTTGGGCGGCGTGAGGCCGGCGGTGCGGCATTCGTCGAGGCCGGTGTCATCGAAGCGGCCTGGCTGGACGGCGGCGTTGTAGGTGGCGACGGTATTTTCGACGGTGGCGGGATCGAGGCCGAGCTTGGCCGCGAGCGCGGCGAGGGTGTCGGCTTTGTAGGCGGGGTAGACGGAGGGCATGAAGAGTTTGAAGGCCTTGGCGTCGCATATGGAATAGGCGATCTGGCCGGGTTGCTGGGCGATCAGGCGGCCCCAGATGGCGTAGCGCTTGGGCCAGACGTCTTCGCCCTCGTCATAGAAGCGCACGCCGTCGCGGTTGACGACGATGGAGAAGGGCACACTGTCGAGGCGGGTGGAGATGCCGCCGTCGAATTGGGGGGAGCGGGCGTCGAGCGCGACGGCGTGGAACTGGGTGGCGTCGCCGATCGGCATGACGCCCTGGTCGAGCAGGTTTTTCAGCACGCGGCCGCTGGCGTAGGGGGTGCCGCGGATGACGAAATTATCGACGGCGTCGCCCCAGTATTCGCGCATCCAGTTGAGATTGGCCTGGAAGCCGCCGCTAGCCGCGACGACGCAGCGGGCGCGGATGGTGGCGGGGAAGCCGCGATGGGTGATGTCGACGGTGTGGACGAAGCCGTCGTCGAGGTGGAGGGTGAGCACTTCCGAATCGTAAACTATTCTGACTCCCAGGCGCTCGGCGGTGGCGTAGTAGGCGTTCAGGAGGGCCTTGCCGCCGCCGAGGAAGAAGGCGTTGGTGCGGGAGAGGCTGAGGGTGCCGGTGAGGGAGGGCTGGAAGCGGACGCCGCAGGCTTCCATCCAGGGGATCATGTTGGCGCTGACCTTGATGGTCATGCGGGCCAGATGCTCGTTGGTGTTGCCGCCGGTGACGCGGTTGAGGTCGTCCCAGTATTCCTCCTCCAGGTAGGCGCCGGTGAGGGTTTTGGTCGGGGCGGCGTGCATGCCGCGGAAATTGCGGGTGTGGCGGGAGTTGCCGCCGCGGAAGGCCTTGGGGGCGTGTTCGACGAGCAGGACGCTGGCGCCGGCCTCGCGGGCGGTGACGGCGGCGCAGATGGCCGCGTTGCCGCCGCCGATCACAAGGACGTCATACTGCTGGGTCAGATCGACCATGCCGGCCGGGTTCTCCGCTCACTGGGGTGTCGGTGGCCGGATTTGCCCTGTCGCGCGGTGGCTGGCAAGGGGGGCGGGGTACGTAGAAAGGACGGCCCCTTGCGGAGCCGCCCTTGTAAAGAAATCCGACAGCGTGTGGTTCAGGCGGCCTTGCGGCGGCGGCGAGCGATACCGAGGCCGAGCAGGCCGGCGCCGAAGAGGGCCATCGAAGCAGGCTCGGGCGCCTCGAAGTAGTCACCGATGGCATACTGCACGCCACCGGCGGCGCTGATGGTGATGTTGGTGATCGGGCCTGTGATGCCGGTGAAGCCGAAGAACTCGGCGGTGCGGCACGGCGTTTCCACGCACGATCCGCCGCCGGTCGTCGTCCCTGCGTATTCCAGAGCGTTGGCGTTGATCGCGTTGTTCGCGAAGGCCGCACCGTAGTTCGAGCCGGTGCAGACGCCGGAAACGCCGGTGCCGCAAATGGTAATTGTGTTGGCGCCGCTGCTGTCCGTCAGAGTCACGATCACCGGGCCGCCCTGCGTGCCGGTGCCGAGGGTGTTGGTGTTGACGTTCTGCAGGAAGAAGCCGAACGAATTCAGGCCCGAGGAGAACTGGGTGAGCGTAATGCCCCTGTTCGCCGCGCTCGGGCGAACCGGGGTCGACAGGTTATTGGTGCCCGTCATTTGTGGGACAGCCTGCGACAGCGTGCCCGCGGTGCCAGTGAGGCGCAGCGGGTTCGACATCGCCAGCGGAACGGTGCCGGTAATCGTGCCGCCGCCGGTGAACGTCGGGTTGGCCGTCTCGACGAAGCCGGGCGCCGCCGTCATCCAGCCGCCAAGGGCCGTGCCGGCGCCGGTGTTGCGGCCAACCCAAGAAATCGCGGCGTCAGCCGGGGCAGCAAACATGGCGACCGAAGCGGCAACACCGAATGCAACTGCGAAAATATTTGAACGAACCGTCATCCTGACCTCCTAGAAATCCGATGGCGAGCGGGCCATCGACCTGTTCAACTTCTGCCATCACGTGGCGTCTGGTCTCAGTGTAGCAAGTGCCGTGCCAGAGCTGAAAACATCGTAAAATCAATGCACTGACTTCTGGGCGCCGAAGCCGCTGTAAAATTTCCTGACAGACGGCTGTCCCGCAATCCTGTGGCGCGATGCTCGCCCGTCCGGCGCGCTGTCGCAAGCGCGCCCTAACGCAACCGGGCCTGCCGCAGTGTCCTGCGGCAGGCCCGGGTCTGTGCGCCGGCAAATTGCGGCGGAAGGGTCAGACGGCCTTCTTCAGCGTCGGCGAGGCCTTGAAGCGGACGGTCTTGCCGGCTTTCACCTTGATCGCCTCGCCGGTGCGCGGGTTCAGGCCCTTGCGTGCCTTGGTCTTGCGCACGGTGAAGGTGCCGAAGCTCGGCAAGGTGAACTTGCCCGACTTCTTCATCTCCTTGACGATCGCCCCGATCAGGTCGGTCGCGGCGCGGTTGGCGGCGGTGCCGGTGAGGGCGGCCGACTCCTGAATAACCTTCGCGATGAACGCCTTCGACATTATCTGCGTATCCTTTCCAATGATTTTCGTCCGAACGCGCGCCGCGAATCGCTGCGAGGTCCGCAAGACGGCGCTTCCTAACAGCGGCTTTGCGTGGAGGCAAAAGAAATCTGTATCATGGCTCAGGATTAACGAACCGCGCGATGTGTTTCAGCACCATGCTGGCCCCGTCCCGTCCCCTTGATCCATCGCGCACGCGTGTCTTCAGTGGCCAGGCGACAGTGCAGGAGCGCGCGACGTGACCGACCAGGCCCCTCCGGCAACCGAGACGATCGACCCGCGCTATCGCGACCTCGACGCCTGGCCGACGCTGTCGGCGCTGGAGGCGATGTGGGAGGGCCAGGCCGCGGCCGTCGCCGCGGTTCGCCCGGCGCTGGCGGCCATCGCCGTGGCGGTGGAGGCCGCCATCCCCCGCCTCGCCGCCGCGGGGCGGCTGGTCTACGCCGGCGCCGGCACGTCGGGTCGGATCGGCGTGCAGGACGGCGCCGAATTGCCGCCGACCTTCGATTGGCCGACGGACCGCCTGGTTCTGCTGATGGCCGGCGGGGACGCGGCGTTTACCCGCTCGATCGAAGGCGCCGAGGATGACGCGGCGGCCGGTGAGGCCGCCGTGGTCGCCCACGGCATCGGGCCGGCGGACGTCGTCATCGGCATCGCCGCCAGCGGCAGCACGCGCTTCACCACCGCCGTCGTCCAGGCCGCCCGCCGGCGTGGCGCACTGACGATCGGCGTGGCCAACAGCCCGGGTGGCACGTTGCTGGCCACCGCCGAACACGCCATCCTCGCCGAGACCGGCGCCGAAGTGATCGCCGGTTCGACGCGGATGAAGGCGGGCACCGCGCAGAAGATCGTGCTCAACCTGTTCTCGTCGCAGGTGATGATCGGGCTCGGCCGGGTGCATGACGGGCTGATGGTCGATATGCAGGCGCGCAACGTGAAGCTGCGCGCCCGTGCCGTTCGCATGCTGCGGACGCTGACGGGGCGCGATGACGCGGCCCTGCACGCCGCCCTCGCCGCCGCCGATGGCCGGGTCAAGACCGCCGTGCTCATCCTCGAAGGCCTCGATCGAGACGGTGCGGAGGCCGTGCTGGCCGCGCATGGCGGCAAGCTGCGCGCGGCGCTCGCGGGCCGAAAGGGGTTGGCGCGATGACCCGCATCCGCGCGGCACGGCTGTTCGACGGCCTTGCCTTCGCCGAGGATCGCGACGTCACCATCGAGGGCGGCCGCATCACCGCCCTGCGCCCGGCCGGATCGGGCGAGGCGTTTGTGCTGCCGGAGGGCGCGCTGCTGGTTCCCGGCTTCGTCGATCTCCAGGTTAATGGCGGCGGCGGGCTGATGTTGAACGATGATCCCTCCCCGGCCCGGATGCGCCACATCGCCGCCGCCCATGCGCGGGCGGGGACGACGACGATCCTGCCGACGCTGATCAGCGGCACCCGTCCGCTGCTCGCCGCCACCCTCGCCGCCGGCTACGCCGCGCTGGAACAGGGCATCCCCGGCGTGGCCGGACTCCATATAGAAGGACCGTTCCTCGCCCCGGTTCGTCGTGGTGTGCATCCCGAGGCGGCGATGACGACCCCCAACGCGGCCGACCTCGACGCGCTCTGCGCGCCGTTCCCCGGCCGGCTGCTGCTGACGGTGGCGCCGGAAGTGGTCGGCTCGGCGGCTGTCGCGCGGCTGGTGGCGGCGGGAATTATCGTGTTTGCGGGGCACACGGATGGGAGCTTCGAGCAGATCGAGGCGGGGCTGGCGGCGGGGATCAGCGGCTTCACGCATCTGTTCAACGCGATGTCACCGCTGACGGTGCGGGCGCCGGGGGCGGTGGGGGCGGCGCTCGATCACCCGACCGCGTTCGCCGGGATTATCGCGGACGGGCTGCATGTTCACGCCGCCGCCATTCGCGTGGCGCTGCGCTGCCTCGGGCCAGGGCGGCTGTTCCTGGTCTCCGACGCGATGGCGACGGCCGCGTCTGATGCGGTCGAATTCGAGCTTTACGGGCAGAAGATCACGCTGAAGGATGGCCGCCTGACCAATGAGGCGGGCACCCTGGCGGGCGCCCATCTGACCATGGTCGAGGCGGTGCAGATCGCGGTGCGGGACGTCGGCATCGCGCTGGCCGACGCGCTGCGGATGGCGACGGTGACGCCCGCCGACGCCATCCGTCGCTCCGATCTTGGCCGCATCGCCAAGGGCGCCGCGGGTGATCTGGTGGCGCTCGACCGGGCGCTGCACCCGATCGCGGTGTGGCAAGCCGGCAAGCGGGTCGTTTGAAACCACTGGATGCAGGAGCCACGCGCATGATCGAACTGGGCCACGCGATACGCGGCGAGTGGGATCTCGATCCCGATTTCCTCACCCTCAATCACGGCAGCTACGGCGCCACACCGCGGGTCGTCCGCGCGGCCCAGGACGCCTGGCGGGCCCGGATGGAAGCGCAACCGAGCCGCTTCTTCCGCGCCATTCTGCCCGATGCCCTGCGCGCGGCGGCGGCCAGCCTCGCCGGCTTCCTTGGCGCCCGCGCTGACGACCTCGCTTTCGTCGAGAACGCGACCACAGGGTGCAACGCCGTGCTGCGCAGCCTCCACCTCGCGCCCGGCGACGAGATCGTCGTGCTCAGCCATGTCTACGGCGCAGTGCGCAATACCGTGCAGTTCGTCTGTGAGCGCACAGGCGCGCGCATGGTCGAGGCCAGTCTGCCCTTCCCGCGCCCGGTGCCCGACGCGATCACCGCCAGCGTCGCCGCCGCGCTGACGCCGCGCACGCGCATCGCCGTGATCGACCACATCACCTCCGCGAGCGCGCTCGTACTCCCCCTCGCCGACATCGTCGCCGCCTGCCACGCGCATGGGGTGCCGGTGCTCGTGGATGGCGCCCATGGGCCGGGGCATGTCGATATCGATCTTACGGCGCTGAACGCCGATTGGTACACGGGGAATTGCCACAAATGGTTGAACGCCGCCAAAGGCTGCGCTTTCCTGTGGGCGCGCGCCGATCGCCAGCACGACCTCCACCCCGTCACCATCTCGCACGGCTACGGGAAAGGCTTTCTCGCCGAGTTCGACTGGACCGGGACGTTTGACCCCAGCGCCTTCCTCTCGGTGACCGCGGCGCTCGATTTCCACGCCCGGCTCGGCGGCCCGGCGCTCCGCTCCCGTAACGCCACGCTCGCCTTCGAGGCCGCCCGCCTGCTCGCGGCGCGGCTGGGGACCGAAACCGGCGGGGGAAACGCGGTCAGCGGCGCCATGGGCCTGGTCCGCCTGCCTGGCGCCGCCGACGCCACCATGCGCGATCGCCTGCTGGCACTCGGGACCGATACGCCGGTCAGCACGCTGGATGGCGCGATGTGGCTGCGGCTGTCGGCGCAGGCTTATAACGATATCAGGGATTATGAGCGGCTGGCGGAGATCGTGGGCAAGGTGGTCTAGCAAGCCTCCGGCGGCAAAGGGCCGGGGGCCCTTTGAACCCGTTACTTCTCGCGGCTGGATGAGCCGCCATCGGGTAAGTATCTCAGGTCTTGCTTGCACCGCAGGCATTGGGCTTCGCCAGCGAACCCGGCGGATCACAAGCGCGTAGTCATGGGTTCCAAGGGCCCTCGGCCCTTGGCCGGCGGAGCCTTGATTGCGTAACTTCGCGTCGCAAGACTTGCCGCCTGTCGCGATCTGCGCCCCAATAGCGGGGCAGGCTCCATCGGAGGATCATCGCATGTGCGACACCATGGCCGCGTTCATCTGTGCAACGTGCGGCACCCAGTTTCCGCCCGCGGAGGCGCCGCCGCCGGGCTGCCCGATCTGCCAGGACGAGCGCCAATACGTCGCCCATGGCGGGCAGCGCTGGACCACCCATGCGGCGATGCGCGAGACCCATTTCAACGCGTGGCGCGAACATGAGCCGAACTTGCTGGGGATTGGGACCGTGCCCGGTTTCGCCATCGCCCAGCGCGCTTTGCTGCTGCGTCAGCCCGGGGGGAATATCCTGTGGGACTGCATCAGCCTGCTCGACGACGCAACCGTCACGCTGGTGAAGTCCCTTGGCGGGATCAGCACGATCGCCATATCGCATCCGCATTTCTACAGCGCCATGGTGGATTGGGCGCAGGCATTCGGCGCCGAAATCTGGCTGCACGAGGCCGATCGTTGTCATGTCATGCGGCCGGACCCGGCGATCCGGTACTGGTCGGGCGCGACCCATCGGCTCGCGGACGGCCTGACGCTGATCAATGTCCCCGGTCATTTCGATGGCGCGACCATGGCGCATTGGGCCGCCGGCGCCGAAGGGCGGGGCGCGCTGCTGAGCGGTGACATTTTCCAGGTGCTCCCGGACCGCCGCCACGTCAGCTTCATGCGCAGCTATCCGAACCTGATCCCGCTGCCGGCCCGCACGATCCGCGCGATGGCGGCGGCGATGGCGCCCTACCAATACGACCGCATCTATGGCGCCTGGTGGGACCGCAGCATGCCCAGCGATGCCAAGGCGAATGTCGCGCGGTCCGTTGATCGCTACCTGAACTGGGTCAGGGAGTAGCCAGCACGGCCGCCTCGGCGCGCGCTGCCGTCGCGTCGAACTCCGCCTCCAGCCAGGCATTCGCGCCGCGCAGCCCTTCCACCACGGCGCGGGCCCAGGCGATGTAGTCGAGCTTGCGGGCGATTGGCCAGTTGGCTGGCGGGCTGTCGCACATTGCCCGGAGATTGCTGGTCTTGTCAGCGAGTTTCAGAATTTTCACGCGCTGCGGCGCGCCCGGTGCGTGGTCGATCTGCAATTGCTTGCGTACCTCCTTGCGCAGGGTTTTGTCGTCGCTGACGGCGGCGACGAGGCCGGCCACGTCGGCGCCGAAGCGGGCGGCGATTTCGGCCTCCGGGATGTCGCAATCCTCGATGGCGTCATGGAGGAGGGCGGCGATGACGAGATGCGGGTCCGCCGCCTCGGTCGCCTCGGTCACCAGGCGGGCGACTTCCAGCAGATGGTTGATATAGGGCTCCTGCGCCGCGCCCTTGCGCCGCTGGGTTGCGTGCCAGCGCGCCGCCGTGTCCGCTGCTTCGAGCACCTGCACCCATCGTTTCATCAGCCGATCCTCAACAGGCGCGGCCCGTCGCTGCGCAGCCAGGCCATTCCGGCCTCGGTATGGGGCGTCAACTCGCCGACGAGCGCCCAGAATTGCGGGCCGTGGTTCATGTGGCGGAGATGGGCGACCTCGTGGGCGGCGACGTAGTCCTGGACGAATTCCGGCGCCATCACGAGGCGCCAGCTGAAGGACAGCGTGCGGTTGGCGGCGCAACTGCCCCAGCGGCTCTTGGTATCCTTCACCGCGACCAGTCTTGGCCGCACGCCGGCGAGGTCGGCCTTGCGCGTGGCGAGATCCGATAGCGCGCGGCGGGCTTCGGCGCGCAGGTGATCGGTCACGCGGCGGGCCAGGAACGCGGGGTCGCCGCCGACATGGAGCTGGTGGCCTTCGACCCAGACGCTGCCACGGCCGCCGACATGGCGGATGCGATGGGCAATCCCGTGCACGGGGATTTCGGCGCCATCGGCGAATGCGATCTGGCCGGGCAAGGCCGCCAGCCGGGCGCTGACCCAGGCGGCGTGCTCCATCAGCAGCGCCATGCCGGCCTTGCGGGACGTGCGTGGCGGCAACGTTACGATCACCGTTCCGTCGCGCGGATCGATGCGCAAACTCACACGTCGTGCCCGCGCGCTGCGCCGCCATTCGATCCGCACGGGGCCATCGGGCAGATGCAGGAGTTCAGGCTCGGCTGCGCCCTTCGGCGCCGGTTTCACCGGGGCCGTGCTGACGGGAGCGGTGCCGCCGAAGCCGGTCCGCAGGCGATCCCAGAGGTTCAATGGCCCGTTCAGGCGGCCGCCGCCAGGGTGACGCCACAGGCATTGAAGGCGGCGAACAGCTTGGCCTGGCCGGCGGCATCGAGCGTCATGTGCGGCGGGCGGATGTAGTTCCAGGCCGCATTGCCCGTGTTGCGTGCGACCAGCGCCTTCAGGCCGGGGATCAGCGGCGCCGAGGTGACCGCCTTGCGGATCGCCGACAAGGTGACCTGTGCGGCCGCGCCTGTTGCGTTGTCCCAGTTGGCATAGACCACCGCGCTGGTGGCGCAGCCGACATTGGCCGCCGCGGTGATGCAGCCGGCGCCGCCGGCGTTCAGCAGGCCGTGCAGCGCGCCGTCATCGCCGCAGAACACCTCGAAGCCGTCCTTGGCGTAGTGGTCGGCGTAGCTCCTGGTATTCAGGAAATCGCCAGAGGAATCCTTGATCCCCTTGACCTTGCCCGGATAGGCCTTGAGCAGCCGGCCGATCAGGTCGATGCCGAAGGGCACCGCCGACTGGGCCGGGAAATGATACAGGTACAGCTTGATGTCGCCGCCGACGCGCTGGATCACCTCGGAGAAATAGGCGAACAGCCCATCATCGGAGGGGTTCTTGTAGAAGAACGGCGGCAGCAGCAACGCGCCGCGGCAGCCGAGTTCCTCGGCGCGGCGGGTCAGCAGCACGGTGTCGGTGATCGCCGTCGTGCCGGTTCCCGGCAGCATGGTGCGGGCGGGAATGCCGCGCGCGATCAGGCCCTCCATCACCGCGATGCGTTCGGAAATGCCGAGCGAATTGGCCTCCCCGGTGGTGCCGAGCACGCCGAGACCGTTGCATCCGTTGGCCAGCAGCCACTTGGAATGCGCGGCCATGCGGTCCAGGTCGATCGACAGATCCGCGTTCATCGCGGTCAGCACGGCGGCATTCACGCCGCCGAACAGGGCATTTTTCATCATCACTTTATTTCCTTTTGCGGCCGGCGGACCCGGGGGATCGCGCCGGGCCAATCGACAAGATGGTGTTCGAGGGGACCCGCCTTGCGCTCGCTGATCACCCGGCCGCGCACCGAAATCCCGGCGTCGTGCACGCTTGCGGGGTCGCCGGAGACCAGCGGATGCCACCAGGCGAGATCCTTGCCCTCGGCCACCCGGCGATAGCCGCAACTCGGCGGCAGCCAGTCGATCTCGACAAGATCGGCCGGCGTCAGATGCACGCAATCCGGCACCTTGCGGTGGCGGTTGGTGTAGTCGCCGCAGCGCGCGGTCTCCAGATCGAGCAGCCGGCAGGCGACATTGGTGTAGCCGAGCGCGCCGCTGTCTTCGTAGCGCAGCTTGTGCAGGCAGCAACGGCCGCAGCCGTCGCACAACGACTCCCACTCGTCGCCGGTCATCTCGGCGAGTGTCTTGGTCTTCCAGAACGGCGGCGGCGCGGTCATATGCGGCGGATAGTAACGCTCCCGCGGGCGCCGCGCCATGCTCTATTGGGCGTAGCGGATCAACATTTCCTGCAACGGCGCGGCACCGGGGTTCTGCCCCTCCATGCCGATGACGATCTGCTGGGCGCCGATCGTCTTGCCGTAATAGGCGTGATTCCAGTCGCTGCGCGTCGACAGAAGGCTGCCCTCCAGCGAAATCCCGGCGAACAGGCCACGCGCGGTGGCGAACGAGACGATATCCGCCCGCAGCGCCGCGGTCGTGGAGCCGCTCACCCCCGCGCCGATATTGGCGACGGCGACCGAGGCGTCGGCGCCGAACTTGAACTGGCTGTCGAGCAGCGCCTGCAAGCCCTTGTCGGTCAGCACGATGAAGATCATCTGCGCGTCCTGCACGCCGATCTGCAGGCCGAAGCTGCCGGAGCCCATCGTGTAGAACGCGGGCCCGGACCACTGGCCGCTCGCATTGCGGCCGACCAGCACGCAAGAGCCGCCCTGGCCGCCGACGAAGAAGCCGGCCTTGAAGACGCGCGGGCAGACCATCGCGCCCTTGGCGTTCTTCAGCAGCGCCCGCGCCTCGGCGCCGTTCTGCTCGCCCAGCATTTCCTGCAAGACTAGCGCCGAGCGATCGACCAGCGTCTGCGGCTCGGTCTGCGCCCGCGCCGCGCCGTGGCTGACCATCAAGGCGACGACGGCGGCAAACAATAGACGGATCATGGAGTGTCTCCGGTACCAAATGTTGCAATGCCGGCGCAAACGAATCGCGCCGCCGCTCCCTATACCCGGACACTGCGGCATCAATATGTTGTCAAGCAAGCTTGCAGTGGTCTGCTAACGAAGGGTTCATCCGGCGGCCACCGCTTCAAGCCCCCGCGATCTCGTTCACGCACACCACCTGCCAGCCTTCGGGATGGCGGACCAGGCGGGTCAGCGCAAGGTTCAGGGTCGACAGATGTAGCGCGTTATCGGCGCCGATGCCCATCGCATGAGCCACCGCCGCGCGGATCGCACCGCCATGGCTGACGATCACGACGTCCTCACCGGCATGGGCATCGGCCAGCCGCTCCAAGGCGCGGCCGACGCGCATAACGACCTCGGCGATGCTCTCGCCCTGCGGCGGGCGCTCCTGTCCGCTCATCGGCCAGAACGGATGCGCGGGCACCGCCAGCTTGGCCGGCAGATCGGCGTGCGGCAGGCCCTGCCACGCGCCCATGTCCTGCTCGATCATGTCGGGCTCGACGCGCCAGTCCGCGCGCGGGTAGCCGGCGGCGAAGATCGCCTCGGCCGTGCGCCGGGTACGGGACAGGGGCGTCACCACCCAGGAGGCCGGTTGCGGCAGGCGCCGGGCGAGGGCCGCATAGGTCGGCTTCTCCGTATCCAGGCTGTGCGGGCACAATTCGACATCCATCGTGCCATACAGCATCGCCCGTGCGTTCTCCTCCACCAGCGCATGACGGATCAGCCAGAAACGTGTCTCGGACATGCTATTCTCCAATGCTCATCAACGCGCCACGCACCCGTGCCGCACGAAACTGGCGCGCGAACAGCGCCACCGCCGCCGCCAGCCAGACCAGGTTCAACCCGCTCGCCGCCGCCAGATCGCCCCACGGCATCGCCGCCTCCGCCAGACCTGCCTCCGCCAGAACCGCGCGCATCCCCTCGAACACATGCGACGCCGGCAGCGCCCAGGCGATCGGGCGCAGCAAGTCCGGCAATACCGACACCGGATAGAACACCGCGGCGAACGGCGTCAGTCCGAACAGCACGGACCATGCCAGAGCCTCCGCCCCGGCGCCATGGCGCAGGATCAGGCTGACCACGCCGAGCGAGACCCACCACCCCATGACCATCAGGTTGATCGCGAACAGGATCAGCACCGGGCCGAGTGCGAACAGGTTGAACGCGTAGAGCACCCAGGCGAGGAGAACGGCCGGCAAAACCCCGGCGGCCATGCGGATGATGGACATCGCGATCAACGCCGCCACCAACTCCCACGGCCGCAAGGGGCTGACGAAGACGTGGCCGAGGTTGCGCGACCAGATCTCCTCGAGGAAGGAAATCGCCACGCCCATCTGGCTGCGCAGCGCGACCTCCCACAGCAGCACGGCGCCCAGCAGCATCCCCAACGTGACCGCCGCAGCACTGCCCGCGCGGCCGGCGAAGAAACTCGCGGTGAAGCCCCAAATGCACATCTGCAAAGTGGGCCAATACGCCAGTTCCAGCAGGCGCGGCCAGGAGCGCCGGTAGAGTGCGAGATGGCGATACATCAGGCCCCAGATGCGACGCAGTGCGGCGATCATGCGGCCACCTCGGCATGGCCGCGGCCGCGGGCGATGTCGAGGAACACCGCTTCGAGGTCGTCGCGCCCGTAGCGCGCAAGCAACTCCGCCGGGCTACCGCGATCGACGATCCGGCCGCGCTTCATCATCAGCACCTGATCGCAGAGGCGCTCCACCTCGGCCATGTTGTGGCTGGCCAGCAGGATCGTGCAGCCGCTTTCGGCCCGGTAGCGTTCCAGCCAGGTGCGCACGAGATCGCCGGTGTCCGGGTCGAGGCTCGCGGTCGGTTCGTCGAGGAGCAGCACGTCGGGACGGTTGATCAAGGCCTTGGCCAAAGCGACGCGCGTTTTCTGCCCCGCCGATAGGTCGCCGGCCGGGCGGTCCAGCAAGTCGTGCAGATCGAGCTGGTCCGCCAGTTCGGCAATCCGCCGCTCGACATGGCGGACGTTATAGAGATGGCCATAGACGCGGAAATTCTCAGCCACCGACAGACGGTGCGGCAGGGCGACATAGGGCGAGGAGAAATTCATCCGCGCCAGTGCCGCGAACCGGTCGGTCGCCATGTCGTGTCCCAGCACGGTGATCGTGCCGGATGTTGGGATCAGCAGGCCCAGCAGCATTGCGATGGTGGTCGTCTTGCCGGCGCCGTTGCCGCCCAGCAGGCCCATGGTGGAGCCGGCGGCGACGCTGAAATCGACGTCATCGACCGCCAGGGTCGTGCCATAGCGCTTGGTCAGCGCGCGCACCGTGATCACATCCCCCGCCATCCGCGCCGCCGCTTCCTTTCGCCTCCGCGCACACCGCGCCAAGGCGGTTCCGTATAGGGTGCGGGGTCTCAGGCGTCCATTGCGCCCATGGCGTGCTACCGCGTCCGGCTGGCCGGATTGGCCATCCGCCCCTGGAAATACCCGACCCCGCGCGCCCGGCCCCAGTTGATGGCCGCCGTGGTGTCGGCGCCGCCGAGCACGATCAATTCCGGCTCGCCCAGCACCGCATCGGGCAACCCGGCCAGCATCGCCTCGTAGCGTAGTTGCACGAGATCGAACCCCAGCGGCCCCGGGGGCAGCAGCCCAAGCTGGGCGCCGGTGATGTCATGCAGCAGCAGCCGGTAGCCCCTTGTGCGCACGAAATCCCTGGCAAAACAGAACGTTGGCAGGTCCATGAGGATGTCCTCGGGCCGCAGATTGATCACCACGTGGCCGCGCAGGGCCGATGGCAGATTGGCGTCGAAGCGCAGGAACTCCGGTCCCAGCAGACTGGCGACGTTCAGGTCCACGCTGAACGCGGGCACGCCGCGCAATTCCTCCGCCGCCGACAGCAGCGACAGCATCCGGCGGTCCAGCGTGCGGGTGAGCCGGCGGAACAGCCAGGGGTCGGCGCGCGGGGCGCGATCGGGCAGGATGGTCTCGAACAGCTCGGCATCCGACAGGAACCGCCGTTCCCAGGCGAGGCGGAACCCCTCCGCGCCCACCCGGCACACCGGTTCCCGCCGTGCGAACCGGCTCATATCCGCCTGGGCGATGGCCCGTTCCAGCGCCCGCAATGTCGGTGGGTCGAGTGGCACCCCCGGTCCGCGCGGTGGTGGCGGTGGCAGCCGTGGGCGCAGACTTTCATCGACGATCTGCAACACCAGTTCGGCATCATCGGGCAGCGTCAGCAGGATCGCCAGCGCCATCGGGTCGACCCCGAAGGCCGGATCGTCGGAAAACAGCAGGCCGAGCGCGTCCATGCTGGCGCGCAACGCCGGCGACTCGCCCCGCCACACGACGACGACATCGTTGTTCGGCAGGTCGTAGACCTGGGCGCGCACCGCCCCTGTCAGCGGCATCAGCGCATCGCGGGCCAATTGCAGATGATGCGGGCGGCTGCGTCCCTCCGGCAGTTCCGACAGGCGCAGCGCCAGGACATGGCGGGAAATCCCGCTGATGCTGCACTCGCGCACCAGGGAGGCGAGCCGATGCGCCTCCGCCGGATGGCCGCTGCCTGGACCACCGCTCCCCGGGGTGGTCTCGGAGGCCTCCCGCCGCGACAGGGCCATACTCATGCGGCACTGACCGCACGCGTTTCGGCCGGCGCCGCCGCGTCAAGCAGTGCCAGGTTGCGGCAACCGAGGCGCCCGGCCGGCGCCACCGCGCTGGCCCGTTCGATGCATTGCCGCAGAGAGCAGCCGCCGCCCGACGCGCAGGCGCTGATCCGGCTTGCGCCCAGCATCGCGTCGACGTGGCGGCCCTGGAACCGCCGTATCCCGCGCCGCAAACCCCAGCGCAGTGCCGCCTCGCCATCCGCGCCGGCGAGCACCACGCGCTCCACGCCAATCCTGCCGAGCGCCGCATCCACGCGATGCTGCTCGGCCATCGGCAGGTCCGGCAGGCGGTTCGCCCAGTCGAGCTTCACCAGATCCGCCTCCAGCGCCGCCGGATTGGTCAGCTGCATGGCCAAATGGGACACCTCGTCGAGCACGAAGGCGACGTTGCGGTCATCCAGCAGTGCCCGCGCCGCGGCCATCCCGACCGGATCGGCCGCCGCTTCCACCAGCGACACTTCGACGCCGAGCGCGACGCCTCCGGCACGGCAGAGCGCGGAAAACTGCGCAAAACCGTCACTCAGAATGCCCGTGGGGGGCAGATTGACGTGCAATCGCGGCCCCGAAGCCGCATCGAGCGCGCCGTGGCGCCCGAACTCCGTGGGCAGCGCCATCAGCACTTGAACCCCCAGCCGCATGGCGAGGTGGCGCAAGAGAAACGGGTCCGCCTCCAGCGACTCTCCGCCGGCCTGCGCCTGCAATGCCGCGTCGGCAAATCCGATCTCGCGGAACAGCGGCAGCAACCGTGCCCCGTTGCTCCCACCCAGTAGCACCGCCGTCTGCCGGTGCAGCAGATCGGGCAACGGCGGTGGCTCACCGACTGCCTGTTCGCGTTCCAGGCCCGGACCGCCGGCCGCGCGCTCGGAACTCGCCTTTTCGACGGCGGAGAGCCCGCCATCGGCCAATCTTTCGGTGGCATAGGCCAGCAACCGGTCCCGCGCCTCGGGCAACATCCAGGTCGAAACCAGTCGGGCGGGGTCAAGCACATCGGCCTGCAACAGCCGCAGCAGCAATTGCGGCAGGGTCTCCGATTGCAGCGGCGGTGAGCGCAGCGCGGCCGGCGCGCGCACGGCCAGGCTGGGGCCGAGCATCACGAGATCGCCGTTACGCAGGCTGAACACCTGCCCGCCATGGCGCTGCACGGTGTCATCGAGAATGGCCCGCGCCACCCGGCGGTGATGCGGCCGCGCGCCAGGCGGCGGGAAGTCCGCGACATGGAGCACCAGCGCCGCCCATCCCGGCGCGGTCGTTCGCCGGGCCGCGTCGAGCAATTGGCGCTCGCCCGCGGCATGCTCGTTCAGGAACTCCCCGCGCTGCGCCGGGCCGGCGGCCGCCTGCCACGATGACCCGGCGGCCGCCTGCCACGATGTCCCGGCGGCCGTCTGCCAAGATGTCCCGGCACCCCCCTGCGCTGGGGTCATCGCCAGCAAGCCGCCGGATTTTCCGGTGCCCCGTCCATCATCCTGCCTTTCCTTGCGCGGCGGGCCTCGAATTCCGCAATCCCACGCGATAGTGTGCCCGCAGATGTTTACCGAAACCTTAGCACCCGCCACGCTCCCGCCCGGCCAGCGCGTCTACGCGATCGGCGACGTTCATGGCTGCGATGACCGCCTGGCCGCCCTGCATGACGACATCGTGGCCGATCTTGTGGCCCGCCCGATTGCCAGCCCCGTGCTGATCCATCTCGGCGACTATATCGACCGCGGCCCGGCCTCGGCTGGCGTGCTCGACCGGCTGACCCGCCCGGTCGCGGGGGCGCCCGGCCTGCCCGTGTTCAACCTGATCGGCAACCATGAGGACATGCTGCTCACCGTCCTCGCCCATCGCAGGCGGGCCGACGCGGCCATGTGGTTGCAGAACGGCGGTGGCGAAACCCTGGCAAGCTGGGGCCTGTCCTGGCGCGACCGCCCGGCCGACTGGGCGGCCGGCATCCCGCCCATCCAGCTTGGCCTGCTGCGCGGTCTGGTGCCGATCTGCCGTGTTGGCGGCTACGCCTTCGTGCATGCGGGCCTGCGCCCCGGTATCCCCATGCACCAGCAGAAGCGTGACGATCTGCTGTGGATCCGCGAACCCTTCCTCTCCTTCGATGGCACCCTCCCCGCCGTCGCGGTGCACGGCCACACGCCCGAACCGGAACCCACCATCCGTCCCCACCGCATCGGCATCGACACCGGTGCCGTGCTCGGCGGCATGCTGACCTGCGCCGTGCTGGAGGCGGATCGCGTCGGGTTCCTGCAAAGTTAGGGTCACGCGCAGCCTTGCCAGCATGCCCGTGCTTCGCTACGGGGCGCCATGGACCCTGAAACGGCGGCCGTGCCTGCTGCTACCCCTTCGCCCGGCGACCTCGCTGCGGCCGTGCGCAAACTTGCCCGCGCGTCGGTGCTGGTCATCGGCGATGCCATGCTGGACCGCTATATCTATGGTACCGTCGATCGCATCAGCCCCGAGGCTCCGGTGCCGGTGCTGAAGGTGCAGAGCGAACTCGCGGTGCCCGGCGGGGCCGGCAATGTGGTGCGCAATCTCGGGGCGCTGAAGGCCGCCGTCGCGTTCGTGTCCATCGTCGGCGATGACCAGGCGGGGTCCGATCTTACCGGGCTGATCGGCGGGCAGGCCGGTGTCGAGCCCTGGCTGCTGGTTCAAGGCAGCCGCGTCACCACCATGAAGACCCGCTTCGTCGCCCAGGGCCGGCCGCTGCAGGGCCACCAGATCATGCGGGCCGATCGCGAGGACAGCCGGCCTGTTCATCCCAAGCTGATCGAGCGCCTGCTCCGCATCGCGCGGGACGCGATGATGGCCACGTCGGTCACCATCCTGTCCGATTATCGCAAGGGCGTGCTTGCCGGCGATACGCCTTCGCAGTTGATCGCGACCGCGCGGACCATCGGCCGCCGCGTGATTGCCGACGTGCATGGCGCCGACTATTCCCGTTATGCCGGGGCCGATGTCATCCTCGCCGCCGCGCGCGACCTCGGCCATGCCACCGGGCTGTCCGTCGATGGCGACGCCGCGGTCGCCGAGGCCGCCGCCATCCTGCGCGTGAAACACGGCTTCGGCGCCATCCTGGTTACCCGCGGCGAGAACGGCATGACGCTGGTGGATGGGGATGGGGCGGTGCATTTTCCCACCGAAGCGGCCGAGGTGTTCGACATCTCCGGCACGGGGGATACCGCGCTGGCCACGCTCGGCGCCGGGCTGGCCACCGGCCTCGATCTGCGGCTGGCCGCGCGCATCGCCAATATCGCCGCCGGCGTCGTCGTGGGGAAAATCGGCACCGCCGTGGTTCGCGAGAGCGATCTGCTGGCGGCGATCTCTCCGCACTCCGGCGCGCTGCGCAAGATCGTCTCGCGCGAGGTCGCTGCCCGGCTCGCCGAACGCTGGCGCCGTAGCGGCTGGCGCGTCGGCTTCACCAATGGAAGCTTCGACCCGCTGGCGCCAGGCCATGTCCATCTGCTCGAACAGGCCCATGGCGCCTGCGACCGCCTGATCGTCGGCATCGCCGGTGACGCCGTGGTGCGTCGCGCCAAGGGCGAGACCCGCCCGCATCAGTCAGAAGCCGTCCGCGCTGCCCGCCTCGCCGGCCTGCCGTCGGTCGACCTCGTGGTGATCGATGGCGACGATGAGCCGGACGAACTGGTTCGCGCGCTGCGGCCGGAACTGCTCATCAAGGGCGCCGATCAGGCGAGCAACGCCGACCTCGTGCGCGAATGGGGCGGCCGGGTGATGCTGGCCGAACTGCTCCCCGAAGCCTCCGCGGACTGAACGTCGCTGCGCGATGGCCGCGGCCGGCCGGTCAGACCGGGGCGGTCAGGCCGGGGCGGTCTCGATCGGCTTGTAGGCGAGGCGGCGGATTTTCGAGACGTCGATGCCTTCCATGCGGATCAGCAGGGTCGAGTCGTTGCGCTTGGGTGAATGCAGCTCGCCGGGGTTGTAGAAGAACGCCATGCCCGGCGTCAGCACATACTCCTTCACCGCGCGCACCGTGCCCGGCTTGTCGGCGGTCGCCGGCTCAACCATCGCCCAATCCGTCATGATCGTGCTGCCCGCGGCCTGGCCATAGATCGCCCAGGTCGGCCCGTGGTCGTGCGGCGGGGCGTTCTTCGCGCCGTGGTAGGAATGGGCGAGGATGCAGAATTCGAGTTCCGGGTCCTGATACAGGATCTTCCGCTCCGGCCCGTCGGCGCGCAGATGCTCGGCGATGAATGCGGCGTCGCCGAGCATCTGCTTCACCACGTCGCAGACCTTTGCCAGGCCCGCCGGCCCGGCATCGGCCTTGATGATGTCGTGGCAGGTGGCTGCGTATTGTGCGAGAGTTTGGCCCATGGAGCTTCTCCTATGGTATTGATTTATTTAACGAATTAACCCAGAAAGCGGACTCGATGGGTCGGCGCCCATGCGGCGCGGCATGCGCCCGGCGAGATAGGATAGCCGCCCCGCCTCGACCGCAAGCTTCATCGCCCGCGCCATCCGGATCGGGTCTTTCGCATGGGCGATCGCCGAGTTCAGCAGCACCGCCGTGCAGCCCAGTTCCATGCCGATCGCCGCGTCCGACGCGGTGCCGACGCCGGCATCGACCAGGAGCGGCACGCTGGCCTGCGCGATCAGCATCGAAATCATCGCCGGGTTCTGGATGCCCAGGCCCGAGCCGATCGGCGCGCCCAGCGGCATGATGGCGACGCAGCCCATCTCCTCCAGGCGCTTCGCCGCCACCGGATCGTCGGCGCAGTAGACCATCACCTCGAAGCCGTCCTTGATGAGCGCCTCGGCGGCCTCGAACGTGGCGATCATGTCGGGATAGAGATGCGGCGGCGGGCCGAGCACTTCGAGCTTCACCAGGTTCCATCCCCCCGCCTCGCGCGCCAACCGCAGCGTGCGGACCGCATCGCGCGCGGTGTGGCAGCCGGCGGTGTTCGGCAGATAGGTGTAGACCTTGGGATCGACGAAATCCTGCAGCATCGGCGCGTTCGGGTCGGACAGGTTCACCCGCCGCACCGCCACCGTCACGATCTCGGCGCCGCTCGCCGCAATCGCCGCCGCGGTTTCTTCGAGGTCCTTGTATTTGCCCGTGCCGACGATCAGCCGCGAGCGGAAACTCCGCCCGGCTACCGTCCAGCAATCGTCGGAAGCCGCCACGCCGTCCATCCTCAGCCTCCCCCGATGAAATGCACGATCTCAAGCTGGTCACCCGCCACCAGCCGAGTCGCAGCGTAGTCCGAGCGCGCCAGGATTTCCTCGTTGCGCTCGACCGCGACCTTGCGCGTATCCAGGCCGATCGCGGCCAGCAGCGCGGACACGCTGAGCGGTGCCGCGAATTCGCGAGTCTCGCCGTTCACAGTCAGCGTCACCGTCTGGTCCATCCCGTCATTATGGGGCCGCGGCGTCCTGCCAACAAGCTAAGCAGAGATTCGTAGGTTGGCCAACGGAAGGGCGTGCGTTTGCAGCGACGGCAAGCGCGCCTCCGGCGGCCAAGGGCCAGTGGCCCTTGGAACCCC
>JAYTUU010000100.1:0-21410 GCA_043744375.1 Rhodospirillales bacterium | reverse complement strand
TGGGATCAAAGGGTCCCTGACCCTTTGCGGAGGCGAGGCAAAGCCTCGCCGTGTCGTCCGACGCGCCGCTTGCGCGGCGACGGCAGAGCCCTCGCCTTACGCGCGTATCCTCGCATTCGTCGGATCGTAAAGCGGCTCACTCCCAACCACCGCCGTGCGATGCTCGCCGAACACCTCAACGGTGAGTGACGTTCCGGGCGCCGCGAGATCGATGCGTACCAGGGCCAGTGCGATACTGCGGCCGAGGGTGTAGCTCCAGCCGCCGGACGTCACGAGGCCGACGCGGTTGCCGGCGGCGAAAACCGAGGCCAAAGCGGGGGCGTCGGCGTCAGCGGCGGCGTCGAACACGAGGGGCACCATGCGTTGGGTGCTGCCGCGCTGGTGTTCGGCGTGCAGGGCGGCGCGGCCGACGAAGTTTTCCTTGTCGAGGTCGACGAAGCGCGCGAGGCCGGCTTCGAGCGGGGAGTAGCCGATTTCGAGATCGGTTTTCCAGCCGCGATAGCTCTTGTCCAGGCGCAGGCTGTCGACGGCGTAGATGCCGAAATCGGCGATGCCGTGTGGTTGGCCGGCGGCCCAGAGCGCGGTGTGGAGGGTGACGAGTTCCTCGACGGGGGCGTGCAGTTCCCAGCCGAGTTCGCCGACATAGTTGACGCGCAGGGCGAGCGGTCGCGCGGTGCCGATCTCGATTTTCTGGGCGCTGAGCCAGGGGAAAGCCTTGTTGGAGAGGTCCGCAGTGGTGACGGCGGCGAGCACGTCGCGCGCGCGCGGGCCGGCGAGGACGAGGGTGCCGAGGCGGGCGGTGACGTTGTCGATGTGAACGGAGCCGTCGTCCGGCAGGGCGGCGTGCAGGATGTCCTCGTCGTGCCATTCGGCGCTGCTGGCGGCGCAGAGGTAGAAGCTGTTTTCGGCGCGGCGGGTGATGGTGAATTCGCTCAGCAGGCCGCCGGTGGCGGTGAGGGCGTAGGCCAGGCCGATCCGGCCGATCTTGGGGAGGCGCGAGCAGACGAGGCGGTCGAGGAAGGCGGTGGCGCCGGGGCCGGTGACGTGGAATTTGGAGAAGCCGGGCAGGTCGAGCAGGCCGACGCGTTCGCGGACGGCTTGGACTTCGCGGCCGACGGCGTCGAAGCATGTGCGGGCGCGGCGGAAGCTGAGCGTGTCCGCGGCGTCAGTGGGGGCGGCGTCGGTGGGGGCGGCGAACCAAATGGGGCGTTCCCAGCCGCCGCGGGCGCCGAAGCGGGCGCCTTTGGCGGCGAGCCGGTCGTAGAGCGGGGACATCAGGGCGGGCCGGCCGGCCGGGCGTTCTTCGAACGGGAAGCCGGGGGCGTATTCGTTCTGGTAGATTTCGACGGCCTTGGCGGTTGTGTAGGTGGCGGTCGCGTAGGCGGTGTAGCGGCGGGGATCGAGGCTCCAGAGGTCCCATTCCGGCGCGCCGTGCAGGACCCATTCGGCCATCGCCTTGCCGGCGCCGCCGGCCTGGGCGATGCCGAAGGAGAAAGTGTTGCAGTGGAAGAAATTGCGCAGGCCGTGGGCGGGGCCGATATAGGGGTTGCCGTCCGGCGAATAGGGGATCGGGCCGTTGACGACGCGCTTGACGCCGACCTGGCCGAGCAGGGGTACGCGGGCGCAGGCGTCGGTGATGTAGGGTTCGAGGCGGGCGAGGTCGTCGTTCCAGAGCTTGTGGGCGAAGTCCGCGGGAATGCCGTCCTGCCACATGGCCGTCGCCTGCCACTCGTAGGGGCCGAGGATGAACCCGTGGCGTTCCTGGCGGAGGTAGTAGGAGATATCGGGATCGCGCAGCAGCGGCAGGCGCTCGGCGCGGGCGGCGAGTTCGGGACTATCCTCGGTGACCAGGTATTGATGCGAGAGCGTGGCGATCGGCAGGCGCTGGCCGAGCAGGGCCATCACCTCGCCGGCCCGGTAGCCGCTGGCGTTGATGACGATGCCGGTGATGATGTCGCCGTTCGCCGTCGTGACGCGCCATTCGCCACCCGGAAGCGGCGCGAGGGCGGTAACCTTGGTGAAGCGGCGGACCTGGGCGCCGAGCTTGCGGGCGCCGGCGGCGAGGGCCTGGGTGAGTTGGGCCGGGTCGATGTCGCCGTCGAGCGGGTCCCATAGGGCCGCATTGAGGTCGTGGGTTTCGACGAGCGGGTGGCGGGCGCGCAGTTCGGCGGGGGTGAGGATGTCGTAGTCCAGCCCGTTGGCGCGGGCCATGCTGGCGACGTGGCGGTATTCGTCGAGCCGCTCGCGCGTGTGTGACAGGCGGACCGAGCCGGTGACGTGGTAGTTGATCGGGTAGTCCGGGTCCTCGGCGAGGCGGCGATAGAGGGCGGCGGAGTATTGCTGGAGCTTCATGATGCCCCAGCCCGACGAGAACGTCGGGACGTTGCCGGCGGCGTGCCAAGTGGAGCCGGAGGTGAGCTCGTCCTGTTCGAGCAGCAGGGCGTCGGCGCGGCCCATGCGCGCGAGATGGTAGAGCACGCTGCACCCGACCGCGCCGCCGCCGATGACCACGATCCCCACATGTTCCGTCATACGATCCATCCCCTGCTCCGGCGCATCGTCCATGTCCTGGGCGGCCCGGTCAAATCGGGCTGGTTGACTTGGACTGGTTGACTTGGGCGGGCATCGAACCGGACAATGGCGCGGATTGCGGGGAGCGCAGCGGTGTGAGCGAGAAATCGGAGGCAGGATCATGCGCAAGCTGATCGCGCAGCGGCTGGGGCTGGGGCTCTTGACCCTGCTCGGCGCGTCGATGCTCATTTTCGCGGGGACCGAGATCCTGCCTGGCGATCTTGCCTCGGCGCTGCTGCAGAACAATGCGACCGAGGAGAATCTGGCGACGATGCGCAAGGAGCTTGGCCTCGATCGGCCGCCCGTGCAGCGCTATGTCGAATGGTTCGGGGGGGCATTGACGGGCGATCTCGGGCGGTCGCTGGCGACCGAGCGGGCGGTGGTGGACGACCTGGTGCCACGGCTGCGCAACACGCTGTTCCTGGCGAGCTACGCGGCGATGATTTCCATTCCGTTGTCCATCGCGCTCGGGCTGATGGCGGCGGTGTGGCAGGGCAGTTTCTTCGACCGGATGGTCAATCTGGTTACGCTGATGACGATCTCGATACCGGAATATCTGGTCGGGTACCTGCTGGTGAAGTACCTGTCCGTAAAGCTGGGCTGGCTGCCGACACTCGCCAATGTGACGCCCGATACGCCGTTCGGGGAGCGGGTTTTCCTGACCATCCTGCCGATGGCGACGCTGGTTCTGGTGACCATTGCGCATATGATGCGGATGACCCGTGCCTCGGTGCTGGCGATCATGGCCAGTCCATATATTGAAATGGCGTTCCTCAAGGGCATGCCGAAATGGCAGGTGGTGGTGCGGCACGCTTTCCCGAACGCGCTGGCGCCGGTGATCAATGTGGTGGCCCTCAACCTCGCCTATCTGATCATTGGCGTGGTGGTGGTGGAGGCGGTGTTCGTCTATCCCGGGCTGGGGCAGCTGATGGTCGATGCGGTATCGAAGCATGATGTTCCTGTCGTCCAGGGCTGCGGGTTGTTGTTTGCCAGCACGTTCATTCTGCTGAACATGACGGCCGATATCTTCTCCATTCTCAGCAACCCCCGCCTGCGGCACCCGCGCTGATGCCGTCGCGTTTTCGCCTGTTCGGGCATCGCGTTCCGGTCACCGCGGCGATCGGGCTGGCGATCATTGCGGTCAATCTCATTGTGGTTCTGTTCGCGCCGTGGATTGCGCCGTACGATCAGGCGGAGATCGTTGGCGAGGCGTGGGACGACCCGAGCCTGGAGCATCTGCTCGGCCTTGATAACCTCGGGCGGGATTTGCTGACGCGGCTCATTTTCGGCGCGCGGATGTCGATCGGGCTGTCGCTGATGATCGCCGGGTTTTCGTTCTCGATCGGCATTGTCGCCGGGTTCACCGCGGCGATCTGCAAGGGTTGGGTGGACACGGTTTTATCGCGCACCGTCGATCTGATGTTGTCGATGCCGACGTTGATTTTCGCGTTCATTATTCTTTCGGTTCTCGGAACGGCGCTGCCGGTGCTGGTGATCACGCTGGCTTGCCTCGATGCCACCCGCGTCTACCGCCTCAGCCGCGCGTTGGCGCTCGGCATTACCGCGCTGGAGTATGTCGAGGTGGCCAAGTTGCGCGGGGAGGGGTTGGGCTGGATCATCCTGCGCGAGGTTCTGCCCGCCGCGCGGGCGCCGCTGATCGCGGAGTTCGGCTTGCGGTTTTCCTTCGCATTTCTGTTTGTAGCAGCGCTGAGCTTCCTCGGACTGGGCGTGCAGCCGCCGGATGCGGACTGGGGCAGCATGGTTCGTGACTATCGCGACATGATCAACCTGGACCTTGCGGCGCCGCTTTGGCCGGCGGCTGCGATTGCGGTGCTGACGGTCGGCGTCAACTTCGTGGTCGACTGGCTGCTCGCCATCGAATCGCGCACGCATGGCGAGAACGCATGAGCGACCTCATTCTCGACGTGCAAGGGCTGCGCGTCGAGGCGCGTTCCGATGCGGGGCCTGGGCCGGTGCTGGTCGAGAACGCGTCGTTCCAGCTGCGGCGCGGCGACGTGCTGGGGCTGATCGGCGAGTCCGGCGCTGGCAAGTCCACCATTGGCCTCGCAATCCTCGGCTACACCCGCCCGGGCTGCGCCATCACATCCGGAAAAATCCTGTTCAAGGGGCGCGATATTCGCACGATGGCCGCCGATGAGCGGCGGGCCTTGCGTGGTCCGGGGGTCGCCTATATCGCGCAGAGTGCCGCGGCGTCGTTCAACCCGGCGATGAACCTGTTCGAGCAGGTCTGCGAAATTCCTGTGCGGCACGGTTTGATGAGCGTGGAGGAGGCGCGGAAAATTGCCATCGGGCTGTTCCGCGAGCTTGAACTGCCGGACCCCGAGACGTTCGGCAATCGCTATCCGCACCAGGTTTCCGGTGGGCAGTTGCAGCGCGCGATGGCGGCGATGGCGATGGCGGCCAAGCCGGATATTCTGATCTTCGATGAGCCCACGACGGCCCTTGATGTGACCACGCAGGTCGAGGTTCTCGCGGCATTCCGCAAGTTGATCCGCGAGCACCGGACGGCGGCGATCTACATCACCCACGACCTCGCGGTGGTCGCGCAGATCGCCGACTCCATCATGGTGTTGCGGCACGGCAAGACCATCGAGCACGGCACGGCGGCGCAGATCCTGGAGAACCCGCAGGAGGAGTATACGCGGCGCCTGGTGGCGGAACGGGTGCACGGCCATGCCTATGTCGAGCAGGGCGGCAGGGCCGATACGCCGCTGCTGTCGATCAGCAATGTGGTTGCCAGCTACGCGTCATTGCTGCGGGTGATCGATGGGGTGACGCTCGATGTCCGCCGCGGGGATACGCTGGCTGTTGTTGGCGAGTCCGGCTCCGGGAAGAGCACGCTGGCGCGGGTCATCACCGGGCTGCTGCCGCGGGAGGCGGGCGATATCCTTTTCAATGGGGACCTGCTGCCGCCGCGTCTGGCCGATCGTTCCCGTGATCAGCTGCGTCGGATACAGATGATCTATCAGATGCCGGATGTCGCGCTGAACCCCTATCAGACGATCCACGAGATTATTGGCCGTCCGGTTGCGTTCTACTTCGGGCGATCGAGAAACGACGTGCGGATGCGGGTGCTTGAACTGCTGGATATGATGGACCTGCCGGCGGATTATATCGACCGCAAGCCCGGTGAACTTTCGGGTGGGCAGAAGCAGCGCGTGGGGATTGCGCGGGCGTTGGCCGCCGAGCCCGATCTGATCATCTGCGACGAGGTGACATCGTCGCTCGACCAGCTTGTTGGCGAGGAAATTCTCCGGTTGCTGAAGCGGCTGCAGGACGAGCTTGGGGTGGCGTATCTGTTCATCACCCATGATCTCGGCATCGTCAGGCGGATCGCCAACAAGGTGGCGGTGATGCTGAAGGGCAAGATGGTTGCGGTGGGCGAAACCGAAACGGTGTTCAACCCGCCGTTCCACGCCTACACGGAGTTGCTGCTCTCCTCCGTGCCGGAGATGCGCCGCGACTGGCTCGACGACCTGTTGAGGAAGCGCCTGTAGGCGGGCGACGTCGAGGTCGCCGGGCAAGGCAATCAAGGCTCCGCCGGCAAGCCCGCGTCAGGCGCGCGCTTGCGTGCCGAAAGCGGGCTTGCCGGCGGAGCCTTGCTTATTCCTTTGGGATCAGGTGGCGAGGGGGATGCTGATGTCGAGCCAGCCATGCGGCGTAATCGTTGCGGTGTTGTGCGGTCGTAGCAGCACGGTGGTCATGGCCGACTCGACGATGGCGGGGCCGGCGATCTGTTGGCCGGTGGCGAGCGTGTCGAGCGCGTAGACCGGGACCTCCATCCAGGCGCCGATGTGGACGCGGCGGATGCCGGTGGGGCCGGCGGGGGTGGTGGCGGTGCGCGTCGGCTCCTGTGGCAGGTCGGGCAGGATGCCGATGACGGCGGCGCGGGCGTTGACGAGCACGGCTTCCTGGTCGCGCAGCGCGTAGGTGTAGAGCGCTTCGTGGCGATCGTGGAAGCGCGTGACGATTTGCGGCAGGGGGTCGGGCACGGACCAGTCGATTCCCGTGAGAGGGACGGCGATTTCGAAGATCTGTTCGCCGTAGCGCATTTCGACGGTGCGTTCGACGCGAACGGGTCCGTTGTAGGAGGCGGCGAGGCGGGCGCGGCCTTCGGCTTCCATGGCGTCGAACATGCGTTTCACGGCGGCGCCGTCGAGGCGGCCGGCGTCGCCGATATGGGTGCGGGAGACTTCGAAGCGCAGGTCGGTGGCGAGCATTCCCCAGGCGGAGAGCACGGCGGCGACGCGGGGGACGATGACGCGAGTGAGGTCGAGCTGGCGGGCGACGTCGGCGACGTGCAGGCCGGCGGCGCCGCCGAAGGAGAGCAGGGCGAAACGGCGGGGATCGACGCCGCGGCGGACTGAGACCAGGCGGATACCCTCGGCCATGTTGGTGTTGACGACGCGGTGGACGCCTTCGGCGGCCTCGATCCGGGTGACGCCGAGTTCGGCGGCGAGGCGGTCGATGGCGGCTTCGGCGGCGGTGACGTCGAGCGTGGCGCGGCCGCCGAGGAAGGATTTCGGGTCGAGATAGCCGAGCACGACATTGGCGTCGGTGACAGTGGCATGGGTGCCGCCGTTGCCGTAGCAGGCGGGACCGGGCGTGGCGCCGGCACTTTCGGGGCCGACATGGAGGATGCCGCCGGTGTCGACGCGGCCGATCGAGCCGCCGCCGGCGCCGAGGCTGGCGATGTCGAGGCTGTTCAGTGCGAGGCGATGGCCGCCGACGCCGCGGCCGGAGGTGAGGGCCGGTTCGCCATCGACGATCAGGCAGATATCGGTGCTGGTGCCGCCCATGTCGAAGGGAATGAGGTCGCCGGTGCCGAGGAGTTTGGCGGCGTAGCGACTGCCGGCGACGCCGCCGGCGGGGCCGGAGAGGACGCCGCCGGCGGCGATGCGGGCGGCTTCGTCGACCGGGGTGACGCCGCCATGGGATTGGATGATCAGCAGCGGGCCGACATATCCGGCCTCCTTCAGGCGGGCTTCGAGGCGCTTGAGGTAGCGCGACAAAGCGGGGCCGACATAGGCGTTCACGATGGTGGTGGAGACGCGGTCGAATTCCTTGATTTGCGGGAAGACGTCGGACGAGAGGGAGAGGTAGACGCCGGGCATGGCGGCGGCGACGGCGCGGGCGGTTTCGCGTTCATGGGTCGCGTCGCGCCAAGCGTGCATGTAGCAGATGGCGACGGCCTCGACGTTTTCGCGTTGCAGTTCGGCGATGGCGGCGGCGAGGGAGGCGGGATCGAGCGGGATTTCGACGCGGCCGTCGGCGCGGATGCGCTCGCGCACGCCGAGGCGGCGCTGGCGGGGGACGAGTTGGACGGGCGGGGGCATGCGCAGGTTGTAGCGGTCGTCCTTGAGGCCTTCGCGCATTTCGATGACGTCGCGATGCCCCTCGGTGGTGAGCAGGCCGACTTTCGCGCCCTTGTGTTCGAGCAGGGCGTTGGTGGCGACGGTGGTGCCGTGGACGATGCGGTCGGTGGCCCCGAGCAGGGTGGCGAGGGTGAGGCCGAGGGTTTCGGCGAGGCGTTCGAGGCCGGCGATGACGCCGATCGACGGGTCGGCGGGGGTGGAGGTGGATTTTGCGAGAGTGGAACGTCCGGCGGGGTCGACGGCGACGAGGTCGGTGAAGGTGCCGCCGACGTCGATTCCGATGCGCAGCATGGTCCTATGCCCCCGTCACGAAAGCGGCGGCGCGGTCGGCGTCGCGTTGTTCGGGGGTGCGGGTGGCCGGGTCGCCCCAGCCGCCGCCGCCGCCCGAGCGGATCTTGAAGACGTCGCCTGGGCGGATGACGAGGCCGACTTCCTTGGTCTTGATGTCGCGCGGCGCACGGCCTTCGGAGTGCAGGACGTAGTGGTGCGGGGCGCCGTCGCTGCCGCCGAGGATGCCGACCGCGCCATGGCGCACGCCGTCGCCGGCGGTGTTGGCCAAGGCGGGTTCGGCGATTTCGGCGACGATTTCGAGGATGCCGCCGGGGCCGCCGCGATAGGCGCCGTCGCCGCCGCTGTCGGGGCGGAATTCATGGCTGCGGAACAGGAAGGGGAAGCGGACTTCGGTGACTTCGAGGCTGCCGAACTTGATGCCGCCCGCCGCCTGCCACTCGCCGGCGCCGGGCCAGCCGTCGCCGGCCGGGGAGGCGCCGCCGCCCGGTCGGGCCTGGAACAGGTGCCAGATGAATTTCTTGCCGGTGCGCGGGTCTTTGCCGGAGATGGCGATGCGGAAGCGGCGGCCCCAGCCGGCCATGGCGCGGTCTGGGCAGGCGGGGGCTAGAGCGGTGATGATCGCCTCGATGATTTCCTGGCCGCAATGGTTGGTGCAGAGGGTGACCGGGGCGCCGGGATTGGCCCAGACGACGGTGCCGGGTTTGGCGATGACGGTGAGCGGGCGGAAGGCGCCGTCGTTTTTCGGCGTGTGCGGGTCGATCAGGTAGGCCAGGGCGACGGCGACGGCGGATTGCATGTTGGGGTGGGAGGAGTTGACGAAGCCGATGACCTGGGGGTGGCTGTCGGTGAGGTCGATGGTGAGGTTGCTGCCGGATTTCGTGACGGTGGCGCGGATGTGGATGTTTTCGATGCCGTGGCCGTCGTCGTCGAGCACGGCTTCGCCCTTGTAGACGCCGTCTTTCCAGGAGGCGATGACGGCGCGGGCCTGGCGTTCGGCGCCGTCGAGCACGGCTTCGATGGCGGCGTGGGTGGTGGGCCAGGAGAATTCGTTGGCCAGCGACAGGAGGCGGCGTTCGCCGACATGGGCGGAGCCGATCATGGCCGCGAGGTCGCCGCGGAAGTCGTTGGGGTGGCGGACGTTGAGGACCAGCATTTCCATCACGTCGCGGCGGAGTTGGCCTTTCTCGTAGAGGCGCAGGGGGGGAACGCGGATGCCTTCCTGCCAGATCTCGGTGGCGCCCGCGTTGTAGGCGCCGTGGGTGGCGCCGCCGATGTCGGACTGGTGGGCGCGGTTGATGGCCCAGAAGACCGGGGTTTCGCCGTCGAACACGGGGACGAAGGCGGTGAGGTCGGGGATGTGGTTGCCGCCGTGATACGGGTCGTTCAGCAGGAAGACGTCGCCTTTGTGGATGTCGCCCTGGAAGAATTCTGTTACTGCGCGGGCGGCCCAGGGGAGGGCGCCGACGTGGATGGGGACGTGCTCGGCCTGGGCGATCAGGCGGCCGTCGAGGCCGCAGATGGCGGTGGAGAAGTCCCGGGAGGAGTTGAGGATTTGCGAATAGGCGGTGCGCAGCATGGCCTCGCCCATTTCCTCGACGATCGCGTGCAGGCGATGCTGGATGACGGAGACGGTGATGCGGTCGGGCGGCATGGGTGCGATCCTGCGTGCTGGTCAGGCGCAGGAGTGTAAGGGGTTCTTCTCTAAAAAAAAGAGCCGTTGCCCGGTTGGCTGGGTGTTGCCCGGGGCGCAGCCTATGGGTGAAAAGTTTTTGTTTCTTTTTTCAAAAAGAAGCTCTTTCGTGCTGAATGCTTGCTGATTGTTATGTTATCGTAACAAAATAGACGCAATTCTCCAAGTCGGGAGTCGGCCCGTGCAAAAATGAGCCGGGGGTTTTGGGGCGGATGCAACGGTCGCAATGCGGGATTGTGGTGGGCGGCGCGCGGATATGGCGGTGCCGGGGCGCGGCGCAATGCGGGGGATGCGGGTGCGTGGACGGAGGGCGTGCGGGGTTTGCGCGGCCTGATGGCGGGGGTGGCGGCGCGTTTTGGGGTGGGGGCCGGCTGCGCGGGCATCGGCGCGATGGCAGCGACGGATGGTTCGGCGGGGGGCGGCAAGGTTGCGAGGTGTTCCATGAGGGCGGTGAGGTCTTGGCTGAGCAGGCGCATCTGCTCCGCGATGGCGCGGCCGCCGGGGAGGAAGCGCCAGAGCCAGGACCGGCTGAAAATGGCTGTGAGCAGGGCTCCGACAAACTCCAGCAGCGGCTGCGCGGGGTGCGGCGCCGCCTGGCTGGGGGGTGGGGATGTGGTGCTCATGACGTTAGTTATTATAATTACCGGATTTCGGGCGCAAGCGTTTTTTTCGGGTGCGTGGTTGAATGGTGCTGGTTGTGGCGCGGGGGCCACAGTGGGGGGGAATGGACTGGAGGAATGGGGCATGGGCTCGGAATGCGTTCCTGGGGCCTGCCCATGCGGCCCTTCAGGCCGTCGATCCGGGGAATCGCGGCGCAAGCGCTGCCCGCCGGATCGGTGGGGTTTCCGACGTTGAAAAGCAACGAGATCATTGGATGTCCTGTCCCTGTGCGTTCCGGGTCGGCACCTACTGCCATGCGATGGGGACGGCGCCGATGGGGCCGGACTCCGACGCGATGGCCGTGGTTGATCAGCGGTGCAAGGTGCGCGGCACCGATAATCTCTACGTCGCCGATGCGTCCACCATCCCGATGGCCTTGTCGGTGGTTCCGAACATGACCGTCATGATGCTGGGGGAGCGGTTTTCGCAGTGGCTGGCGTAGCTGACCGGGAGGAAAAAAACGGATAAACGTTTTTTGCTTCTTTTTTTCAAAAAAGAAGGCCTTCGTTTGCTTCCCTCAGGGCCTGCTGATCTGCCCCCCCGGCATGGCCTGCGGTGCGCCCGTCGTGCCCGGGAAGCTGAGCGGCAATCCGGCCAGGACGCGGGCGGCGAGGAAGCCGAAGCATTGGGCTTCGAGGGCGTCGCCGTTCCAGCCGACGGCTTCGACGGGTTGGACGGGGAGGCCGAGGCGATCGGCGAGGGCCGTCATGATGGTGGGGTTGAGGCGGCCGCCGCCGGTGACGAGCCAGCGTTTGACCGGGCCGGGGAGGCGGCTGGTGGCGACGGAGGCGGTGGTGAAGGCGACGAGGGTGGCGGCGCCGTCGGGGGGGGAGAGGGCGTCGAGGCCGCTGGCGGCGAGGGCGCGGCCGAAATCGAGGCGGTCGAGGGATTTGGGGGCGGGGCGGGTGAAGTAGTCGTGGGACATGAGTTTTGCCAGCACGGTTGGGTCCACGTGTCCCTGGGCGGAGAGCCGGCCGTCGGCGTCGATGGGGAGGTTGCTGTGTTGGGCGGCCCAGTCGTCGAGCGGGCCGTTGCCGGGGCCGGTGTCGAAGGCCAGTAATCCGCCATGGGCGCCGATCCAGGTGACGTTGGCGACGCCGCCGATGTTGAGGATGGCCAGGGGTTTTTCGAGGGTTTCGGCCAAAGCCTGATGGTAGACCGGGACGAGTGGCGCGCCCTGGCCGCCGGCGGCGACGTCGGCGGTGCGGAAGTCGTAGGCGATTTGCGTGTTGGTGGCGCGTGCGAGGGCGTGGGGGTTGCCGATCTGCCAGGTGCGGCGGCGTTCGGGCTGGTGCAGGATGGTCTGGCCGTGGAAGCCGATGATGTCGGCGGGCTCGCCGATGGCGGCGACGGCGTCGATATGGCGTTGGGTGAGGCGGTTGGTGACGTCGGCGAGGAAGGGGTCGGCGGGGTCGAGCGTGGGGGCGAGGTCGAGCAGGCGGCGGAGATCGCCGCGCAGGAGGGCGTCGTAGGGCAGGGTCAGCGCCGGCCCGATGCGGCCGATGCGGGTGCCGTCGGTCTCCAGCCAGGCGGCGTCGACGCCGTCCAGCGAGGTGCCGCTCATCAGACCGATCGTGCGCAGCATTTTCATGTTTTGCCCGCTATGCTAGCTCGCGTCTCGCAAAGATTCGGAACCATTGCCATGCCCACAGCCGATTTTCTCCATGAAGCCGTCGCCCGCGGTTTTGTCCACCAGTGCACCGATGCCGAAGGGCTCGAAGCGGCGCTCAAGGCCGGGGTCGTGTCGGGGTATATCGGCTACGACCTGACCGCCGATAGCCTGCATGTCGGCCATATGGTGCAGATCATGCTGCTGCGGCTGTTGCAGCGCCATGGCCATCGTCCGGTGGCGCTGATGGGTGGCGGGACCAGCAAGATCGGCGATCCGTCGTTTCGCGAGGAGGCGCGGCAGTTGATGACGGAGGAGACGATCCTCACCAACATGGCCGGCATTCGCCGCAACATCGAGCCGTTTCTGCGTTTTGGGGCCAGTTCTACCGAGGCGGGCGCGACCGATGCCATCATGCCGAACAACGCGGATTGGCTGGACAAGCTCGGCTACATCGAATTGCTGCGCGAGATCGGGCCGCATTTCTCGATCAGCCGCATGCTGGCATTCGACAGCGTGAAGAACCGGCTGGAGCGCGAGCAGGGGCTGACGTTCCTGGAGTTCAACTATTCGATTTTGCAGAGCTATGATTTCCGCGAGTTGAACCGTCGCCATGGGGTGACCCTGCAGATGGGCGGGTCGGACCAGTGGGGGAATATCGTCTCGGGGATCGACCTGGTGCGGCGGACGGATGGGCGGCAGGTGTTCGGGCTGACGACGCCGCTGATCACCACGGCGTCGGGCGCGAAGATGGGCAAGTCGGCCAGCGGGGCGGTGTGGCTGACGGCCGATCGGCTGCCGGCGTTCGACTACTGGCAGTTCTGGCGCAATACCGAGGATGCCGATGTCGGGCGGTTCCTGAAGCTGTTCACCGACATGTCGCTGGCGGAGATCGCGCGGCTGGAGGCGCTTGGCGGGGCGGAGATCAACGAGGCGAAGAAGATCCTGGCGACGGCGGCGACGGCGTTGGCGCATGGCATGGCGGCGGCGGAGGCGGCGGCGGAGGCGGCGCGGCAGATTTTCGAGGAGGGCGAAGGGGGCGATGTGTTGCCGAAGGTCGCCATCGCGGCCAGCGAGATCGTCGATGGCGGGATTTCTGTTGTCCACCTGTTCCGGCTGGCGGATCTGGTCGCGAGCAACGCCGAGGCGCGGCGGCTGGTGCGTGGTGGTGGGGCGCGGCTGAACGATGCGGCGGTGAAGGATGAGGGGCTGGTCGTGCCCGAGGCCGATCTGCGGGCAGGGATCAAGCTGTCGGCGGGGCGCAAGCATCACCGGTTGCTGCAAATTGTGTAATCGGGCGCGGAATGGCAGCAGCCTGGCGGGACTTGCCTGGGGAGTTAGGCAGCGTCAGGCAAGCGCGCCTCTGGCGGCAAAGGGGCGGTCGCCCCTTTGATCCCCCCGACTGCTGGCGGCTGAAGGGCCGACCTTCGGTTGGGCATCTGGATCTCGCCGCGCTCAGTGGCGAAGCCTAGACTCCGGCGCGCTCCGCGATGTTGATTGCCTGCGGCGCAAGCGAGGAAGAGGTTCTCAACCGAAGGCCGTTGATCCAGCCGCGAGCAGTCGGGGGGATCAAAGGGTCCCTGACCCTTTGCCGCCGGAGGCGCGCTGCGCACGACGCCGCCGGAGGCGCGCTTGCCTGCGATGGCCTAGCGCCGTTTGGCTTCGCGGCGGGCGATCCAGGTGGTGGCGAGGAAGATGAAGCAGCCGCCGAGGAAGGTGGTTTGGGGTGGTACGTCGGCGAAGACGATGAAGCCGGCGGTGGCGTTCCAGATCAGGTCGAGAAATTTCACGGATTGGGTGGCGGATATGTCGGTCGCGCGCAGGCCGCGGTTGACGCAGTAGTGGCCGGTGCTGCCGAGCACGCCGCAGGCGAGGAAGGCGGCGAACTGGCCGGGGGTGATCCAGACCCAGTCGAGCAGGGCGAAGGGCAGGGAGAACAGCGTGACTGTGATCGCCTGCCAGACGACGATCACTTCTGGGCGGTCGCGCCGGGTGAGCGCCTTGGTGATCAGGAAGGAGGCGGCGAACAGCGGCGAGGAGGCGAGCATGACGAGGTTGTAGATGCCGCCGGCGCCGTTCAAGTTTGGGCCGAGCACGATCAGCACGCCGGTGAAGGCGATGCCGGCGGCGAGCAGGCGGTCGGCGCGCAGTTTCTCCTTCAGCAGCAGGGCGGCGCCGAGCATGACGAAGATGGGGCTGGTGAAGCCGAGCGCGGTCATGTCGGCCAGCGAGATATGCGGCAGGGCGACGAACCAGAGCAGCAGGCCGGAGGTGTGGACGACGCCGCGCCACATCTGGCCGGCCAGGCCGTTGGCGCGATAGGTGACGAAACCGCTGCGCAGGACGAAAGGGAGCATGACCACGAGGCCGCAGAGATAGCGCAGGAACTGTGTCTCGAAGGGTGGGATGTCCTTGGCGAGCACGCGCATGGTGGTGTTCAGGAAGGTGAACACGAGGCCGGCCGCGACCGTCCACAACATGCCGCGCAAGGTCGGGCTGAGGCGGTTGGCGGCGAGGTTGGCACGTCGCAGCAGCGCGGCGAGAGGGTTCATTCGATCTCGGTTGGGGGAACTGAGGGCACACTGCATCGGGGGGGCGGGGACGTCGAGCGGTGATGGCGCAACCCTCGGGCGCGTTTGATTGGCAACGCACAAGAGACTGGCAGCGGATAGGAGACTGGCAGCGGATAGGAGACTGGCAGCGTGGGGAAGACTGGACGGGCCGGATGTGTTTTGCTGGCGGCGCACAGCCCGGGGGATCAATCGCCATGCAGCCAAAAATCAGTGCGGCCGATTTCGCCGTGCTCGCCGCGCAGACCGGGTTGCCGTTGACGGCGGAGCAGTTGCGCGAGTTGCATCAGGGCTATGCGACCATCGAGGCGATGCTGGCGCGTATCAATCGCACGCGGCCGCGGGCCGATGAGCCGGCGCATGTGTTCCGCGCCGGCGCGTTCGGGCCGCGGCCATGAACGATTATCCGACGATTGCCGAGGCGGCGGCGCTGATCGCTGCCGGGAAGCTCTCGCCGGTGGAGCTCACGCGGCATTGCCTCGCCCGGGTGGCCGCGCGGGAGCCGGCGCTGCACGCGTTCATTCTGCGCACCGAGGCGCGGGCGCTGGCCGATGCGGCGGCGTCGGAGGCGCGTTGGCGCAACGGTACCGGGCGCGGGCCGCTGGACGGGATTCCGATCGCGCACAAGGACATCTACAACACGGCCGGCATTGCGACGACGGCGCATTCGCGGCTGTTGCAGGATCATGTGCCCGCGGACGATGGTGCGGTGGTCAGGCGGCTGGCGACGGCCGGGACGGTGATGCTCGGCAAGCTTGCCACGCATGAATTCGCGTTTGGCGGGCCGAGCTTCGATCTGCCGTGGCCGCCGCCGCGCAACCCCTGGAACACCGAATGTTCGGCGGCTGGCAGCAGCAGCGGCACCGGCGTCGCGGTCGCTGCTGGCATGATCCTGGGCGGTACGGGTTCGGATACCGGCGGGTCGATCCGTACGCCGGCCGCGTTCAACGGTATTGCCGGGTTGAAGCCGACCTACGGGCTGATCAGCCGGATGGGCATCCAGCCGCTGTCGCCGTCGCTCGACCATGCCGGGCCGATGGCGTGGACGGTGGAGGATTGCGCGATCCTGCTGCAGGCGATGGCGGGCCATGATCCGGCCGATCCGGCGAGCGCCGACGTGGCGATCCCCGACTATCGGGCGGCGCTGGCGGGCGGGGTGAAGGGGTTGCGGATTGGTGTGATCCGGCATTTCCATGAGAGCGACGTGCGGGCCAATGGCGCGACGCTCGGGGGCATCGCGGCGGCGCTTGAGGTGTTTCGCGGGCTGGGCGCGGAGATCCGCGATGTCACGCTGTCGCCGCTGGCCGACTACCAGGCGGTCGGGATGCTCGTCATGCTCGCCGAGGCCTATGCGGTGCATGAGCCGTGGTTGCGGACTCGGTTCAACGAGTATGGGGAGTTGTTTCGCGACCGGATGGCGCTGGGCGGGTTGATCCGGGCCGCCGACTACATGCAGGCGTTGCGGCGGCGGCGCGATCTGTGCGCCGAAATGGCCGCGGCGATGGCGGAGTGCGATATCCTGGTGACGGCGTCAGCGCCGAACGAGGCGCCGAAGCTGGCGAGCGTGGCGAAGTGGCTGCTGTTCAACACGCCGAATTTCACCTTTCCCGCCAACGTCACCGGGCATCCCGCGCTGGCGCTGTGCACTGGCTACACGGCGGCCGGCATGCCGCTGTCGATCCAGCTGATCGGCCGGCCGTTCGAGGACGCGACCGTGCTGCGCGCAGGACATTGCTATGAGCAGGCAACGTCCTGGCGCGCGCGCCGGCCAGCGATTTCGGGGTAGCGGGCGATGATGCCCAGCGCGAGCTTGCCGGTGCCCTATTCGGCTGCCGCCGCGGCCGTGGGTTTCAGGTCGGTGGAGTAGTTGATGCTGACGGGTGAGTTGGCCTCGAACGGGCTGTCCAGGCCGAGTGTTTTGCCGTAGTCGCGCAGGGCCGGCATCACCTCCTGGCCGAGCAGGCGGATGCAAGTGCGGGTGTCTTCCGGGGAGACGTTGCCGTCATTGGCCCAGAACGCCATGATGCCCGGCCGCGTTTGTTCCATGATGCCCTTGAGCTGCGGGATCACCTGGTCCGGCGTGCCGGCGATGATCATGCGGCTTTCGAGCTGTTCCTCGAAGGTCGGGTTGCCGCGCGGGCTTTTTGCGCGTCCGGTGGCGAACTCGACGAAGTTGCGGCGCTGCGAGGGCGAGAAATAACCGGACGGGCTGGACCAGACGGGGTGCGCGAGGCCGGTGAATTCGCCCTGCATCCACATGAATTCGCGGGCGTTGCGCTTGGCCTTTTCTTCGCTGTCGGAGACATGCACGCGGATCAGATAGCCGCGGTTCTCGGGGCCGGGCGTGTAGCCGACCTCGGCCGCCGCGGCGTCGTAGGTTTTCCAGATCTGTTTGGTGGCCTCGACGGAGGTGTTCAGGCAGATATAGGGGTAGCGTTGCTTGGCCGCCCAGATGATCGTTTCCTTGCTGAGCACGCCGGGGATCCAGACGCGCGGATAGGGTTTCTGCAGCGGCACCGCCCAGGGATTGACGACGCGGTGCTGGTAATGCGCGCCCTCGAAACGGAACGGCCCGGGCTGGGTCCAGGCGCGCACGACGAGTTCATGCGCTTCTTCAAAACGCTCGCGGTTGAAGGCAGGGTTCACACCGGTGGCGAGCTGCTCCTGGCCGCCGCCGCGCACGAAGCCGGAGACCAGGCGGCCTTTGGAGATCATGTCGATCATCGCCAGTTCCTCGGCGAGCCGGACCGGGTTTTCCGATAGCGGCAGCGGGTTGCCGAGGATGACGATCTTGACCCGTTTCGTGGTCGCGGCGAGGATCGAGGCGAAGACGTTGGCTTTTGCCTGCATGCAGAACGGCGCGTTGTGGTGCTCGTTCAGCATGATGCCATCGACGCCCATCTCCTCGGCGTAGATGTAGTCTTCGAGGTATTGGTTGTAGAGGCGCGAACCGGCCACCGGGTCGAAATGGCTGTTCGAGAACATCAGCGCGGTGGAGCCGAATTCCAGGCCTTTTTTGGAATCGTAGGCGGACATCGGCTGTTCGGTGAAATACATCATATGCATGGCATTTTTCTCCTAGCCGATGAGTTTCGCGACGAGCGCGAGGGTGGCATCCGGCTGTTCCATTTCGACCGCACCGCCGCTGTTGGCGACGATTTCGAGGCGGGCGCCGGGCAGGCTGGCGGCGTAGATTTCGGCAGCGCTGCGAGGCACCACGCGATCCTGGTCGCCATGGATCACCAAAGAGGGCGCGCGCATGCCGGCGAGCAAATGCGGCAGGCTGGCGCTGTACATGTACGGCTTCCAGGCGATGCGGAAGCTCATTTCCCGGCAGAGGTCCCAGGCTTCGAGCTGGTCGGTGCTGGGATGCGCGCCGTAGAGGGCATCGAACTTGGTCTGATCGTGGAAGGCGAGGCGGGCGTAGTCGATGTAGTTCACCAGTGCCTGGTCGAAGATGAAGCCCTGGGTGGGCTTCACGCCCATGGCGCCGATCAGCACGAGGGCCCGCAGGGCGGCGGGCGCCATGCTGGCCATTTCCGCCGCGATCCAGCCGCCAATCCCGGAGCCGATCAGCGTGGGCGCGGTGATGCCAAGCTCGGCGAGCAGTGCCTGGTAGAGCACGGCGATGTCGCGGGGATGGCGCAGCCAGGCCAGCCGCTCGGCGCGCCCGAAGCCGGGATGATGCGGCACGATGACCTCGTGACGCGCGGCCAGCGCATCAAGGAAGGGGAGGCGTTCGGGAATGCCGATTTCCCGGTGCAGCATGACGATCGGCGATCCGCTGCCGGCGCGCGCGACGCGCAGCGGGGTGGCGCCGATCTGGACGACCGAGTCGGTCCAGGTGATCGTCGTGGACATGAATTTCCCCTTCGTGTCGCCCTGTCGTGATCAGGAGGGCATGCGCGTTGTCGTCGAGGGCAGCATGGCCGCGCGCCACGTGCCGGGCAAGCCCCGGCGCGGGGTGCTTCGGGACGATCCGCGAAGACGGCAAGGGTCCGCGGCCCATATGCGCTAACATAAGGAAGGCGAGGGCTCTGCCCTCAACCCGCCAAAGGCCTGAGGCCTTTGGAAACCCGATACTTTTCTTGGCTGCGTCAGCAGCCTTTGAACGATAGCCGGATTTGACTGAAGGCTGCTCGCGCAGCCAAGAAAGGGGAATGGGATCAAAGGGTCCCTGACCCCCAGCCGCTTTCGGCACGCAAGCGCGCGCCTGACGCGGGCTTGCCGGCGGAGCCTTGATTGCCTGGCTTTACTCATCGTGCGCGCGGCGTTCCATGACGAAGCCGAGTGGGGTTGGCGGCGTCGTGGGTGCGGACACAAGGCGCCTTTCCGGACCGATCCTTTCAGGGCTTGAGCGGGGGCGTCACGGTGGGGGGCGTCAGGGTGGGGGTCGTCAGATCCTGCGCGTCCACTGCGGCAGGGGTCGGGGCGTCCGGGCTGGTGTTTTGCAGATACGCCTTGAGGGCACTGCGGACCTGGAATTCGAACTCGACGTTCATGTCGTCCATCATTTTGCGGACCAGCGCGTCGAGATCGATGCGGACGGCGTCCTCGTCGGTGTCGTCGGTGGCTTTGCGGGAGCCGCGCAGGGCGGCGGTTGCGGTGGCGATCGTCTTGTCCATGTCGTCGCGCAGGTCGAGATGCACGGCGAAGCTGGCCTCGTAGCGCCCGCGCGTGAGCACCAGGCTGGCGTCGTCGATAACGAAGAGGGCGCGTCCGGTGGTGCCGCCGGGCACCAGGCGTTCCGCGGCCATGGTGCGCAATGCGACCACCGGGCGGGTCGGCGCGAGGAAGCCGATCTGGCGGAGGCTGCCGCGTGGCACCCAGTTTTCGTCGATGTCGACGGTGCCAACGTTGATCTTGATCTTGGTCAGGTAGTCGAAGCTGAGACGCTCGAACACTGGCTTCGGCGCGGCGCTGCAACCGGCGAGCATCAGAAAGGGCAGCAACAGGGCGAGCAGGCGGGTCATGCGGTGTCTCCGCCGGTCATGCCGTGGCGCGGGAAGTGAAAGTTGTGGTTGCAGAACTCGCAGGTCATGATGATGTCGCCCTCCACGGTCATGTGATCGAGATCATCGGCGGTGAAGGTGCCGAGGATGCCGGCGAGGCGTTGGCGCGAGCAGCGACACCCATAGGCGAGGGCGCGTGACAGGTCGACGGCGACGCCCTCGGTGTGGAACAGGCGGTAGAGCAGCGTTTCGGGCGCGAGCGTGTCGTCGAGCAGTTCGGTGTTGGTGAGTGTCGCGGCCAGTGTTGTGGCGGTGCGCCAGTGTTCGTCCTGCTCGTCGGCGTCCATCACCGGATCGACCCCACCGGCGCCGGCAATTTTTTCCAGGATCAGCGCACTCGCCCGCCAGCCGGCCGGAGTCTGCGCGCAGGCGAGATGGATCGCGCAGCGCAACTGCTCGCTGGTTTCGAAGTAGTGCAGCGCCATGTCGGTCAGGCTGATGCCGGTGATCGCCACGATGCCCTGGTGGCGTTCGCTGTCGGCGCCAGGATCGACGGTGAAAGCGAGGTAGCCGCGGCCGAGCAAGGCGGCGGGAGAGGGGTCGGGATCGTGCGGCAGCATGGTGGCCAGCCGGTCAGAGTCGGCGCGGGCGTAGCCACGGAGCGCGCCGGTGTCGGTGCAGTCGGCGAGCAGCATCGGCACCGGGCCATCGCCCTTGGCTTGCAGGCTGAACGAGCCGCGGAACTTCAGCGCGGAGGCGAGAGCGGCGACCAGGGCGAGCGCCTCGCCGGTCATGCGGATGACGGCGGGGTGGTTGTCGTGGCGCGTCAGCAGCGCGTCGGCGAGCGGGCCGAGGCGGACGAGACGGCCGCGCACGGGGCGCTGCGGCAGGTGGAACGGCGTCACGCCACGGGGCACGACGAGGTCGGGCACCGCCGGACGGCCGGCATCGAGGAAAGCGGGTGTATCGGACATGGCGGCAAGATAGGGCGGCTGGCGGCGTGCCGCTACCATGCGCGTGCAACCCGGCATTGATCCATCTTGGCCTTGCGCGCGCTGGCCCCTAGAATGGGGCATGCAGATGAACGCCGAGAGGTAGCAGCCCCCCATGTTTGAACAGTCATTGCTTTGCGCCGAGGACCTGATGACCCGCGATGTCGCGGTGGTGCATCCCGAGACGTCGCTGCTGGTGGTCGTCAAGACGATGGTGGCCAAACGCATCAGCGGTCTGCCGGTGGTCGACGCGAACGGCGCGCCGCTGGGCATGTTGACAGAGGGCGACCTGCTGCGCTGGCACGCCGAGTTCTCGGAGCGCCAGACCTGGTGGCTCGATCACCTCGCCGATGGCATGGAGCTGGCGCCGAGTTTCATCGCGGTGCTGAAGGCCGAGCGCCGCAAGGTTGCCGCGGTGATGACGCATGGCCTGACCACCGTGGCGCCGGATACGCTGGCGCGCGATATCGCCAAGCTGTTTTCCGAGAAGGGCATCAAGCGCGCGCCGGTTGTGCGGGACGGCAAGATCATCGGCATAGTCAGCCGCTCGGATCTGGTCGGCGCGATGGCCAAGGAACTTGGCTAAGGCGAGGCCCAAAGACTAGCGAATCGGATGATGCTACGCGACCGGTCACTTTGGTGAGGGGGATTCCGGCGCGTGCGCGTGCTTGCTAGACTC
>JAYTUU010000099.1:0-58392 GCA_043744375.1 Rhodospirillales bacterium | reverse complement strand
GCGATCTCTTTCGCGGCCACGAATCGGCTCCGTCATGACGTTACAGAGCCATCGATTCAAACATTCCACTCGATGTCAATGACGACAGGCACTAGCTTGACGGGGGCGATGTGGCGAAAGGCAGCCCAACCGCCCGGCAGATTACCGAACGCTCGCGCATGCGCCGGCTTCCGGCCCAGCGGCCGGCTACGGCTGGGCATTGCCAACACCAGCCGGATACAGCGCCTCGCCGATGCCCGCCACTGCGTCGGCCGTCGCCAAAAACCGGGCCACTGCCTGCGCCACCGCTCCGCCGTCGCGATCCCCCGGCACTAGCAGCCCCAAGCGCTCGAGGGCGCGCAGTTCTTCCCGCTCCACCTCCACCACCGCCACAACGGCCCCGCGTCGCCTGCGCTCCCGGTAGGCTTGGCTGCGCAACCGGGCCAGGTGCTGATCAACAGTTGTCATCATCGCGTCCCCGGTTTCCGCACGGAAATGGGTTGTTTGATCGGCACACGTGACGCCTCGGCGCTTTTCATTTTCCAACGTGCCCCCTGGTAATCCTGCTAATCTGCTAATCGTCGTCACGCTATCAACTCCCAAGACTCCTGCCGTGGGCTGCCGTCGATTACGCTGCCCGGCTTCAACGCGCGCAGGTGCCCATGTTCGGCAAGCGTCATCATAGCCGCGCGCGCATCGGCCGCCGTGCGCACGGCAGAGGGGCCGCGCTGGTAGACCTCCGCCAGATGGTAGCAACCCCGCCCCTGTTCTTTGAGCCAGCCCAGCACCGATTGCGCCGTCTGCAATTCGGCACCTACCTGTGCGCTGCCCAACAGCCGCAGCATTTCACCGGCATAGTATTCTGCCAGGGCGATCCCGTTCGCCATATCGGCTTCCTGCACCATCGGTTCCGGTTCAAGCCCGCCGCGCTCATAGAAGGCCAGCACCGCCGCCAGTCGGGCCGCATGTTCCGCCAGCTTGGAACCGAAGCCCCTGATTGTCCGAAAGCTGCCACCCTCGGCAAGTTTGGCTTCCACCAGATTGGAAAAGACGATGAACAAGGCGCGCGCGTTGTCCGTCATCCCCATCGGGCGGGGTGCCAGCCCGTCACCATCCATCGGCGGCGCCAAATCAAGCAGGTATCCGATCCGCTGGCAGTAGTCGCCATGCGCCAGAATTGCCGCCTGATCCGGCTCCCGGTGCATACGGGTGCCGGCCGTGCTTACGGGGGCGGCAAACAGCATCCGGGCCAGCAGGCCAAGCCCTTCAAGCATAGGATCGGCCAGCAGCTTCCCGGCCGCAACCGGCTGCACCATGACGTGCATTGCACAGCGCCGGCCCGTCAAGAAAGCTTGCCCGGTCAATTGCCGCAAGCGGCGGATAGGGTCGCCATCCCATAGGGCGTTAAACAACGCCCCGGTGCGCATTCGGGCGTCATCGCTGAATCCGTGCCCGCCCAGCAGAGTGCCGCCCTCGGCCGTGAAAACGCCCGCCCAGGGCCGCCCTTCGCCCAAGTGCCGGGTAAGCCCCTCGGGCGTGGGATCGGCGGCAAGCAGCATAGGCGATGCCGGGGGGCGAGGCTCAGAGCCTAGGGCTTCGATTGCCTCAAAGGCTGCCGCCTTGCCTTTATTGTCCCCGGACTTGGCTTTTTTCTTTGCCGCATCGCGCGCCGCTTCCCAAGCACATTTTTCTGCCGCGTAGGCTGATCGCTCCCCCTCGGCCAACTGGCGGAGGGCGTGTTCCTTGTCCAGAACAGGCCGGGTAGCCAGCCGGTCAACGCCGCTCTTGCGTTCGCCAGATTCGGCGATGGTAACAAAATAGCAGGTCAGCGGCCGGGGGCTGCCGTAGGGCAACACCACGTTGACATGCGGTTGTGCGGCCAGCGTGGCGACGGCTAGCACGGATTGCGCGCAGATCGCATCCGGGGCTTGGCTCAGAACATGGATTGCCTCTGCCGCCTTCCTAAGCGGCCCTAGGGCCATCAAGGGAAAGGGCGCGGGCGGCGGCAAGGGGCGATACAGGGGGCGTTGCGGTTCCCGCCCGGCGGCTGCGTTCGGCTTGTAATCCCCTACCGTGAAGCCTTCTGCCTCAGACATGGGGCTTCTCCCGCAAGAGGTCGGCGAAGTCGCGGGGGCCAGAGGGGCGAGCAATGCGCACGCGCCTTCCCTCGGCTTGCCATCGCTGGGCGGCTGTTTGGGCGGCGGCTTCGCCGGGCGGATCGGGGTCGGCTGCTACCACCACGGCGCGCACCTCATGCGGTAGCATCAGGCCCCGCGCCAGGTTGCCGGCAGAGATTGCCGCCCATGCCGGCAGCCCTAGCAGCACGCCAGCGGCGGCGGCGGTTTCCAGCCCTTCGCCTATCACCAATTCAGGCGCGAAGGGATCAAGCCGGATTGCCCCGCCCCATACCGGGCCAAGGCTAGCCCTGGGCGGCTCCAGAGGGGCCTTGCCCGCTCCATTGTGCCGCAGATACGTCCGATGCAGCGCCACCGGCTGCCCGGCCTCATCCCGCACCAGCGCCACCAAAGCGGGCCAATCCCCGGACGTGGGATGCCGGCACATCGCCGCGAATCGCAGGGCCTTGGAGGCTGCCAGGGCCGGCACGCCACGCGCGGCCAGATACTTCGCCGCCAGTGTGCCAGGAACCGGCCCAGCGCGCTCCCAGAGGGCCAGGGCGCGGGCTTGCTTGCGCTTTGCCATCGCTGCCGCATCGGGGTTCGTTGGCACGGTATGGGGCGCGAATTGGGCAGGCTCGCCCCGCATGAGAACCGCCAACCCCTCGCGGTTCTGACAACTTGCGCACCAGGCCAGCGCCCGGCCGTCGCGCTGCGTCAATGACAAGGCGTCCCGATAGCTGCATAGCGGGCACGCCCCACGCCATTCCTGCCCCGATCCGGTGCGGCGGAGGTTCCATCGCGTTGCCAGTTCCAAGGCGCCGGTCATTGCCGCGCCTCCTTCGGAACAAGGCGCGGCCGGCTCGAGGGAAAAATATCGGCGCCGGCAGCACAGATCATGGCGGGGGTCAATCGCCGCTCATACTCACTCAGCAATCCCAAAGCGGCGGGCAGTCCGCCAATCCGGCTGGCATGTTCGCGCAAAAATTCAGCGAGGGCACGCGGCCCAAGTTTGTGCAGATGTTCGGCACCGCGTTGCAGGTGGAGGTCGATATAGTCGGGCATAGTAGGCATCCTCAGTGATGCCGGCCGCAACCGTGGAAATGGGCGATGGTTTCGTGTATTGTGGCGACGCCTGCAAAGCACTCGCCTACACGCCCCCCACCGCCGGTTCCCATCTTGGGGCCGGCGGTTTCTTTACGGGGTTTCGATCAGCGCGGCGGGTGCGGGTTTGCCTTCGGCAGCGTCCAGCAACCGTAGGATTGCCGCCAAGCCCGCCGCGCATTCTTCGGGGGCCACCGCCAGCAGCAAGCCCGCAACGGCGCGGGCATCGTCCAGGCGCAAGGCGCGGGTGAGGGCGTCCATCTAGCAGCCCTCCCGCAACAGCGTGCGCAGGCTGTCGCCGTCGATCAGCGTCCGCCCTCCGACGCGGACCAATCGCAGCTTGCCCGCGTGCGCCAACTCATAAATGCGGGTGCGACCGGGACCGCCCATTAGGCGCGCCTCGGGGATGCGGTAGGCAAGGGCGTTGGGCAGCGGCGGCAACAGCGGCCGGCGGCCCTTGGTCGAAGCGGTAGGGAGAGAAACGGGGGCGGTCATGTTTGGTGCCTTCGGGTCAATTGCGGAAGGCATCCACATACAAGTCTATGTCCGGCGTCGCACCAACATCCTCCGGAGTCGCACCAACATTCATGGAACATAAATTGGCGAAATAAATGTTCCGCCAGCTACGGCAGCTTGCGGTTGATGTAAGCATCAAGCGCGCGCTTCACGAACATTTCCACCGCTTTTGGAAATTTGTCTCTTTTGGGGCGAATTTCTCCGTATAGCGGCACTTCCCCACTCTCAACCGCCCGCACAAGCAATTTCAAAATGTCGCTCTCGGACGGAGGATTGGCCGACTGCCTGAGAGAGTCATAATACTGTCCAAGGCGCATAACCTGGTAATTGGGGAACGGCGTCCGCTTTCGGCCCCGCCCGGGCCTCTCCAGCTTTTCTTGCGAGATCGCCATCATGAGTGCTGAGAGGGCCGCAGCCTCCTCCGGTGATGTGAGACCTTCGTATCTATCGCACCAATACGCTATCTGTTCCCCGGCCTCACGTGCCTCCCTTTCACGAGCGAGAGAAAAGGGGTCCGCCGTTCCCTTAGCTCTTCCCTCTTGTCCCTTCAGACTTCGCTGCGTCCCGTAAGTCGCCAACGCCTCCAGGGCCACCGCACGATCCACGCGCGGAAGTCGTGGAGGGCCTTCGTTTAGACGACGGATTGTCGCGATAAAGGCCTTCTCTCCGATTAGCAGATTAGCAGCTTTAGCAGGGGCGGCCCCTTCATGCGCATTTTTAGCGGCCCCCTTCCTACCGGCTGCATCCGTCATGCGCTTGTCCCCCGCACGTCGGCCATAGCCGGGCGGAGAGGCATCACGTTATCCCCCTCGGATACCGCCCCCTTGGCGCAATACGCCGCCCAATCGTCCATTAGGCGCGCCCGCTTGGCGAATAGATCGCCCCGCCGATATGCGGCTTCCACCGCGTTGCCTACGGCATGGGCTAGGGCCATTTCCGCTACCTCGCGCGGGTATGCCGTCGCCTCAGATGCCCAATCGCGGAACGTGCTGCGGAAACCGTGCGGCACAATGGCGCGGCCATCGGCGGCAACCCAAGGTGCCCGCGCACCCTCGGCTGCCTTGTTCATACGCCGCAGCAACATATCCAGGGCCATGACAGACAAGCCCTTCCCATCAATGTTGCCAGGAAAAACCGGGGCCGCCGGATTCGTTGTTCTGCGCATCATCGCCATGTCGGCCAGCACCGCCAGCGCCGCATCCGATAACGGCACCCTATGTTCCCGCCTGGCTTTCATGCGTGAAGCCGGCACGGTCCAAACCTTTTCGGCCATATCCACCTCGCCCCATGTCGCTTTCAGCACCTCGGCCGAGCGTGCGGCCGTGAGGATCGCAAATTCAAGGGCTTTCGCAGACATTCCAGGCTGCCCGCACAGCGCCTTCAGGAACGCTCCCGCCTGTTGCCATGGCAGCGCCGGATGATGCTCCACCGGGGCCACCTTGGCGCGTGCTGGCAGTGTCATGGATAGGTGCCCCTTCCATGCCGCCGGATTCTCGCCCTGCCGCCACCCGCGCGCCTTGGCGTAATCCAGCACCGCTTCCACGCGGCCCCGCACCCGCGTTGCCGTCTCCGCCTTGGCGGTCCAGATCGGTTCAAGGGCTGCCAGGACATGCGCGGTCCCCACGTCGGCAACGGCCACATCGCCAAAATGCGGGTAGGCGTATGTCGTGAGAGTGTTCCCCCATTGCTGGGCGTGCTTTGCGTTCGCCCAGCTTGGCGTATGGGCGTCAATATATCGGGTTGCGGCTTCCCGGAACGTGATTGCCAGGATTGCCGCCGTTTGCGCTCTCGCCTTTTCGGTCTCGGCGTTCGCCTCGCGCTGGGCCAGGGGATCAACACCAGCCCGCACCATAGCGAACAGGCCCCCCGCCCTCTTGCGTGCCTCGGCAAGGCTGATAGTGCCTGGCCCGCTACCAGCCGGCCCCAAGCCCATTTCCCGCATTTTCCCGCCCTTGGGCGTGTAGCGGAACACCCAAAACCGCGCGGATTCGGATCGAACGAACAGGTAAAGCCCCCCGCCATCCCCATACCGGCCGGGCTTTGCGTGCTTCACCTTCGCTGCCGTCAACCCTGCCGCCTTGCGTGGCATCGTCCATCCCCCGCCATTAAGGGGACGCAAAGGGCGTTCCCTCGTCCGTCCCCTAAATATAAGCGCGAACAGGAACGGACGCAAGCGGGCAGGATTGGCCGTTCCGTATCTCCAGATAAGCCAGAATGGCGGTTTTTAGCCAAATAAAAGGCCCTCAAATGAGAGCGGGCCGGCTTGGCGAACAAGCGCGATTGGGGTTTTGGCGGAGAGGGTGGGATTCGAACCCACGGAACGCTTGCACGCTCAACGGTTTTCGAGACCGTCCCGATCGACCACTCTGGCACCTCTCCAGCGCAAGCGGCGCCGCGTTATAGGAAGTGCGGGCCGGGGCTGCAATGCCTAGTTGGCGAACGCCCTGGGGGCATGGCGTTCGTGGTTTCGTCCGCGCCGGATCAGGCCTTCGCCATGGCCGCACGGATTTCCGCCATGCCGCGTTTGGCCGTGCCGTTTGCGTCGAAATTCGACGCGTCCAGCCAGCCCAGCATCGCGTCGCGGCAGGCCGGCCATTCGTGGTCGACGATGCTGTACCAGTCGGTTTCGCGCAGTCGTCCCTTGACCACCAGATGGGCGCGGTGGCGGCCTTCATAGGTGAAGCCGAGGCGGTCGGCGGCGCGCTTGCTGGGCGCGTTCAGGGCGTTGCATTTCCACACCAGCCGACGGTAGCCGAGGTCGTCGGCGGCGAGTTTGAGCAGCAGGAACATCGCCTCGGTGGCGGCCCGGGTGCGCTGCATGGCCGGGCCGAACCAGATATTGCCAAGCTCGATCGCGGAGTTCTTCGGCTGGATCTCCATCAGCGTGAGCCAGCCCGAGACCACGCCGGTGGCGACCGGGCGGATCGCCCAGGCCATCGGGTCATGCGTCGAGGCGAAATCGGCGACGAACCGGGTCATCGCGTCTTCGTTCGGGAAGGGGCCGTAGCCCATGTAGGCCCAGCTTGCGTCGGCGGCTGGGTCGCCGGTTTTCGCCGCGCGCCAGAGTTCGGGGGCGTGGCGGGCGTGCAGCGGCTCAAGCTCCACATGGGCGCCGCGCAGTTTGCCGCGGGCCGGCAAGGGGCGGGGCGTGGTGTCGATGACGGGGCCAATGGGGGGGCCAATGGGGGGTGTGTTCATGGCGGCAGCGTGCCGCAGGGGGAGCCTGGTGGAAAGTCCAATTCGTGCGCGCGTGCCCGGACCTTTGCGTGCCCGGACCTTTGTGTACCCGGACCGCTGCTCAGAGGATTTCCGGGACCCTATCCGCCGGCGGGGTGTTGCGGCTGCGGCCACACCGGATGATGCCGTCGATGACGACCATGCCGATGCCTGGCAGGTCGCCCTTGCGGACGCTGTCGAGCAGGTCGGTGCCGGCGGAGTGCTGGGCGCGGTCCATCAGCAGGAAATCGGCGGCGCGGCCGGTCTCGATCAGGCCGCAATCGAGTTTGCGCATCCGCGCGGTGTTGCCGGTGGCGCAGCAGAAGAGGGTTTCGGCCGGGGTGTCGCCGAGCGAGGAGAGCAGCGCGATCATCCTGAGGATGCCGAGCGGCTGGACGCCGGAGCCGGCCGGGCTGTCGGTGCCGAGGATGACGCGGTTGAGCTGGCCGAGTTCGCGGGCAAAGCGGAGTGCCGTCAGGCCGGCGAGCTCGTTGCCGTTATGCACGATCTCGATGCCGCGATGGCAGCCCTCGCACAGGCAGCGGATCTGGCGCAGCGGCAGTGCGGTGTGGCCGCCGTTGATGTGGCCGATGATGTCGGCGTCGGCTTCGAGCACGGTGTCGGCGTCGATGTAGCCGGAGCCGGGCACCGAAGGGCCGCCGGTGTGGATGGTGCTCTGGATGCCCGCCTTGCGCGCCCAGGCGACCATCTCCTTGGCCTCGTAGCCGGCCTTCACCGAACCGAGCCCGACCTCGCCGAGCAGCGTTACCCCGGCGGCGGCAAGCTCGAAAAAATCGCTCTCGACCATGCCTTTCTCGATCACCGGCGCGCCGGCCAGCACCTTCACGCCGCCCGGGCGGAAATTCGTGTAGGCGCGCTGGGCGGTGATGGCGAGCGCCTTCAGGCCGATGATGTCGCGCGGGCGGCCGGGCAGATGCACCTCGCCGGCGGAGATCATCGTGGTGACGCCACCGTTGAGGCAAGACTCGATCCAGCCGAACTGGTTCTGCCGCGGGGTCCAGTCGCCGAACACCGGATGGACGTGGCTGTCGATCAGGCCGGGTGACAGCGCGCAGCCCTTGGCGTCGATGCGGGTGGTGGCGTCGCCGACGTCGCAATCGGCGCGGCGGCCGAACCCGGTGATGCGGCCGGCCTCGGCCACCACGGTATCGGCGTCGAGGATGGGGTTCGCCAGGTCGCCCGAGAGCATCAGGCCGATATTGGTGATGACCATTTTCCCGGTTTGCGTTTCGGGGCCGGCGGCGAGGGCCATGGGTGGGTTCCTTGTGGGCGTGTGAGCCGATCCTGCCCTGCTTCAGCGCGTGACTCCAGGGCGTCCCAGCCCCATTGCAGAAGCGGGAGGATGGTCGCTGCGAAATCGGCGACTTCGGTGGGTAGGGTCGGCTTGCGCAGGGCCGCCGGCTTGATCGGGCGCTGGCGGAACCGGATCTGCGGATCGAACTGGATGGTTGCGCGCTCGGTGGTCCGGGCATTGTTGGGCGGTGGGAGACGCGGCTGCCGAATGCTGCGGCAGTGAATACTGCCGCAGCATTCTGGAATTAAAACCCTTCGCGGTTAATGCACGTTAGATTTATGTGTTATCTTCGTCGCTGCCGCCGCTGGCGTCTTCCCAGCCGCCGGCATCCTGGCTGGGCGCGTCCTGCCAGCCGCCCTGCGCGGGAGCGGCGGGTTGCCATGCGGCCTGGTTGGCGTTGCCGCTGTCCTTGGACATGCCACCGACTTCGTATGGGTCGGCGGCGGGCTCGGGTGCCCAGGGGCTGGCGGGGGCGTTGAGGGCAGGAGGGCTTTCGCTCCCGCCGAACGGGTTGGAGGCCATGTTGGCGCCGCCACCGAAGCCGCCGCTGCTGCCATGGCCACCGGAGAACAGGTTCATCAGCGCATGGCCGGCGACCATGCCGCCGGCGACACCGGCTGCCGTGGTGAGCGCGGTGCCGAGGAAGCCCGAGCCACGCTGCTGGAACATGCCGGGCTGGTAGCCGGGGGCATATTGTTGCGGCGGCGGGGCGTATTGTTGCTGCTGATACTGGGGTTGCTGCTGGGGCTGCTGCTGGTATTGCGGTTGGCCTTGGGGCTGGGCAGGCGGTTGGGCACGCCCGCCGAACAGCCCGCCGAAGAAGCCGCGCTGCTGCGCCTGCTGGGGTGCCATCTGTGGGGCCGGACCGCCCCAGGGCGACGCGGTGGGGGCGGGGGCCTGCTGCTGGTGCATGTTCTGGATCTCCCATTGCAGGCGGGCGATCTGGTTCTGTGCCTCGGCGAGGGCATGCTCCTGCACGAAGGCGAGCTGGGTGATCCGGTAGCGGGCCTCGGGCGTGCGGGCGAACAACTCGCCGATGAAGGCGTCGGCCTCGCGGTCGATCGGCGGCATGGCGGGCGTGGTCGATGGCACCGAGCTGGCGAAGCCGCTGGACGGCGGACCGGCAGTGCGGGCGACGAAACCCTGGATGAGATCGCGTTCCTCGTTGGTCATGGTTCTCGTCCTGTCGGCCGGGGGGTCTACAGTGCCGGCCTGTTTGCCATCGATGTGGCGTGGGACGGGGCCAGGTTCAAGTTAAACCTGTGATAGCTGGCGTGGTACCGCGTGCTTGTTGTGGGAGGCCGTGGCGCTTATTGTGCACCGCGTCAAAGAACAACGAGACGTCCTTGCATGTCCATCGCCACGCCCCCGAGCTTCCAGGACCTGATCCTGCGGCTGCACGCCTTCTGGTCCGGCCAGGGCTGCGTCATCCTGCAGCCGTTCGACATGGAGATGGGAGCGGGCACCTTCCACCCGGCGACGACGCTGCGGGCGCTCGGGCCGAAGCCCTGGGCGGCGGCCTATGTGCAGCCGAGCCGGCGGCCGTCGGACGGGCGCTACGGCCAGAATCCCAACCGGTTGCAGCACTATTACCAGTATCAGGTGATCATGAAGCCCTCGCCGGCGAACGCGCAGGCGCTGCTGCTGGACAGCTATCGCGCCCTCGGGCTTGACCCGCTGCTGCATGATTTCCGCTTCGTCGAGGATGACTGGGAAAGCCCGACTTTGGGCGCCTGGGGGCTGGGGTGGGAGGTGTGGTGCGACGGCATGGAGGTGGGGCAGTTCACCTATTTCCAGCAGGTCGGCGGGATCGCGGTGGTGTTGCCGAGCTTCGAGATGACCTACGGCCTCGAACGGCTGGCGATGTATGTGCAGAATGTCGAGAATGTGTACGACCTCGATTTCAACGGGCGGGGGGTGAAATACGGCGACGTGTTCCTGCGGGCGGAGCGGGAATACAGCGCCTATAATTTCGAGCATGCCGATACCGGGCTGCTGACGCAGCATTTCAAGGACGCGGAGAAGGAATGCACGGCGCTGTTGGGCCTCGCGGAGCCGCTGGCGCTGCCGGCCTATGACCAGTGCATCAAGGCGAGCCATTTGTTCAATCTGCTGGATGCACGCGGGGTGATCAGCGTGACGGAGCGGGCGAACTATATTGCGCGGGTAAGAACGCTGGCGAAGGGGTGTTGCGAGGCGTGGGTCGGGGGGGAGACGACCGATGCCTGAGTTTTTTCTGGAATTGTTCAGCGAGGAAATCCCGGCGCGGATGCAGGCGCGGGCGGCGGACGATCTGGCGCGGCTGGTGGGCGAGGCGTTGGCGGCTTTGGCGCCGGCGGGGGTTCGCAGTTTTTATGGGCCACGGCGGATTGCGATGGCGGTTGAGGTCGCGGGTTCGGTAGCGGAGAGTCGGAGCAGCGAGCGGGGGCCGCGGGTGGCGGCGCCGGAGCAGGCTTTGGCGGGGTTTTTGCGCAAGCACGGGGCTGAAAAGGCGCAGTTGCGGGCCGAGGGGGATTTCTGGGTGCTCGACAAAGCGGTGCCGGGGGTGGATGCGGCGGCGCTGATCGTCGGGGTTCTGCCGGGGGTGCTCAGGCGGTTTCCGTGGCCGAAATCGATGCGGTGGGGCGGCAGCAGCGGGTTCACCTGGGTGCGGCCGTTGCGGCGGATCACCTGTCTGCTCGATGGCGAGGTTGTGTGGTTCGACCTGCGCGATGGCGAGGATGACGGCCATGGACTGACGTCCTCGAACGAGACCGAAGGGCACCGGTTCATGGCACCGGGGGCGGTGGCGGTGTCCTCCTGCGCGGATTGGGCGGCGAAGCTGCGGGAGCGGTGGGTGTTGGTGGAGGCGTCGGAGCGGCGGGCGCTGATCGCGAAGGGGCTGGCGGATTTGGCGGCGACGCATGGGTTGGCGCTGGTGGAGGATGCCGGGCTGCTCGACGAGGTGGCGGGGCTGGTGGAGTGGCCGTTCCCTTTTCTCGGGCGGATCGACGGGGCGTATATGGATTTGCCCGCCGAGGTGATGCAGGTGTCGATGCGGGTGAACCAGCGGTATTTCGCGTTCCGCGACGCGTTCGGGAACGCGGCGCCGTATTTCGCGTTCGTGGCCAATATCGATCCGACGGATGGCGGGGCGGTGGTGGTGGCGGGCAATGAGCGGGTGTTGCGGGCGCGGTTCGCGGATGCGCGGCATTTCTGGGATCTGGATCGGAAGATGCCGCTTGAGGATCGGGTGATGGGGCTTAACCATGTGACGTTCCATGCGAGGTTGGGAAGCCAGGGAGGTCGGGCCTCCAGGATTGCCGAACTCGCGAAGCAACTTGCGAAATACACTGGTGCCGATGTCGATCAGGCCGAGAAAGCCGGGCGACTGTGCAAGGTAGACCTGCTGACCGGAATGGTGGGCGAGTTTCCCGAACTCCAAGGCGTCATGGGCGGCTACTACGCCGCGCATGACGGGCTTGACCCGGCCATCGCGGCAGCCATCCGCGACCACTACGCACCCAAGGGCCCCGGCGATGCCGTGCCGTCCGCCCCGGTCGCCATGGCGGTTGCCCTCGCCGACAAGCTCGACACCCTGGCCGGCTTCTTCGCCATCGAGGAGCGCCCGACCGGGTCCGGCGATCCCTACGCGCTGCGGCGGGCGGCGCTTGGGGTGATCCGGATCGTTATCGAGAATGGACTGAGGGTCCAATTGGAGACAGCGCTAGACGCCGCGGTCGACCTTCAGCCGGTGCAGCGGGTCGAAGCAGTACCCGAGCTCATTCAATTCATCTTCGAGCGTCTGAGGGTGAAGCTGAGAACCGAAGGGGCAAGGTACGACGTGCTGAACGCGGTGCTGGGCTCAATCTACCAAACCGATCTCGTCGCGCTGCTTGCCCGAACCGACGCGGTTGCGGCGATGCTCGGCACCGAGGACGGAGCGAATCTTCTCGCCGGCTACCGCCGCGCCGACAACATCCTGCGTATCGAGGAAAAGAAGGACGGCAAAACCTTCAATTTCATGGTGCCAGAATATCTGGAGGTGGCCGAGGAGGTGGCCCTGGCCGGCGCGCTCGATCGGGTGGAGCCGGCGGTGACGACGCTGTTGGCCGGTGAGGATTTTGGCGGGGCGATGGTGGAATTCGCCGCATTGCGGCCGTTTCTTGATGCTTTCTTCAGCGAGGTCACTGTCAATGACGCGCGCAGGGAGGTCCGGCTCAATCGGCTGGGGCTCCTAGCGCGGGTTCGGGCCGTGATGGGTCGGGTCACGGATTTCTCGCGCATCGTGGGCTGAGGGCTTAAGGTAGCGGGGTCTGGGGCCGATGGCCCCAGCGGGTCCAGGGCTGGCCCTGGTCTTTCTTGTGTCTGGGAGATTTGAGCGATCATGACCAAGTGGGTGTACAGCTTCGGCGCGGGCCACAACGAGGGCGGCGCGGAGATGCGCAATCTGTTGGGGGGCAAGGGCGCCAATCTGGCGGAGATGGCCAATATTGGCTTGCCGGTGCCGCCGGGGTTCACGCTGACCACCGAGGTCTGCACGGCTTTCTATGACAATGACCAGGCCTATCCGGCGGAGTTGCGCGGCCAAATGCGTGCGGCGCTGGCGCAGATCGAGGCGGCGGAGGGGATGCGGTTTGGCGACAAGCACAAGCCGCTGCTGGTGTCCGTGCGTTCGGGCGCGCGGGTTTCGATGCCGGGCATGATGGATACGGTGTTGAATCTCGGCCTCAACGATGCCTCCGTCGAGGGGCTGGCGGAGCTGTCGGGGGATGCCAGGTTCGCGTGGGATTCTTATCGCCGGTTCATCCAGATGTATGGCGGCGTGGTGCTGGGGGTGGATCATCACCGGTTCGAGGACATCATCGAGCATGTGAAGATGGATGCGGGTGTGGTCGAGGACACCGCGTTGACGGCGCAGGACTGGCATCGGGTGGCGCATGCGTATCTCGACATGATCCGCGGCGAGACGGGCAAGCCGTTTCCGCTCGACCCGGAGGAGCAGTTGTGGGGTGCGATCGGGGCGGTGTTCGGCAGTTGGATGAATCCGCGCGCGAATACCTATCGCCGGCTGCACGATATTCCGGCGAATTGGGGCACGGCGGTGAACGTGCAGGCGATGGTGTTCGGCAACATGGGGGCGGATTGCGCGACGGGGGTGTGTTTCACCCGCGATCCGTCGACGGGGGAGAACATCTTCTACGGCGAGTATCTGGTGAACGCGCAGGGTGAGGACGTGGTGGCGGGCATTCGGACGCCGCAGCCGATGGCGGAGGTGCGGGCCAAGGCGGATGAGACGTCGATGGAGCGCGCCATGCCGGCGGCGTATGCGGAGCTGATGGCGATCCGCGCGACGCTTGAGCGGCACTACAAGGACATGCAGGACATCGAGTTCACGGTGCAGCGCAACAAGCTGTACATGCTGCAAACGCGCAACGGCAAGCGCACGGCGGCGGCCAGTCTGCGGATTGCGGTGGAGATGGCGCAGGAGGGGCTGATCGACCACAAGGAGGCGGTGCTGCGGGTCAATCCGGCGTCGCTCGACCAGTTGCTGCATCCGACGCTGGACCCGAAGGCGGTGCGGGCGCTGATGTCCAAGGGGTTGCCGGCCAGCCCCGGGGCGGCCTCGGGCATCGTCGTGTTTTCGGCCGACGAGGCGGAGATGCGGGCGGCGAAGGGCGAGGCGGTGATCCTGGTGCGGATCGAGACGAGCCCGGAGGACATTCACGGGATGCACGCGGCCAAGGGCATTCTGACCACGCGCGGGGGCATGACCAGCCACGCGGCGGTGGTGGCGCGCGGCATGGGGCGGCCGTGCGTGTCCGGCGCCGGTGGCATGTCGGTGGATTATGGCGCGCAGACGCTGTCGGCGGGTGGCAGGATGGTGCGCGCCGGCGATACGATCACCATTGATGGCGCGACCGGGGAGGTGTTCGTGGGGTCGGTGGCGATGATCGAGCCGCAATTATCCGACGAGTTCGGCACGCTGATGGGCTGGGCGGATGCGTGCCGGCGGATGGGCGTGCGGGCCAATGCGGAGACGCCGCTGGACGCCGAGGCGGCGCGGCGGTTCGGCGCCGAGGGGATCGGGCTGTGCCGGACCGAGCATATGTTTTTCGACCCCGCGCGGATTGGCGCCGTCCGTCAGATGATCATGGCGGCGGATGAGCGCGGCCGGCGCGTCGCGCTGGCGCGGCTGCTGCCGTTCCAGCGCGATGATTTTGTTTCGCTGTTCCGCATCATGGCGGGCATGCCGGTGACGATCCGGCTGCTCGATCCGCCGCTGCACGAATTCCTGCCGCATGCGGATGCGGAACTGGCGGAAGTTGCCGCCGCGCTGGGCACGGATATCGAGGCGATGCGGCGCCGCGCAGGCGAACTGGCCGAGGCGAACCCGATGCTCGGCCATCGCGGCTGCCGTCTCGGCATCACCTATCCCGAGATCTACGAAATGCAGGCGCGCGCCATTTTCGAGGGCGCGATTGCGGTGGGCAAGGAGACCGGGGCGGTGCCGGTGCCGGAGATCATGATCCCGCTGGTTGGCACGCGGCGCGAGTTGGAGATCACGCGGGCGCAGGTGGAGAAGGTGGCGGCCGAGGTGTTCGCCGAGACGGGCACGACGATCGACTACATCATCGGCACGATGATCGAGCTGCCGCGCGCTGCCATCACCGCCGACAAGATCGCCGAAGTTGCCGATTTTTTCAGCTTCGGCACCAACGACCTGACGCAGACGGTGTTCGGCCTGTCGCGTGACGATGCCGGTAAGTTCCTGCCGGCCTATGTCGAGGCGGGGATATTGGAGAAGGACCCGTTCGTGTCGCTCGACATCGAAGGCGTCGGCGCGCTGATACGGATGGCTGCCGAACGCGGTCGGGCGACCAAGCCGGGCCTGAAGCTGGGCATCTGCGGCGAGCATGGCGGCGACCCGGCCTCGATCGCGTTCTGCGAGGAGGTTGGGCTGGATTATGTCTCGTGCAGCCCGTACCGGGTGCCGGTGGCGCGCCTGGCGGCGGCACAGGCGGCGTTGCATGGCGGCGGGGATCGGACGGCGTAGTCGGTCGGCTTGGGTCTTAAACCGGCACCTGAATGCGCGCCCGTAGCCCGCCGATTGGGCTGTCTTCCAGGGTGATTTCGCCGCCATGGGCGCGGACGATGTCGCGCGCGATGGTCAGGCCGAGGCCGGTGCCGCCTGTCGTGGCGGACTCGAAGGCGCGGAAGGCGGCTTCCCGGCGGTCGGGCGGGATGCCCGGGCCGTCATCGTCGATGGTGATCTGGACCATGTGGGCGCCAGCGGGGCGTTCGCCGGCGCGGCACGCGGCGAGGGTGACGTGGCGGGCGTGGCGGCGGGCGTTGTCGAGCAGGTTTGTGATCGCACGGCGGAAGGCATCGGCGCGCAGGGGGACGGTCAGGCCGGCATCGATGGCAAGGGTGATGTCCGCGCCGCCGCGGCGGGCGACGGCGGCGAGCTCGGCGAGGAAGGCGGAGAGGTCGGTCGGTTGCGCCTGTTCGGCGCCCTCGCCGCGGGCGAAGGACAGGTAGGCCTCGATGAGGCGTTCCATTTCCGCGATGTCACCCTGCATGTCCGCCACATCCTGCTGGGTGGCGTCGTCGGCGGGCATCATGGCGAGCGCGAGGCGGAGGCGGGTGAGAGGGGTACGCAGGTCGTGCGAGACGCCAGCGAGCATTTCGGTGCGCTGCTGGAGGAAGCGGCGGATGCGGTCTTGCATGCGGTTGAAGGCGGTGGCGGCCTGGCGCACTTCGGCGGCACCCTCGGGCTTCATCGGGCCGACGTCGCGGCCCATGCCGAAGGCCTCGGCGGCGGCGGCGAGGCGGCGAATGGCGCGCACCTGGTTGCGCAGGAAAAGTGTCGCGATGCCGAATACGAGCAGTGACGAGCCGAGGAGCCAGAGAATGAAGACGAGGAAGGTGGCGGCGTAGAGGCGTTTGCGCGGGGCTTCGACGAGCAAGTTCGCCTCCGGCAACTGGATGCTGATGAGCACCGATTGCGGGTCGCTCTCCCAGTCGATGGTGAAGGGGCGTTGGAGCTTGTCCCAGAGAACCGCGAAGAGTTCGGCGTTGCGGGGGGTCAGTAATGCGGGCCGGCGGGCCGGGGGCAACGGGCCGGCGGGAAGCCAATGCATGCGGATTTCGAACTGCTCCCACGCGGTTTGCAGCACCCAGTCGCGGTCCGCCGGGTCGGGGTGGCGCAGGAGTTGGCCGACGCTCGTTCCAATCTCGCCGGCAACGGCGGCGGACAGGCGGCGGGAGATCAGGTTGAGGTGGCTGCCGTAGAATATTTGCAGGGCGACGGCCTGCACGACCACCAGCGGGATCAGAACGATCAGCAACGTGCGGCCGAGCAGCGAGCGCGGCAGGATGCGCTTGAGGGCGGTGCTGCGGCTGGGCCAAATCAGGCGCATGTCAGACGCCGGGCTTGAGAACGTAGCCGCGGCCGCGAACGGTGTGCAGGAAGCGTGGTTCACGCGGGTCGGCCTCGATCTTGCGGCGCAGGCGGGTGACCTGGACGTCGATGGCGCGCTCGCCCGCTTCGTCCATGCCGAGGGCGGCGGCGATGTCTTCGCGGGAGAAGATTTCGTTCGGACGCTGGGCGAGGGCGGCGAGGAGGGCAGCTTCGCCGCCGGTGAGGCGCATGGGGCCGTTGGGGCCGGAGAGTTCGCCGCGCACCGTATCGAAGCTGAGCCGCCCGAGGGGCAGCGGGCCGCTGAGTTGTGGCAGATGCTGGATCGGCGGCGGGGTGCTGCGGCGCAACAGGGCGCGGATGCGCAGCAGTAACTCCTTCGCCTCGAAGGGCTTGGGCAAATAGTCATCCGCCCCCGCCTCGAACCCGGCGATGCGGTCCTCCGGGGCGCCGCGGGCGGTCAGCAGGAGGATGGGAATATCCGCGTTCCCGTCCTGCAGCGCCTGGGCGCGTAGGGACTGGGTGAGGGACAGGCCGGTCTCGCCGGGCATCATGACGTCGAGCACCATGAGGTCGGGCTGGAGGAAACGCAGGCGGTCGCGCGCCTCGGCGGCGTTCTCGGCGGTGCTGACGCGAAAGCCGTTCTCGCCGAGATAGCGTTGGAGCAAGCTGCGCAGGCGGGGGTCATCCTCGACGACGAGGATGAGCGCGTCATCGGACATGGGGCCTCCTAGCTGGGTTTGCCGGGGTCGGCGCGGTCAAGATAGGTACGGGCCTCATCGTCCATGATGCCGCGCATGACGCGGCGGAAGCCGTCGACGGCGCCGGCACCGGCCTCACGATAGGCGGCGGCGAGACGTTCGCGCTGGCGCTCATAGAGGCGGCGTTCGAGGTCGAGGCCAGTCGGGGTGAGGGTCAGCAGGCGTTGCCGGCGATCGGCGCGGCCCTGCGCCTGGGCGACGTAGCCCTGCTCGATGAGGGCGCCGAGGACGCGGGCCAGGCTTTGCTTGGTGATCCGGAGGATGGACAGCAGGTCGCCGACGGACATGCCGGCATTGCGGCCGATGAAATGCAACACGCGGTGATGGGCGCGGCCGAGGCCGAGTTCTTCGAGGATGATGTCCGCGGCGTTGGTGAAATCGCGATAGGCGAAGAACAGCAGGTCCTGGGCGGCACGAATTTCGGCCTCGCGCAGGAACAGGAGATTGGCCCCGGCGGGGCCCGAGGGCTTGTGGTCGGTCATCCGGTACAGCCTTTCTGGCGCCGAGTCGCGCGTGCCGCCGTCCGGTTCGGGCATGGCTGGCATGAGCGTGATTTACGACAGGTATGTTGACGTAGAGAGGGATGCATTACTATCCTGCGATGCATTGAGCAACAATCTTACAAGGAATGCCACCATGGCGCTTCTTCCTTTCGATGACCGTGACGGCCAGATCTGGTTCGACGGGGTGATGGTCCCCTGGCGGGAGGCGAAATTGCATGTGCTGACGCATGGACTCCACTATGCCAGCGGCGTGTTTGAAGGCGAGAGGGCGTATAGCGGAAACATCTTCAAACTGCGCGCCCATACCGAGCGCCTGTTGGGGTCTGGTCGCATCCTCGGCTTCGACATTCCCTGGACGGCTGACGAGATCGACGCGGCCTGCATCGAGGTTGTCAAGGCAAACGGGCTGGAGGATGCCTATATCCGCCCGATCGCGTGGCGCGGCAGCGAGATGCTGGCGGTGTCGGCGCAGCACACGAAGATCCATCTGGCCATCGCGACGTGGCATTGGGGCGCGTATTTCGGCGCCGACAAGATGGCGGGCATCCGGCTCGACATGGCCGAATGGCGGCGGCCGCATCCGCAGACGGCGCCGACCGCCTCGAAGGCGACCGGTCTGTATATGATCGGTACCCTGTCAAAGCACGCCGCCGAGGCGAAGGGTTTCAATGACGCGCTGATGTTGGACTGGCGCGGGCATATCTCGGAGGCGACGGGGGCCAACGCGTTCTTTGTCATCGACGGGGAAATCCACACGCCGACGCCGGATTGCTTTCTCGACGGGATCACACGGCGGACCGTGATGTCGATCGCCAAGCGCCATCAGATGAAGGTGATCGAGCGGACGATCATGCCGGAAGAGATGGCGCGGGCGAGCGAGGTGTTCCTGGCCGGCACGGCGGCCGAGGTGACGCCGGTTCGGCAGATCGGAGAGTATCATTTCACCCCGGGCAAGATCACCGAGACGCTGCTGAACGACTATGAGGGGCTGGTGCGGATGTCACCGGCCGAGGTCGAGCGCCTCGCGCCGATCTGAACACGGCGAGGGCTGGCGGCAGCAGGACCAGCCAGGCGATGCGCGCCTGGTAGCGGTCATGCGGGCCGGAGAGGGCGCCGGTGGCGAAGGCGTTGGCGAGCAGGGCGGCGAGGACCAGGGCGGCGAGGCCGCGCTGGTCCTTTGGCGTTGCGGGGTGGATGAGGATGATGAGGGTTCCCGCCGCGGCCAGGATCAGCAGGAGCGCGTGGGGTGTGTTCAGTGGCGCCGCCCGGGCGGTGAGCCGCCCTTGGGCTTGCAGGCCCGCCGCGAACCGCGACATTTCCTCCGGCGGGAAATAGGCACGCAGGCTGCCGGTGATGGAGACGTCGAGCCAGTCTGGCCCGAGCGCGTCGCCAAGCCGGACGCGCATGAGTTGGGTGCCCATGTTGCCCAGTGCCGCGCGGAGGACGCCGATGGGGTCTTCGCTGATCGTGCGGCGGATGATGACAGCGGCTTCTGGCGCCAAGCCGATCGCGCCGCCGGGTGCGGTCCAGACCGGGCCGGCGCCATTCCAGAGGAAATCGTCGCTGTCGGTCGGCAGACGGCCGGACCAGGTGCAGAGGTGCCAGCCGGCTTCTGGGCAGGCGCGGGCGATGACCGGGCCGGCGACGTTGTCGCCGATCATGCGGGCGAGGGCGAATACCGCGCCGTGCGGCGAGACGGCGAAACGGCCATAGCCGGCGACATTGGTGGCGATCAGCAGCGCGAGGGCGGTGATCAGGGGGGCGGTGGCCCATAGGGCTCGGCGCCAGCGGAAGAGTGCGAGGACCGCGAGGCATCCGGCGGCGAGGGGGAGGTGGGAGAGGTGGGCGGCGATGGCGAAGGTGGTGAGGGCGAGCAGCCAGCGGCGTTGCCATGGTCCGATTGTATCGTCGTGGACCAGCAGATACAGCCCGAGCACGGTGATGGGTGCGAAGATGTCGGGCATCAGCAGGGCGGCGAACCACGGCGCCGCGCTGCCGGCGGCCAGCAGGGCGCAGAGGGCGAGATGGCGCCCGGCGGTGGCGCGCCCGTTCAGCAGCCAGAGCAGATGCGACAGGATGAGGCCCTGGGCGGCGAGAGGCAGCCAGAGTGTCGTGCGGCCGTGCAAAGCGAGGAGGAAGGGGCCGTAGATCCAGGGCTTGTCCCAGACCATGCGCGGCTGGCTGGCCTGGACGAGGAAGGCGTGGGTGTCGCTGAAGACGATCGGGTAAGCGTTCAGCAGAGCAGGCCATACCAGAAGAACGGCGCTGGCCAGGACGGCCAGCGTATTGATCGCCCGCGCCACGCCGTCATCCCCGTGTGTTTCCCGGGCAAGGTAGCCGAGTGCGAGGGAAAGAAAAGGGATGAAAGGTTTTTGCTTCTTTTTTCAAAAAGAAGAAGCGCTTTCTTTTTTGCAAAAAAGAAACAAAAAACTCTTATTCGGTTTGGAGTTTGTCCAATGCGTTGGCGACGCGGGTGAGGACGCCGGGCCAGTCGCCGGGGCGATCCTGGCGGAACAGGCGGGCGGTGGCGTACCAGGGGGAGTCGTCGCGGTCGAGCATCCAGCGCCAGTCCGGTGCGTGCGGCAGCATGATCCAGACCGGCTTGCCGAGCGCGCCGGCGAGGTGGGCGACGGCGGTGTCGACGGTGATCACCAGATCAAGCGTGGCGATCAGGGCGGCGGTTTCGGCGAAGTCGGTGAGCCGGGAGGAGGGGGCGGGGAGGCGGTACATGATCGCGAGTTCAGGTCCGCGACCACCGGTTTGCAGATTGACCCAGTCGATCCCCGGCAGGGTGGCGAGGGGCGCCAGCAGGGTCGTCGGAATGGAGCGGCGGGAGTCGTTGCCATGCGCGGGGTTGCCGGCCCAGACTAGGCCGATCCGCGGCTGAGTGGCCGGCGGCGATTTCTGCCACTGCGCGATGCGGGTGGGGTCTGCGGCGAGATAGCCTGCGGGGGTGGGGAGGGTGGCCAGCGTTGAATTCAGTAGGCGCGGCAGGCTCATCTGGAAGGCCCAGACATCGCATTGCGGCAATGGACCGTCCTGGGGGACGGCGGCGGCGACCCCGGCCACGGTTGCCAGGAGGGGTATCAGCGACTTGGCGCAGGCGAGTGTCACGTGGGCACCGCGGGCGGCGAGTTCGGGCAGATAGCGGGCGAATTGGATGGCGTCACCGAGGCCTTGCTCGGCGAATATGAGAATACGCTGTCCGCAGAGATCGGTGCCATTCCAGGCCGTGCCGGGCAGGGCGGGGAAGTCGTTGGCGAATTGCGGATCGTGGCGGCGCCATTCGTAGTCGGCCCAGCCCTGCTTGTAGTCGCCAGCGAGCAGATGGGCGACGGCGCGGTTCCAGTGGGCGCGGGCGAACTCGGGGCGAAGGCGGATGGCCGCGGTGCAGGCGGCGATGGCGTCGCTCGGCTGGCCGCCCGCGGTCAGGACGAAGCCCAGGCTGGCATGGGCTTCCGGCAGGCTGGGATCGCAAGCGATGGCGGTGCGGATGGCGGCTTCGCTCTCGTCGAGGCGGTCGAGGTCGGCGAGGGCATTGCCGAGGGCGAGATGGGCGCAAGCGTGGCCGGGGTTGGCGGCGATGGCGCGGCGCAAGGAGACTGCGGCGGCATCGCTGCGGCGCAGGGCGCTTTCGGCGACGCCCTGGACGAAGCAGGCCTCGGCCAGTTGTGCGCCAGTCGCATACTGCGTGGCGCGGCTGGCGGCATCAAGCGCGTCGATGCCCCGGCGGTCGCGCAACAGGGCCATCGCGAGGCCGATCAGGGCGGCGGGTGCGGTCTTGTCGAGCGTGACGGCGGTGCGATAGGCGCCGATCGCCTCGATCACCTTGCCCGCGGCCAGCAGCGCGCTGCCGAGGGTGATGTGCGCTGGCACCAGGCGCGGGGCGGTGGCGAGGGCCAGGCGGCATTGCATGATCGCGCCTGGAGCATCGCCAGTGTCGCGCAGGAGATTGGCGAGGTTGACGCGCGCGGCGTGGTTGCCGGGGGAAGCGGCGATGACTGGACGGTAGAGGGCAATCGCGTCGGCGGTGGCGCCGGTGGCGGCGCAGACATCGGCGAGGGCGATCTGCGCATTCGTGTCGCTGGGCGTGATCCGCAGGGCGTGGCGGAGAACGGGCAAGGCGGCGGCGGCGCGATCGGTGCCGTGCAGCAGGATGCCGAGGAGGCGCAATGCGGTGGGATTGTCGGGATCGCTGGTCAGCACGGACCGGTAGCTGGCCTCGGCGCTGTCGAGGCGACCGGCGCGATGGTTGTCGAGTGCGGCGATGAGCTGGTCGAGCAGCGTGGGGGCGTCGTCCGCGGGGGGAGCGGCGGCAGGCAGCATGGCGTGCGACATGGCGGCACCTTTTGTGACCGCGGTCAGACTCGCCGGAAATGATGAACGCTTGGTGAAGGTGGTCAGGCGGAAGGTGGGGTGGCCCAGCGTGCGGCGGCGGCTTCGTCGGCCTCACGGGCGTCGACCCAGGCTTCGGTGCCGTCGGTGAAGCGCTCCTTCTTCCAGAAGGGCGCGCGGGTCTTGAGCCAGTCGATCAGGAAGGCCGTGGCCTCCAGCGCCGCGTGGCGGTGCGGCGAGGCGGCGAGCACGAGGACGATGTTGGCGCCGGGCAGCAGCGTGCCGACGCGGTGGATCAGGGTGCAGCCGAGCAGCGGCCACCGGGTGGCGGCGTCCGCCGCGATGCTGGCCAGGGCGCGTTCGGTCATCGCCGGATAGTGTTCGAGGGTCATCGCCGTGATCGTGCGGCCGCCGGCGGTATCGCGCACGGTGCCGATAAAACTGCCGATGCCGCCGATATCGGTGCGGCCGGCGGTGAGTGCGGCAATCTCGGCGGTGACGTCGAAGTCCTCGCGCTGCACGCGGATCGTGGCCATCTCAGCCGCCAGTGACGGGCGGGAAGAAGGCGATCTCGTCGCCCGGGTTCACCGTGGCGTTGGGCTGGGCGAAGTCCTGGTTGACGGCGCAGCGCACGGCCCGGCCGGTCGAGAGCGCCGCCTCGTGGCCCGGGCTGCGGGTGCGTAGCCAGGCGATCAGGGCGCCGACGGTGGTGATGCCCGGCGGAGGCGTGACGGTTTCCTCGGCGAGGCCGATGCGTTCGCGCAGCCAGGCGAAATAGAGGATGTGCAGCATGGCCTTAGCGCGGCACCGGGGCCGACATCACCGTGCCATCGGTGCCGATCAGGGTCATCGTGCCATTGCCGTTGTTGATGGCGCGGCCGGTGGCGCCGCTCGGCAGGGTGTAGTTGATGATGCCGTTGGCGCCGGTGGTGAGGATCGCCGGGCCCTTGGCGGTGGCGAGCGTGGTGCCGGAGGTGATGGCGGTGGCCGGGGGGATGACGGGGGCTGCCACGGTCGGCGGCTGGGGCGGCGGCTGGGGCGGCGGCGGGGGCGGCGCGACGGGTGTGGGGGCGAGTGGCGTGGGTGTTGCGGGCGTGGGTGTTGCGGGCGTGGGTGTTGCGACTGGGGCCGCGATTGGGGCCGCGATTGGGGCCGCGGCCATCGGGTGGGCGGGGGGCGCCTGTTCGAGGGTAATGCGGGTGGGTTCGACGCGCGGCATGGCCGGCCAGATGTTGCCGGTTTCCGACAGGATCGGCTCGTTCTCCACCTCTTGGCCCATCACCCGGCGGATGTTGTCGCTTTCGGGGATGGGGCGATTGGGGTTGCTTTGGAACGAAATCGTGTCGCCCAGGAAGCCGCCGAAGCCGTCGAGGGGGTTGCCGACACTATTGCAGGCGGAGAGTAGCAGGAGCAGGCCAAGCGGGGCGATAGGCCGCATCGGTAGGAAATCCTTTTCGCGTGCAACGGCCACCCGGGAATCGGGCGTGGCCGTGAGGCGCTGGCTGTCGGCGTGGCGACTGTGCCCCCGGGTGGGCCGACACTCAAGCCCGGTGAGATGAAGAATTATGGTGCGGCGCAAAATGAGTGTCCAGGAAGGCCGGACTTCAGGAAAGCCAAGGCCCAGGCGGCCAGGGCGGCGGGGTCGTTCAGCGGCAGCACGGGCCGGTCGGTAGCATCGACTGGGGCGTCGGCGGCAATGGCGACGATATCGGTGCGGCCGGGCCAGATCGGCGGACGGCCGAGGCTGGGGCGGTACACCTCGATCTTGGGGTGGGGATTGGCCTTGAACCCTTCGACCAGCACGAGATCGACCGGGGCGAGGCGCTGGAGCAGGTCGGGCAGGCTGGGTTCGGGGCCGTCGAGTTCGTGCATCAACGCCCAGCGCCGGCCCGAGGAGATCATCACCTCGCGCGCGCCGGCGCTGCGGTGGCGCCAGCTATCCTTGCCTGGCTGGTCGAGGTCGAAGCCGTGATGGGCGTGCTTGATGGTCGAGACGGTCAGGCCGGCGGCGATCATATGGGGCAGCATGGCGGTCAGCAGCGTGGTCTTGCCGCTGCCGGACCAGCCGGTGAGGCCCAAAATCTTCACGCGGGCATCCTCATAGTGGTTCGTTGCGAGTCGGGTCGGCGGCGTGATGCAGGCTGGCGACGAGGTAGTCCCAGCCGGTGGCGAGCGTCAGGGCGGCGGCGATCCACAGCATCGCCTCGCCGATGAAAGCGACCGGCAGCCAGTCGAGATGCAGCACGATGGCGCCTGGTTCGCCGGCCAGCAGCGTGCCGAGCGCGCCCATCTGGAAGCCGGTCTTCCACTTGGCCAACGACGTGACCGGCAGGCCGACGCGGATGCCGGCGAGGTATTCGCGCAAACCGCTGACCAGGATTTCGCGGAGCATGATGATGATCGCCGGATAGAGACCGGCGGCGCTGAGGCGGCCGATGCCGACCAGCATCATCAGGGCGGCGGCGACCAGCAGCTTGTCGGCGATCGGGTCGAGCATGCGGCCGAGATCGGAGGTCTGGGCGCGGTCGCGGGCGAGCTTGCCGTCGAAATAATCGGTGATGGCGGCGATCGAGAAGACGGCACAGGCGGCGACATCGGTGCCCGGTTGGCGCAGGGCGGCCAGCACTACCATCACGGGGATGGCGGCAATGCGCGACAGGGTCAGCAGGTTGGGCAGGTCAGTGAGCATCCGCGCAGTCTAGTCGCAATCCGCGCCGCCGTCAGCGGGGGCTGTTGACCCGCGGTGTTTGGGTGCCGTGCGCAGGCGCATGGACACGAAATTCAGCGGTATCTGGCCGATCCTGGATGCGTTCTTTACCGCCGATGGCCGGCTCGCGGTGTTCAATGGCCGCGGCGGGATGGAACTGCCTGATAATTTCCGTGCGGGCTGCGCCGGGCTGGTGCCGGCGCGGTTGGGATTTTATCCGGCCTGATCGCGCCGCAGGATCAACGCGCCGGAGGGGTGCACGGCGCCGGTCCAGCCGGGCGGAACCAGCGTGGTCGCGTCGAGTTGGGTGAGGATGGCCGGGCCGGCGAACGTGGCGCACGGCGGCAGGCTGGCGCGGTCGAACACCGTGGCGTTCTGTGTGCCTGATGCGAAATGCACGATGCGGCTGCCGGTGGCGGCGCCGGCAACGGCGGCGGGTGCGGCGATCACCGGGGGCGGCAGCCGCCCGGTGGCCTCGACGCGCAGGGTGACCAGTTCGATCGGGGCATTGAGGGTGAAGCCGTAAAGCGCCTGGTGGGCGGCGTCGAAGGCGGCGGTGGTGGCGGCGCCATTGCCGGCCCAGGCGACGGCAAGCTCGCCGCCTTGGCCCTCGTAGCGCATCAGGGCGATGTCTTCGAGCCCACGGTCGGCGGCGGGAACGCGTTCCTCGTCGAACCAGGCGGCGGCTTCGGTGCGCAGGGCGGCGATGATCGCGCGGGCGGCGGTGTCGTCGGCGGTGTCGTCGGGGGTGCCGGCGGGGGTGCCGGCGCTGGGCATGGCGCGCTGGAATTCGGCGCGCAGATCGGCCGCCAGCAGGCCCTCGGCGCAGAGCACGCCGGGGGCGGGGGGGATCAGCACGGTGGTGATGCCGAGCAAATCGGCCAGGGCGCAGCCGTGCAGCGGGCCGGCGCCGCCGAAGGGGACGAGGGAGAAGTCGCGCGGATCGTGGCCCCGCTCGACGGAGACGACGCGGATGGCGCCGACCATGTTGTTGTCGGCGATGGCGAGAATGCCGCGGGCGGCGGCGTGCGGATCGAGGCCGAGGGGGGCGGCGACGCGGGTGCGGATCGCGGCTTCGGCGGCGGCGCTATCGAGCCGCATGCGCCCGCCGAGGAGTTCGGGCGGCAAGTGGCCGAGCACGATATGGGCGTCCGTGACTGTGGCTTCGATGCCGCCCATGCCGTAGCAGGCCGGGCCGGGATCGGCGCCCGCGCTGGCCGGGCCGACGGAGAGGCCGCCATCGGCCACGCGCGCGATCGAGCCGCCGCCGGCGCCGACGGTGACCATGTCGACCATTGGCAGGCAGAGTGGCCAATCGCCGACCTTGCCCTGTTGGGTCAACCCGATCTTGCCGTCCTTGATCAGACAGATATCGGCCGAGGTGCCGCCGATATCGACGGTGATGATGTTGGCGATGCCGGCCGCCATGGCCACTTCGCGGGCGCCAACCACGCCGGCGGCCGGGCCGGAGAGGGCGGTGACGGCGGGGGCGCGGCGGATGGCGGCGGCCCCGGCGACGCCGCCGTTCGATTGCATCAGCAGTAGCGGGGCCGCGATGCCCGCCTCGTCCAGCCGGCGTTCGAGGCGTTCGACATAGGTGGAGATCGCCGGCATGACGGAGGCGTTGAGGATGGTCACCAGCGTTCGCTCGTATTCGCGCGCGATCGGCAGCACGTCTACCGAGGCGGTGATCGCGACGCCCGGGAGTGCGGCGCGCAGCAGTTCGGCGACGCGTCGTTCATGGGCCGGATGGGAGAAGCTGTGCAGCAGGCAGATGGCGACGGATTGCACGCCGAGGCGGCCGCAGGCTTCGGCCGCCTCGGCAACCGAGGCTTCGTCGAGCGGCGTGAGCACTACCCCGCCGGGACCGACGCGCTCGATCACTTCGAGCACGCGTGACGGCGGCACCGGGCGTCGCGGCTTGATCCAGGCGTAGAGATTGGCGCGGCGCGGAATGTCCTGGCGGCCGATATCGAGCACGTGGCGGAAGCCGGCGGTGGTGATGAGCGCCGTCGTCGCACCCTTGCCTTCGAGGATGAGGTTTGTGGCAACCGTGGTGCCATGCAGCACCCGCGCAATGCTTTCTGCCGGCAGGCCGGCCGCGTCGAGGGCGAGGCGAACGCCGATCAGGAAGGCCTGCGACGGGTCGGCGGGGGTGGACGGCGTTTTGGCGCGCCAGGCGCGGCCGGTCGCGGGGTCTTGCAGGGTGATGTCGGTGAAGGTGCCGCCGATGTCGACGGCCACCGAGATTTTTGTTTCAGCTGATGACATCGACATAGTCCCTGCGGTGGAAGGCGCCGGAAGCGGGGCGCTGGGCGCGGCGGGCGGCGGTGGCGGGGAGGTCGAGCACGCCTTCGCGCAGGACCACGCCATAGTGGCGTGCGGCGGCGTCGACGCTGACGAAGCCGTCCTGGACGTCGCGCAGTACCTCCTCCGGAGGTCGGTCATAGGGGTGGCCGTAGCCGCCGCCGCCGCCGGTTTCGATGCGCAGGATGTCGCCGCGCTTGACCGCGTTGCCGTCGGAGAGCGGACGGAGAATGCGTTCATCGGGCTGGCGGGGGTTGATGATCGCGCCGCCCACGCCGCCGCTGAGGCCGCCGGCGACGCCCCAGGGCGGGTTGGTCACGCTGTCGATGCGAACGGCGAGAATGGCTTCGTCGGCGAGGATTTCGTATTCGCGCACGATACCGACGCCGCCGCGGAAGCGGCCGGGGCCGCCGCTGTCGCGATGCGCGCTGTAGGTTGTCAGGCGGACGGGGTAGCCGAGTTCGAGGAACTCGACGGGGTAGTTTTCCTGGGCGACGAAATAGACGGTGTCGATGCCATCGGCGGTCGGGCGGGCGCCGTAGCCGACGCCGATGCCGTCGGACATCAGGAAGGGTTTGCCATTCGCCATGCCGCGCAGCAGCATGATGACGTAGGCGGAATGGGCGGCCGGGGCGGGGGTGCCGGCGACGTTGATGAGGCCGTTCAGGGCGGCGAGGACGCGCATCATCGTCATGCCGCGCATGCCCAGAGGGGCTGGGAAATTCGGGCGCAGGACGGAGCCGGGGCGCAGGATGATCTCGTCGAGCGCGCGCGGGCCGCCGGCGTTGCAGACCTGTGCGGGGTCGCCGCCGATGAAGTAGAGGCCGAGCGCCATGCCGGGGACGTCGCGGTTCATCAGGAAGTTGACGGGGCCTTTGGTCTGGTCGTCGGACTCGCTGGCGTCGAGGATGAAGCGGTCATCCGGCGTGCGGGTGAGGGCGAACCGAATGCGCACAGGGCCGGAGCCGTGGCCGTCAGTGTCCAGCGCGTCGGTGAAACGATGGGTCCCGACCGGGAAGGTTTCGCGCAGGCGCTTGCGGACCAGGGCCTCGGTGCGGGCGAGGAGTTGCGCGAGGGCGTCGGTCAGGGTGGCGGGGCTGAAACGTTCGGCGATTTCGGCCATGCGGCGGATGCCGAGTTCGACGCTCGCCATCAACGCCCGCGTGTCGCCCTTGCAGGTCGCGGGGTAGCGGGAGTTGCGGTAGAAGATTTCCAGGGTGGCGTCGTTTGTTGTGCCCTGGTCGATGAGTTTGGTGACGGGGATGATGATGCCTTCCTGGAAGATGTCGGTGGCATCGGGCGAGATCGAGCCGGGGCGCATGCCGCCGACATCGGAGAAATGCGCCCAGCCCATGACGAAGGCGACGCGCTTGCCGGCGTGGAAGACCGGCGCGAGGAAGACCTGATCGTTCGAATGCGAAACGGCGCCGCGGCTGGCATAGCAGTCGCTGTACCAGTAGAGATCGCCGGGCCTGATGGTCTCGATCGGGAATTTCTCGAACACCGGGCCGCAGATATCGCCGAAGATGGGTACGTTGGAGCCGACGGCCATGACGCCGTCGGCATCGAACAGGGCCGTGTAGAAATCCTTCTTCTCGCGGATGAAGGCGGAGATGGCGGTGCGTTCGATCAGCGCCTCCATCTCCGACTGCGCGGCGCGGATGGCGCCGCGGATGATTTCGAGCGTGACAGGATCGCAGCGGCTCATGGGGCGTCTCCGAGGTGGCAGGCGACGTTGCGGTCGGGCGCGATTGCCCGTAGTGCCGGTGCCTCAGCCGTGCAGCGGGCGAAGGCGGCAGGGCAGCGATCGCGAAAGGCGCAGCCGGGGCCTTGCAGTGGCTTGTCGGACAAGGCGCCGCGGATGGGCAGGGGCGCGCGGTCCTGTTCGATGCGTGGCACTGGCACGGCGGCGACGAGGGCGCGGGTGTACGGATGCTCGGGCGTCTCGATGAGGGCGGCGGTCGGGCCTTCCTCGACGACACGGCCGAGATACATCACCAGGGTGCGTTCGCATACGTAGCGGATCAGCGCGAGGTCGTGGCTGATGTAGATGGCGGCGAGGCCGAGCTCGTCGCGGGCGGCGCGCAGCAGGTTGAGGATGCCGGCGCGAACGGACACGTCGAGCATGGAGACCGGTTCGTCGGCGACGATGAGTTGTGGACCGGGGATGAGGGCGCGGGCGAGGACGACGCGCTGGAGCTGGCCGCCGGAGAGTTCGTGCGGGTGGCGATCGAGCCAGGCGGCGGAGGGTGTGAGGCGGACGCGCTGCATCACCGCTTCGATCCGTGCCGGATGTTCGCTGGCGGGAACGCCGAAATTGCGTAGCGGTTCGGCGAGGGAACGGCGGATTGTGAAGCGTGGATTGAGCGCGTCGAACGGATTCTGGAAGACGAGCTGCGCACGGGCGCGGAAGGGCAGGAGTGCGGCGCCGCGCAAGGCCGTGATGTCCTGCCCCTCGAAGGTTATGTGTCCAGCGGTGGGGTCTTCGAGGCGCAGCAGCATCCTTGCCGTCGTTGTCTTGCCGCAGCCGCTCTCGCCGACAATGCCGACGGCCTCGCCGGCACTGACCGAGAGCGAAACGTGCTGGACCGCATGGACCTCGCGTCCGCGCATTCGGAAGGTTTTTGCGAGGCCTTCCGCCGTGATCACTGCGCTCATGCGGCGGCCCAGGTGGCCGGATCGGCGGCTGCGACCCGCAACGAAGCGGCGTCTCCAGCGCGGAAGCACGAGACACTATGGCCAGCTTCGGCGACGGGTGGCGGTGTTTCTGTGTGGCAACGAGACAATGCAAACGGGCAGCGCGGCGAGAACCGGCAACCCGGTTGCGGGTCGATCAGGATCGGCGGTGCGCCGTCGATCGGCACGAGGGAGGAGGTTCCGCCGTGAACGTCGGGGAAGGCGTGGGTGAGGCCCATCGTGTAGGGATGCAAGGGCCGCTCCAGCACATCCGCGGCGCGGCCCGATTCGACGATCCGGCCGGCATACATCACCGCGACGCGGTCGCACGCATAGGCAACAACCGCCATGTCGTGGGTGATCAGTATCATCGCGATGCCCAGGCGGGACTGTAGTTCGCGCATTACATCGAGGACCTGGCGCTGCACGATGACATCGAGTGCCGTGACCGGTTCGTCGGCAATCACCAGGGCTGGATCAAGGGCGAGGGCCAGGGCTATCGACGCGCGCTGGCGCATGCCACCGGAGAACTGATGCGGATAATCGGCGAGACGGGCGGGGTCGAGGCCGACCTGGTGGAACAAAGCTTCCGCCCGTGCCAGGGCCGCCGCCGCGCCGAGGCCGCCGCGTTCGCGGAGAACCTCGAGCATCTGGACGCGCAGCCGAAGCACGGGGTCGAGCGCGTTCATTGCGGTTTGCGGAATGAATGACATCCGTCGCCAGCGCAAAGCCCGTCGCTCGCGTTCGGAAAGCGTCAGTAGATCGCGGCCCTCGAAATGAATTTCGCCTTCGGCAATGCGTGCGGCGTCAGGCAACACGCCCATGAGACCACGACCCAGGGTCGATTTTCCGCAGCCGCTTTCACCGACAAGCCCGACGATGGACCCTGCGGGAACATCGAGATCGGCGCCATCGACGGCACGGACGGCGCCGGCGCGCGAAGCATAGTGGATGCCGAGATTGCGAACGGAGAGGAGAATTACTTGTCTCCCAGTTTGGGGAACAGCAATTTTTCTGATCCGCGCGAAATCATGAACCCGGCGAGCACCATCAGCACGATGGCCAGGCCGGGCGGCACGAACCAGTTCCAGGCCCCGCGCGAGAGCGCCTGGCTGGCGTAGGCGTCCTGCAACATCACGCCCCAGCTCACAACTTCCGGATCGCCGAAGCCGAGGAAGGAGGCGGCGGCTTCGGCGAGGATGGCCCAGCCGATGGCGACGGAGGCATAGAGGGCGGCGAGCGGCAACACCTGCGGCAGCACATGCACGAACATGATGCGGGCACTCGAGCAGCCGGTGACGCGCGCGGCTTCCACCCAGGCGCGTTCGCGAAGGCTGAGCACCTGGCTGCGGATGACCCGCGCGGTGTTCGGCCATAGCAGCAGCGTGACGGTAAAGATCACGGTCGACGTGCCCGGCCGCGTGAGGGCGGCGAGGACGAGCATCGAGGGCAGGAACGGCAGGCCGAGCACCATGTCGGCCGCGCGGGTCACCAACTTGTCCACCCAGCCGCCGAGATAGCCCGCGAGCAGGCCGAGCAGTGTGCCGATGGCGACGACCGCGATGGCGGCGGTGAGGCCCACTTCGAGCGCCGCGCGGGTGCCGTGAATGAGTTGGCTGAACACGTCACGCCCTGATGCCGTTGTGCCGAGCCAGAACTCCGGCGATATCTCAACGTAGCGGGCGATGCGGCGATTGACGCGTAAGATCTCGCGGGGGTTGTAGGGCGCGATGCGATCGGCCAGCAGTGCGCCGGCGACGATGATCGCATAGATCGCCGCCCCCACGGCCGCGAAGGGTTCGCCGCGCAGAAAGCGGAGGAGGGCGCTAGCGCCGGGCACCGACGGAAACCCTGGGATCGAGCGCCGCATAAGCGAGGTCGGCGATTGTATTCATGGTGACGAGAACAAAGGCGATCATGATGAATGCACCTTGCGCCAGCGGATAATCGGCCGATTGCACGGCGCCCACCAGCACGCGGCCGATGCCCGGCCAGGCGAATACCGTTTCGATCACGACGTTGCCGCCGATCGAAGAACCAAGGCCGAGCGCGAAGGCGGTGACGACGGGCAGCAGCGCATTGCGGGCGGCGTGGCGCATGACGATGGACCAGCCGGACAGGCCTTTCATTCGGGCCATGGTAATGAATTCGTCGTTGAGGACTTCAAGCATCGTGGCGCGCATCAGCAGCAATGGCAGGCCTTGCAGATAAAGTGTCAATGTCGCTGCGGGCAGGCACAAGTGCCACCAGAAGTCGCGCGATGTGAACCGTTCGGCAAAGGTGGTGATGTGCGCGCCGGGGCTTGCCGCGCCGCCGGTCGGGAACCAGCCGAACTGGAAAGCGAAGGCGGCGAGCAGGAGCATGCCCAACCAGAACTCTGGTGCCGACCGGGTGGCGAGTGCTGCGGGTATGGCAATGGCTTCGGCCAACCCGCCGCGGCGGAAGGCCAGGAAGGCGCCGGCGAGAATACCGATCGTGTAGGCGCAGATCAGCGATGTCAGCGTCAGCACAACGGTGTTCGGCAATGCCTCGAACAGGATGTCGAACACCGGGCGCTTCTGAATGAAGGAGACGCCGAAATCGCCGCGCAGGATGTTGGCGAAGTAGATCAGGTATTGTTCCCAGAGTGGCTTGTCCAACCCGAAGCTGCGCAGCAGGGCCAGGCGCATTTCCTCGTTGAACTGCGGCGACAGGAAGTTCAACGAGGGATCGCCCGGCATCAGCCGGAACATCAGGAACGTCAAGCTTGCCACCGCCCAGAGCACGAGCAGGAGGTGGACCAGCCTTTCGCGAAGATGACGCGCCACGCGGGGAGTTTCGTGCGGACGGCGCTTACTGGTAGACTGCCGTGGTTTCCTTCACACCCGCGGGATAGTGCAGCCGGCCGTTGACCAGCACGTAGCCGGCGTCCTTGAGGAGCTTCTTTGCTCCTTCGAGGTTGCCACCAGGCACGCGCTTTTCGATCCCCTCGGCGTACCAGAATTTGAGTGCTGGCGAGACATGGGAGTTGGACGGCAGAGCAGCGCCGCCCCAGGCGTCGCTCGCGATTTCCTCGCGGTCGATCGCGGCTGACAAGGCGCGGCGAAACGCTGCGTCATTGAATGGCGGGCGGCGCTCGTTGTAGGCGAGGAAGTTGATTCCGATATCCACCGTTCTCGCGACGTGGATGTTCGGATTGGATTTGGCGAGATCGGCGAGCAGCTTCGGGTCGCCCGTGTAGTCGCCGAGGAAGTTGATCTCGCCGCGCCGCAATGCGCCCAGCGTGGCCTCGATGTTCGGTGTTACGCGCATGATCCAGCGCGCGGCCTTCGGCTTGGACCAATGGTCCGGATGGGCTTCGAGTACGATCTCCTCGGCGAGCGAGAAACGGACCATCCGGTAGGGGCCGGAGCCGAGTGGCTTCGGCTCCTGCACGCTTTCGAGATTCTCGGGCTTGTCTTTCAGCCCGGTGAGGATCGGGTCCCAAATCCTCTTCGGCGCCAGGTTTAGTTTGGACAATGTTGTCGTCAGGAAGGCGGCATCGGGACGTTTCAGCGTGATGCGCAGCGACTTCGGTCCGGTCGTCTCGACATTGGCGATGTTCACAACAAAGGGCTTATACATCGGCGACTTGTCGCCGACGCCGGGGGCGATGAGGCTGAACACGGCGTCATCGATCGTGACCGGGCTGCCGTCATGCCACTTCATATCGTCGCGCAGAGTGAGCTCCACGGTGGTCGTCGTGGGGCGCGTAACGGTTGCTGCGGCCCAGGGGCGCGGCAGGCCATCCGGGTCGATGCGCATGAAGCGGTCCCAGACCAGTTCCGTGACCCAGGAACCCTGGGCACCCGGAATGTAGAACGGGTTGAGCGTGGCGGAGGGGGCGGTTGAATTGACGACGATGTCCTTCTGCTCGCCCTTCGGTGTGAGGTTGATCCAGCTCCAGAAATTGCGAATGCCGATGCCGGCCTGGTCGACCAGCGTCTTGTCGTCGAACAGCGCCTTGTTCATGGCGAACTGGTTGATCGGGTGGACCATGTAGCCATAGGGCTGGTCGCGGTTGATCATTTCCTGCGTCTCACGGATCAGCGCCTGGCGCTTGATCGGGTCGAGCTCGGAGCGTTGGGCTTCGGCGAGCTTGTCGTAGTCGGGGTTGATGTAGCCGACGAAGTCATAGCCGGTGGCGGCATTGGCCGAATGGAACAGGTTGTAGGTTAGTTCATCGGGGTCGGAACGCTCGGGGCGACCGACCATCTGCCACATCGTCGCGTCCCAGCGCTGGCGCTCGTACCAGACGATCTGGGAGAATTGCTGGCCGGGCAGCGGGCGCAGCGAGATTTGCAGGCCGAGCTGCTTGAACGCCTGCGCCATGATCTCGGCGGACTGGTATTCCTGCGGGGCAGCGGCCTGCGGGCGGGTGAGGATGACGAGTGGGCGAACCGGGTCGCCGGCGGCCTGGGCCCATGCCAGTGACGGCAGAATGCACGTCGTCAGTGCGAGGAGAGAACGCCACATTGCTTGAGCCCCCGGGTATCTGGTGTTGCCCCATTGAAGGGCCATGCGCCCGGTTGTTCAAGGGCGATCTTGCTTGTGAGCGAAAACAGTGTTGCCATTGCTGCACAGGCGGAGAAATGACATGGCGATCAGCGCGGCCGAACAGGCTTTCCTCGATGACATCACCCTCGATATGCCCTGGGCGCTGGTCGAGACGTTCTCGACCATGCCGCGCTGGCGGCCGGAGGATGTGAATGCCGCGGCCGAAGTGATCGCCGGGCGGCTGCGGGCGGTCGGCGTTCCGGTGGAGATGCATGCTCCGGAGATTTACCTTTCGATCCCGCTTTCGGCGTCGGTGACGGCGGGCAATATCGCCTATCGCGCCAAGCCGCCGTCCTCGGCGATGCCCGCGCCTGACGGTGTGACCGGCAGACTGGTCAGCCTGAAGGCCAATCCGAAGGCGCTGCGCAGCTATAATCGTGACGTGAAGACGCTGTTCGGCGGCAGCATTGCCTCCATCGCAGAAGCCAAGCGCCTAGTCGGCGGCAACATCGTGATCATGCAGGGGTTCGGCAACCCCGCGTTGACCAGCCTGATCGAGGAGTGGGGCGGCATCGGGCTGATCGCGGTCAATCCGGGGATCGACATCCATTGGGGCACCTGCACGACGGTGTGGGGCAGCCCGGATTTGCAGGACATGGCGCGCAAGCCGAAAATTCCGGTGATCGCAATGAACAATCCCGATGGGCAGAAGCTGATCGCGCTGGCGGCAGCCGGCGGGGAGGCGACGATCCGCACCGATCTGCTGGAGGGCTGGTTCACCCAGAATGTCCCGGTCGTTACCATTCCCGGGGCGGAGGATGCGGAGAAATTCGTCCTCGTGCACGGGCATTACGACAGCTGGGATGTCGGCGTGGGCGACAACGCCACCGGGGACGCGACGTTGATGGAACTGGCGAGGGTGTTGTGGAAGAACCGGGCGCGGCTGAAACGGTCGGTCAAGATCGCCTGGTGGCCGGGCCATTCGACCGGCCGCTATGCCGGATCGACCTGGTTCACGGACGCCTTCGCGCAGGATCTCGATCGCAACTGTCTCGCCCAGATCAACTGCGACAGCCCGGGCTGCCGGTGGGCGACCAGCTATCATGAGACGCGGGCCTTCACCGAGAGCGCGCATATCGCCGCGGGCGTGATCCGCGATATCGTGCCGGATGCCGAGATCGCGACGATGCGACCGCCGCAAGCCGGGGACTACAGTTTCAACAACATCGGCCTGCCGAGCTTTTTCATGCTCAGTTCGACGATGCCGGAAGCGGTGCGGCGGGAGAAGAACTACTACGACGTGTCCGGCTGCGGGGCGAACATTGCCTGGCATACCGAGAACGATACGATCGAGATCGCGGATCGCGACATTCTCTTGACCGACATGAAAATCTACCTGCTGTCGGCTCTGCGGGTAGCCAATGCGGAGGTGCTGCCGTTTGACTGGGTGGCTACGTGTGACGAATTTGCCGCCACAATCGACGGCTATGCGGCGGCCTCCAAGGGGCTGGCCGATCTGTCCGCTTCGCGCGCTGCGGTCGCTGGGCTGAAGGCGGCGTTGGCGAGACTTCCAGGTGCAGCCATCGCCCGGCGCAATGCGGCGCTGCACGAACTGGCCCGCGTGCTGGTGCCGATCAACTATACACAGACGCCGCGCTTCCGGCACGACCCCGCCTACACCGTGCAGCCATTGCCGACGATCGCGGTGGCCGGCGATCTCGCCGAGATCGGCGATGATCATCTGCGCCGGGTCGCGCTGGTGGAGTTGATGCGCGGGCAGAATCGTCTGGTCGCGGCGCTGGGTGAGGCGCAGCGGATCGTCGAGCGCGCTCTGGCATAGGCTGTGGCGGCGTTGCGTATCGATGCGCAGATGAAGCGCGACGCGCTGCTGGCCAGCGCGTTCTTCCGTGCCATGGGGCCGGAGGAGGTCGACACGATCCTCGGTTTCGCGACCGAGCGGCGGTTTGCGAAGGGGGCAAACGTGTTCTCCAAGGGAGCGCCGGGGACGAGCATGATGGCCGTGCTGGTCGGACGTATTCGGATTGGCAACATCTCGCCGGAGGGCAAGGAGGTGACGCTGAACGTCATTGGCCCCGGCGAGATTTTTGGTGAGATTGCGCTGCTCGACGGCAAGCCGCGCAGTGCAGATGCGGTGGCGATCGAGGACACCACGGTGCTGGTCGTGGAGCGGCGGCATTTTTTGCCGTTCGTGCTCAGCAACCACGTGATGGCCGAGCGACTGCTGGTGGTGTTGTGCGACCGCCTGCGGCGGACCAGCAACGCGCTGGAGGAGATCGCTTTGCTCGATCTGCCGGCGCGGCTGGCGCGGTTGCTGAGCAAGCTGGCGGAGGATTACGGGCGAGCGGCGCCGGGCGGTGGGGTGCGGATCGGCCTTAAGTTGTCGCAGCGTGATTTGTCGAACCTGGTTGCCAGTTCGCGCGAGAGTGTCAACAAGCAGTTGCGCATCTGGCGCGATGCGGGGGTGGTGGATCAGGTCGAGGGGCATCTTGTGTTGCTGCGGCCGACGGCGTTGCAGGCGCTGTGTGCCTGAGTGCTTTCGATAGGTTTTGGGTAGAACGATCAACGCGGCTTCAAGGGGACGGGACATGGATACCATTGCGAGTGTCGCGCTGGCCATGCAATCGGGTTTCGGCAACGAATTTGCCACCGAGGCGCTGGCTGGGGCGCTGCCGGTTGGGCGCAATTCACCGCAGCGGCCGGCGCATGGCCTTTATGCCGAGCAGCTTTCGGGCACGCCGTTTACCGTGCCGCGGATGGAGAGTCGGCGGTCGTGGCTGTATCGGCTACGTCCGTCGGCCAATCATCCGCTCTATCGCCGGATGCCTGATGCGCTGTTCGGCGGGCCGCTCGCGGCACCCGACCCGAACCGGATGCGCTGGGACCCGTTGCCGCTGCCGGCCGGGCCGACCGATTTTCTCGCCGGCCTCGTCACCATGGGCGCGAATGCCGAGGGTGCCTATGCGGATGGGGTGAGCCTGCATGTTTATGCCGCCAATTGCTCAATGCGGCGGATATTCTGGAACGCCGATGGCGAGATGCTGATCGTGCCTGAGCATGGCCGGTTGCGAATTGCGACCGAGCTGGGGCTGCTCGATGTCGGGCCTGGCGAGATCGCCATTATTCCGCGTGGGCTGCGGATGCGGGTTGAACTGCGCGACGCCACGGCACGGGGCTATGTCGGCGAGAACCATGGCACCGTGATGCGGCTGCCCGATCTCGGCCCGATCGGGGCGAATGGGTTGGCCAATCCGCGCGATTTCCTCTCGCCCGTGGCGTGGTTCGAGGATCGTGACGAGGCCACCGAGGTGGTGCAGAAATTCCTTGGCAAGCTGTGGGTGACGGAGCTTGACCACTCGCCGCTCGACGTTGTGGCGTGGCATGGCAATCTTGCTCCCTGTAAATACGACCTGGACCGTTTCATGGCGATCGGCACCGTCAGCTTCGACCATCCCGATCCGTCGATCTTCACCGTGCTGACCGCGCCGACCGAGACACCGGGGCGGGCGAACATGGATTTCGTCATTTTCCCACCGCGCTGGATGGTGGCCGAGGATACGTTCCGCCCGCCCTGGTTCCATCGCAACGTGATGAACGAGTGCATGGGGCTGGTGCGTGGCGTCTATGATGGCAAGGCTGAGGGGTTTCTGCCCGGGGGCGTCAGTCTGCACGGGCTGATGAGTGCGCATGGGCCGGATGCGGCGACCACCGCACGGGCGATGGCGGGTGATCTGGCGCCGCACAAGCTGGGGGGCACGCTGGCCTTCATGTTCGAGACTAGTCGGGTGCTGGTCCCGAGCGTCTTCGCGATGACCTGCGCCCAGCTTCAGACAGATTATGATGCGTGCTGGAACGGAATTGGCAAGCAACGATGACCGACCTCACGCACGACGCCTCGCGCCGAAGCTGGGTCGGCTCGGCCAACGGCCATGACGCGTTTCCGCTACAGAACCTCCCCTTTGGCGGGTTCAGCCCCGCCGCCGGGGGGTTGCGCCCATCGGCTTTGGCGAGTGCGTGGTGTGGTGCTTCCCGCGTCTGAGGGTCTGCCGCCGAGCCTGGATGCCTTGCATCTGGCCGATAAACTCCTGCGGGGCTATATGCGGCCCACCACAACCGCCGTGAGAACCCGCATGTCCGACGCCACCGTCATTGCCACTCGTCAGGGCCGCATTGGCCATATCCTGTTGAACCGTCCCAAGGCGTTGAACGCGTTGGATATCGGCATGATCCGCGCGATGACCGCGGCGCTCGTGCGGTGGCGCGACGATCCGGCGGTGCATGCCGTGGTCGTTGAGGGTGCGGGGGGCAAGGCGTTCTGCGCGGGCGGTGACATTCGTGCCATTCGCGCCCATGCGCTGGCCGGCGAGCATGAGGCGGTCGCGGCGTTCTTCGGCGAGGAGTATGCGCTGAATGCGATGATCGACGAATATACCAAGCCCTATATTGCCCTGGTCGACGGCGTTTGTATGGGTGGCGGCATCGGCTTGTCCGTGCATGGGCAGATCCGGGTGACGTCAGAGGCCGGCATGTTCGCCATGCCGGAGACGGCGATCGCGTTGTTCCCGGATGTCGGCGCGACCTTCATGCTGCCCCGTCTGCCCGGCGCGCTCGGCATGTATCTCGGCCTGACGGGCGCGCGGCTGCATGGCGCGGATGCAGTGCATGCCGGCATCGCCACACATTTCGTGCCGAAGGCCCTGATGGCGACGCTCGCCGCTGACATTGCGCGCGATGGGCCCGCCGCAGTTGCGACCCACGCCGCCGCCTTGCCGCCGTTCAGCCTGGCGCCGCATCGGGACGCCATCGATCGCTGCTTCGGCGCCGACAGCGTTGCCGGCATTGTTGCGGCCCTGGAGGCGGAGGGCACGGCGTGGGCGGCCGAGACGTTGACGGCTTTGCAGCATGTCTCGCCTTCCGCGGTGTTTTGGTCGTTCGAGGCTATCCGTCGGGGGGGCAAGCTGAACCTGCGCGGCTGCCTTGCCTCCGAGTTCGCGCTGACGCGGCACATATCCGTGCATCCGGAATTCGCCGAGGGTGTGCGCGCCATGCTGGTCGACAAGGACCGAACGCCGAAATGGGCGCCGGCACGACTCGCGGACGTCGATCCTGCCGCGATTGCCGCGGTGTTCGCATGAGCGCCGTTCGCCGTGCCCTGCTGGTGCTGCTCATGCTTGGGTGGGGAGCGTTCGGGATGGCGCAGGCGCAAACGCCGCGCGCGGCGCCGGGCATTCCCGGCTGGACACCTGTCGGCAAGGGGTGTTTCGTCTGGAACCAGTCGCCGTCCGCCGATGAAACCGCGACCTGGAGCGGCGGCTGCAAGGGGCAGTTGGCCAGCGGCACGGGCACGCTGATCTGGCGGGCCGGCACGGTCGAGCAGCGCTATGACGGTGGCATGGAGGACGGGCGGATGAACGGCCGCGGCGTCTATCTGCTGCCGGACGGCACGCGCTACGAGGGCGAGTTCAAGGATGACGATTTCAACGGCAGCGGCGTGCTCGTGGAGCCGGCGGGCCGCTACGAGGGCATGTGGCGCAACGGCCAGAAGAATGGACGGGGCGTGCTGACGACGGCCGCTGGTGATCGGATGGAGGGGGAGTTCAAGGATGACGCGCTCGAGGGCCCGGTCACGCTCGTTCTCGCTGACGGTCGCAAGTTCGACGGCATCATTCGCAATGGTAAACCCAACGGTCCGGGCACGCTGATCGATCCGACCGGCAGCTATACCGGGGAGTGGGTCGAGGGCTGTTTCAGCGATGGCAGCCGCCGCGCGGCGTTTGCCACTGACCCGGCGAGTTGCAAGTAGGATAAGCAAGGGCGCCTCCGGCGGCAAAGGGGCACGCCCCTTTGATCCCCCGGACCTCACCATCGCGATCCGCCGCTCGGGCGCTTCTTTATCCTGACCGGCTACCGCAAGGAAATGACGGGGATGCTGGAAGGAACCTCCCCCTACCCGTGGAACCCAGCCTGGACGTGATGAGCGGACGGTAGGGACGCAGGGCCCCTCAGCGTGCCCGGCGGATCGGGGGCATGACGTCGGCGGGGAGGGGAGAGATGTAGGGGTTATCACGCGTGCGTTCGGCCAGGTCGGCTTTCGCGCGGGTGATGAGATCGGGGTCTTGCAGGGCGTCGATGGCGGTTCCGGCCATCACTTTGGCGACGTGGACCATGCCCTTCTTGGCCAGCGGGGATTTGCCTTGTGCGGTCAGTTGCCAGGAATGGAACGGGGTGCCGATCGCCAGGGTGGCGCCGTCGGCCTGCACCAGCGGGACTTTCCAGGAGACGTCGCCGACGTCGGTGGAGCCGAGCATCGGCTCGCCGCGCAGGCCGAGGGGGACGATGAAATCGGCCAGCGGCTGGTCCTGGCGGATCGGCAGGCCGGCGCGACGATACTGGGCGGCGATGTCGAGCGGGGTCAGCGTGGCGCGGATTTCCTCGGCGAATGTGCGGTCCTCGGCGTCGAACATCGGTGGGCCGAGGCGGGAGAGGTTGGCGTGCATGGCCTGGTCGAGTGGGGTGTTGCCCATCAGGTTGGAGACGGCGCTGATGGTTTGCATTTCCACCCGTGTTTCGGTCATCAGCGCCGCGCCCTCGGCCACTTTCTTCACGCGTTCGACCAACGCGTTCATTTCGGTCAGGTCGCGCGCGCGGATGGCGTAGCGCACCTTGGCGAACGACTGCACGACGTTGGGCGCGACGCCGCCGGTTTCCAGCATAGCGTAATGAATGCGCGCGTCGGAGGGCATGTGTTCGCGCATGTAGTTGACGCCGACATTCATCAGCTCGACCGCGTCGAGCGCGCTGCGGCCGAGATGGGGCGAGGCGGCGGCGTGGCTGGCGCGGCCGTGGAAGGAGAAATCCATCCGCGTATTGGCGAGGCTCATCGCGTCGTTGACCCCGACGAACGGCATCGAATGCCAGGTGATGGCGATATCGACGTCATCGAAACAGCCGGCGCGCACCATGAAGGATTTCGCCGCCCCGCCTTCTTCGGCCGGGCAGCCGTAGTAGCGCACGCGGCCCTTGATGCCCTGTTCGGCGAGCCAGTCCTTCACCGCGGCGGCGGCCAGCAGGGCGCCGGAGCCGAGCAGATTGTGACCGCAACCGTGGCCCATGCCGTCGCCGGGCAGCGGGCGGGGTTCGGCGATGCCGGCTTCCTGGCTAAGGCCGGGCAGCGCATCGTATTCACCGAGAATGGCGATGACCGGGCCGCCTTCGCCAGCCTCGCCCATCACCGCGGTGGGGATGCCCGCGAGGTCGGTGGTGACGCGAAAGCCTTCCTGTTCGAGCATGGCGGTGTGCTCGGCGACGCCGGCATACTCGTTGTAGGCGATCTCCGGCTGGTCCCAGATGCGATCGCTGAGAGCCTCATAGTTGTCCTTCCGGACATCGACGAGTTGCCAGATGCGTTCGCTGTTCTGCATGGGAGGGCTCCTGTTCGGCACGGTGATGGCGGCAGAATAGGACGGCGCGGCGGCGCTGCCCAGAGCAGGCACTCTTGCCCCATCCGCCTCGCGGGCCATACGATCCGGCAACGCCCCGCCGATGGGGCGACGGAGACGAAGCGACCAATGAGTTGGGAACCCGAACTCGAAGAACTGCGCAAGCGCGCGGCGTTGACGCGCGAGATGGGCGGGCGGGAGCGTGTCGAACGCCAGCACAAGGGTGGCCGGCTGACGGTGCGGGAGCGCATCGACAGCATGCTCGATGATGACAGCTTCCACGAGCTTGGCGCGATCGCCGGCAAGGCGAAATACGATGACGACGGCAACCTTACCGAATTGACGCCGGCCAACTGCGTGTTTGGCCGTGGCACGGTCGATGGCCGGCCGGTGGTGATCTGCGGCGATGATTTCACCGTGCGTGGGGCTTCGGCGGATAGTTCGATCCCGCATAAATTTCGCATGTCCGAGGACATGGCCGGCCAGTTTCGCCTGCCGATGATCCGTATCATCGAAGGCTCCGGCGGTGGCGGCTCGGTGAAGACGATCGAAACCACCGGGCGGGCCAATCTGCCGGGCGGGGTGTATTCCGCCAGCGGATCGGATTTGACGGTCGCCAATATGGCCAAAGTGCCCGTCGTCGGCCTCGGTCTCGGTTCGGTCGCTGGTCTCGGCGCGGCGCGGCTGGTGGCGAGCCACTACTCGGTGATGGTGAAGGAGATTTCGGCGGTGTTCGTGGCTGGGCCGCCGGTGGTGGAGCAGCTTGGCGAGCCGCGCACCAAGCAGGAGCTGGGGGGCTGGCAGATCCAGGTTGCGTGCGGCGCGGTCGATCACGCGGCCGAAACGGAGGAGGAGGCCTTCGCCTGCGCGCGGAAGTTCCTCTCCTACCTGCCGTCGTCCGTATGGGAGTTGCCGCCGCGCGGGCCGGCGCGGCTGGACCGCAATCATCGCGAGGAGAAGCTGATTTCGGCCATCCCGCGCGACAAGCTGCGCGCCTATCACACGCGCCGCATCATCGAGATGCTGTTCGATCATGGCTCGTTCTTTGAGATGGGGCAGGGCTTCGGCAAGTCGATCATCACCGGACTTGCCCGCCTCGATGGCTGGCCGGTGGCGGTGATGGCTGGCGATCCGCTTTATGGCGGCGGTGCCTGGGATGCGGCGGCGTGCCAGAAGATCATCCGCTTCCTCGACATGGCCGAGACGTTTCATCTGCCGGTGGTCCATATGGTCGATTGCCCCGGTTTCGCCGTTGGGTTGGTGGCCGAACGAGCGGCGACGATCCGCTGGGGGATGCGCGCGCTCACCGCGATCAACCAGACGACGGTGCCGTGGTGCAGCATCATCATACGTAACGTTTTCGGCGTTGGCGGATTGGCGCACCAGCCGCAGAACCGGTTGGCGACGCGCTATGCCTGGCCGTCGGCGGCCTGGGGATCATTGCCGTTGGAGGGTGGCATCGAGGCGGCCTACAAGGCGGAGATCGAGGCGGCCGATGATCCTGTCGCGCATCTGGAAAAGATCAAAAAGCGCCTCGACGATCTGCGTTCGCCATTCCGCACCGCCGAGGCGTTCTGGATCGAGGAGATCATCGACCCACGGGACACCCGCCGCCTGCTCTGCGATTTCGCCCATATGGCGGCCCCATTGCGCACCCCCGGCCCGTCGGCCTTTGCGGTTCGACCCTAGAGCAGAGTCCGATCGGCTCCGCCACGGCAGTCCAGGGAAGGCAAGCGCGCCTCCGGCGGCAAAGGGGCACGCCCCTTTGATCCCCCCGACTGGCTTGCGCCGCAGGCCATCGGCATCACGGACCGCATTGCGATCGCGCGGGAGTTTGGGCTTCGCCAGTGAATGCGGCAAGATCGCGGGGCTCACCGAAGGCCGTCCGGCCGGCCGCGAGCAGTCCGGGGTTCCAAGGGCCACTGGCCCTTGGCCGCCGGAGGCGCGCTTGCCGTCGCTGCAAACGCCCGCCTTTCCGTTGGCCAACCTGCGAATCTCTGCTTAGACCGATTCCGTATCGAGCGCATATCCGGCCGCGCGCACGGTGCGCACGATGTCGAGTTCGCCTTCGCCATTGATGCTCTTGCGCAAGCGGCGGATATGCACATCCACCGTCCGCGGTTCGACATGGATGTCCTTGCCCCACACCGCGTCCAGCAACTCCTCGCGCGAGAACACGCGGCGCGGGTGCTGCAGGAAGAACTCGAGCAGCCGGAATTCCGTCGGGCCCAGATGCACATTGCGTCCGTTGCGACTGACGCGATGCACTTCGAGATCCATCGTGATGTCGTGGAACACCAGCGTGCCCTTCTCCGACACTCCCGCCGACCGCCGCAGCAGCGCCCGGATGCGCGCCATCAGCGCGTCCACGCTGAACGGCTTGCTGACATAGTCGTCCGCCCCGGTATTCAGCGCGCGCACCGCATCCTGGTCCTCGCTGCGCGCGGTCACCATGATCACCGGCAGATCCCGCGTCTCGTGGCGCCGCCGGATCTGCCGGCACACCTCGATGCCCGACAGCGTCGGCAGCATCCAGTCGAGCAGCACGAGATCCGGCTTCTGCTCGCTGATCCGCGTCAGCGCCTCCTGCCCGTCGGTTGCCTCATCGACCCGGAAACCCTGCTTCTCCAGGTTGTAGCGCAGCAATGTCGCAATCGCCGCCTCGTCCTCGACGACGAGCACCAGCGGGTTGGCGGAATGATCGGCCATGCCCCGCCCCTATTGTTCGCGCGCGGGGCGAACCACGGCCGAGGCCGAGTTATCCCCCTTCGGCCGCGCATCCAGCAGCGGTTGTCCGGTTACGGCATAGAACACCAGTTCGGCGATATTGGTCGCATGGTCGCCGACGCGTTCGAGGTTCTTGGCGATGAACAGCAGATGCGTGCATGGCGTGATGTTGCGCGGGTCTTCCATCATATACGTAATGAGTTCGCGGAACAGTGCGTTGTAGATGTCGTCGATCGCCGCATCCGAACGCCACACCTGCATCGCCTTCTCGGTATCGCTCTCGCCGATCGCGTCGATGATGAGTTTCAAATTCTCCTGCACCAGCCTGCCCATATGCGCGAGGCCGGTGAGCGTGTAGGGCAGGCTGAACTGGTTCAGCACCAGGCTGCGCTTGGCCACGTTGGCTGCGTAGTCGCCGATGCGTTCGAGATCGCCGGTTATTTTCAGGCTGACAACAATCTGCCGCAAATCCTGCGCCATCGGCTGGCGCAGCGCCAGCATCCGGATGACGAACTGCTCCACCTCGTGTTCGAGCGCATCCACCCGCGGATCCGCCTCCATGGCCTTGGCCGCCGCCTCCGCGTCCTTGTCGATCACCGCGCGGCAGGCCAATGCCACCTGGCTCTCCACCATGCCGCCCATGTCGATGATCAGCGCCTGTAGGCGCTTGAGTTCCTGGTCGTAGCTCTTGACGATATGATCGGTCATTGCGTTTTCCTCAGCCGAACCGGCCGGTGATATATTCTTGTGTGCGTCGTTCGCGCGGTGCGGTGAACATCTGCACCGCGGCCCCCACCTCCACCATCTCGCCGAGGTAGAAGAACGCCACCTGGTCCGCGCAGCGTGCCGCCTGCTGCATGTTGTGCGTCACGATGGCGATGGTGAAATCGCGCTTCAACTCGTCGATCAACTCCTCGATCTTCAGCGTGCTGATCGGATCGAGCGCGCTGGTCGGCTCATCGAACAGGATCACCTCCGGGCGCACCGCGATCGTCCGCGCGATGCAAAGCCGCTGCTGCTGCCCGCCCGACAGCCCCATCGCCGAGGTATGCAACCGGTCCTTGGCCTCGTCCCACAATGCGGCACGGCTGAGGGACCATTCCACACGCTCATCCATCTGGGCCTTGTTCAACTGCTCGTGCAGCTTCACCCCGAAGGCGATATTCTCGTAGATCGTCATCGGAAACGGCGTCGGCTTCTGGAATACCATGCCGATCCGGCTGCGCAATGCATTCAGGTCCATCCCGGGATCGTTGATGTTCTCGCCATCCATCATCACCTCGCCGGTTGCGCGCTGTCCTGGGTACAGGTCATACATCCGGTTCAGCACCCGCAGCAGCGTCGACTTGCCGCAGCCGGAGGGGCCGATCATGCCGGTGACCTGGCGGTCCGGCAGTTCGAGGTTGATCCCCTTCAGGGCCCGGTTCGTTCCGTAGAAAAAATCCAGATTCCTGATTGAAATCCGCGACGCATTCAGCGCCTCTCCGGATTTCGCCTGCATGCCGCCAAGCCCGGGCCGGGGCGTGCCGTCGTTCATTGCCGTGCTCATCGTTATGGGTCCGCTGTCGTGTTCAGCCGCGCTGCCGCAAGGCAACGCGCGCGAGGATGTTGAGCGCCAGCACGCCCACCGTGATCAGCAGCGCGCCGGTCCAGCCGAGCGCGATCCAGTCGGCGTAGGGCGAACCGGCATAGGCGTAGATCGTCACCGGCAGGCTCGACATCGCCTTGGTCAGATCGACCGACCAGGTGAGGTTGCCGAGCGAGGTGAACAGCAGCGGCGCCGTCTCGCCGGCGATCCGCGCCACCGCCAGCAGCAGCCCGGTCAGCAACCCCGGCAGTACCGAACGGTAGCAGACCAGCAGCACCATCTTCCATTTCGGCGCACCCAGCGCGATCACCGCCTCGCGCAACGTGTTCGGCACGAGTTGCAGCATGTCCTCGGTGGTGCGCACCACGATCGGAATGACGATCACCGCCAGTGCCGCCGCCCCGGCGAGGCCGGAGAACCCGCCGAAGGGCAGCACCATCAACTGGTAGATGAACAGCCCGATCAGGATCGACGGCGCCGACAGCAGGATGTCAGAGACGAACCGCACCGCGTTGCCCAACTGCGACCCGCGCGCATACTCGGCCAGATAAGTGCCCACCAGCAGCCCGATCGGTGCCCCGATGGCGGTGCCAAGTGCTGTCTGGATCAGTGTGCCGACAATGGCGTTGAGCAGCCCGCCACTGGAACCCGGCGGGCGCGTCACATCGGTGAACACCGTCACGCTCATGCTCTCAAGGCCGCGCCAGAACAGGGTCACGATGATCGACGTCAGGAACGCGAGGCCAATGACCGTCGCGGCAATTGCCAGCCAGTAGAAAAGCGCATCGAGGCGATGCCGCTTGCGGCCGAGGCGTTGTGCCACCGCCATGTCACGGCGAGGAGAAATTGTTGTCGTGCTCACGATCTCTACCTCACACCCCGGCCCGTGGCCGCAGCAGGAACCGCGAGATCGCCAGGACGATGAAGGAAATAACGAACAGGATGAACCCGAGCGCCAGCAGCGCCGAAAGTTTCAAGCTGCCCGCCTGCGCCTCGCCGAATTCGAGCGCCACGATCGAGGCGATGGTGTTGCCCGGCCCGAACAGGCTGGTCGCGATGCGGTTCGCATTGCCGATCACGAACGTCACCGCCAGCGTCTCGCCGAGCGCCCGCCCGAGCCCGAGCATGATGCCGCCCAGCACCGATTTGCGGGTATACGGCAGCACCACGTTCCACATCACCTCGGTCCGCGTCGCCCCGAGCCCGTAGGCGCTTTCCTTGTAGACGGCGGGAACGGTGGCGAACACGTCGCGCATGGTCGCCGAAATGAACGGGATGATCATGATCGCCAGGATCAGCGCCGCGGTGAACATGCCCGTGCCGAACGCCGGCCCGGCAAACAGGAACCCGAGCAGCGGCAATTCGCCCGCCGTATCGATGATCGCCGGCTGCACCGTCTGCGCCATGATCGGCACGATCACGAAGAAACCCCACATGCCGTAGATGATCGAGGGCACGGCGGCCAGCAGTTCGATCGCCGTGCCGACAATCCGCCGCAGCGGGCCGGGGGCCAGCTCGGTGAGGAAATAAGCGATCCCGAACGCCACGGGAACCGCCAGCAGCAGGGCCAAGACCGAGGTCAGCACGGTGCCGTAGATCGAAACAATCGCGCCGAACTGCTCGGCCACGGGGTCCCAGTCATCGCCCCAGATGAAGGCGAACCCGAATGCCTTGAAGGCCGGCAGCGCGCCGATGAACAACTCGATGATGATCGCGCCCAGCAATACCAGAACGAACACGCCGGCGCCGGTGCACAGGCCGGCAAAGATGCGGTCGCCAGGCGATGCGCCGGCGCGACGGGCGCGGAACGCGGGTGTGGCGATCGTGGCGGCGTCAGACATGATGGGGAAACTTCCGGGTTCAGAATGCACGGACGGCCTGCGGCGGACCCTCGCGGGCCCGCCGCCTCCGATCGATCAGGGCAGCAGCGGCTTGCCGTCGGCGCCCTTCAGCTCCGCCTTCCAGGCCGCGCGCACGGCATCCTGCGCCACTGCCGGCAGCGGGATGTATTCGAGATCGACCGCCAGCTTGCTGCCATTCGTGTAGGCCCAGTCGAAGAACTTCAGCACATTTGCCGCCCGCGCCGTATCCTTCGGGTCCTTGGGAACCAGGATGAAGGTCGGCGAGACGATCGGCCAGCTCTTGGCGCCCGGCTGGTCGATCAGGTCGGCCGCGAAGTTTTTCACCGACCAATCCGCGTTTTCCGCCGCGGCTATGAACGTGGCCGGCTCGGCGCTGACAAAATTCCCCGCCTTGTTGCGGATCTGCGTCACCACCAGCTTGTTCTGGATCGCATAGGCGTTCTCGACATAGCCGATCGCGCCACGCCCGTTCTTCACCGTCGCGGCCACGCCCTCATTGCCGCGCGCGCCGGTTCCGGCCGGCCATTTCACCGAGGTCGCCACGCCGACCTTGCTCTTCCACTCCGGCGAGACGGCGGCGAGATAGGACACCCACACATAGGTCGTGCCCGACCCGTCGGCGCGATAGACCGGCGCGATCGCCAGGTTCGGCAGATTGAGATCCTTGTTGTGCTCGACGATCCGGGGGTCGTTCCATTTGGTGATCTTGCCGAGATAGATGTCCGCCAGCACGTCGCCGGTCAGCTTCATCTTGTTGTTTTCGACGCCGGGGATGTTCACGATCGCCACCAGCGACCCCATCACGGACGGAAACTGCAACAGATTATTCGCCGCCAGCTTGGCCGCGTCGAGCGGCGCGTCGGAGGCGCCGAAATCGACCGTGCGGTTGATGATCTGGTTCTGCCCGGCGCCCGACCCAACCGACTGGTAGTTGAGTTGCATCCCCGTCGCCTTCTGCGCCGCCTCGCCCCATTTCTGGTAGACGGGATTGGGGAACGTCGCCCCTGCGCCGGTGATCTGCTGGGCAAATACCGGGTTGGCCACGAGCATGCCGGCCGCAAAAGCAGCGGCCATTGTAAAGCGCTTCATCATCCCTCCTTGGGATACCGTGTCTTGGACGGACTCCTAGGCGCACTCGGCAACCGGATGATGACAGATCGGTGACAGTTCCATGACAGTGAGGGCCGCGCGGATCGGCGCCGCGCGGCCCCGCTGTCTCACCCGCGCGGCAGCTTCGGCTGCGCGACCACGCGCAGATACGGCTTCAGCGTCTTCCACCCATCGGGGAAGCGCAGCTTGGCGTCGGCATCCGACAGGCTCGGGACGATGATCACGTCCTTGCCGTCCGTCCAGTTCACCGGCGTTGCCACCTTGTGCGCATCGGTCAACTGCAGGCTGTCCACCACCCGCAAAATCTCGGCGAAATTCCGCCCGGTGCTCGGCGGATACGTCATGATCAGGCGAACCTTCTTGTTCGGATCGATCACGAACACGCTGCGCACGGTGATCGACGGGTCCGCCTCGGGATGCACCATGCCGTAGAGATTGGAAACCTTGCGGTCGGGATCGGCCAGCATCGGGAAATTCACCGCCTGCCCCTGGGTCTCCTCGATATCCTTCTCCCACGCCAGATGCGACGCCGCAGGGTCCACGGATAGCCCGATCACCTTGACGTTCCGCTTGTCCCATTCCGGCTTCAACCGTGCCGCCTCGGCGAGTTCGGTCGTGCAGACCGGGGTGAAATCCTTGGGATGGCTGAACAGCACGGACCAGGAATTGCCGATCCAGCTATGGAAGCTGATCGGGCCCTGCGTGCTATCCTGGATGAAATCGGGAGAAATCTGGCCGAGTTGAATGGTCATGGCGTACCTCCGCTCGTGTTGAATTCAGCCCGCCACTTCTATTGCAAAACCGGGCGCCTCCCAAGCCCCCCTTAGCTCGCGCCCGTCAGATCGCGCCCGTCAGATCGCAAACGTGATCGGTTCCGCCGCCGGCCGCACCAGCCCCGCCCCCGCCGCCTGGCGCAACAGGTCCTCGACCGTCATCCCCGCCAGTTGTGCCCGGGCCGCTGCCTCCAGCGACTCCCAGAGCGGATCGACGACGCAGACCTGCAAGTCGCCCACCGGCCCCTCGGAGGGGTCCGGCGCATCGGCCGTCACCGCCGCCACGATATCGGCCACCCGGATATCCCGCCGGGGACGCCCGAGCCGGTACCCCCCCTTCGGCCCGCGCACGCTGTCCAGCACCCCCGTGCGCGACAAGGCCTGCAGCAGCGGCTCCATGCCGCGCCGCGCCACGCCCAGGCGTTCCGCGATATCCGCCGCACTCACCGTGTTCGCGCGCCCACCGTGAAAGGCGATATCGAGAACCACGGTCACGGCGACCATGGCGCGGTCTCGGCGGATCAACATGGCGACTCCTGGTGCGAAATCTTCAACCACCCGATTAAACCACGGGCGCTCCCCGTGATACACTGCCCGTGATACACTGCCCGTGATATACTTGCAGGATGCACACCGACCCCACCCCGGCCCGCGGCCGCATCCATGCCAGCATCCTCGAGACCATCGGCGCCACCCCCCTCGTGCGCCTGCCGCGCATCGCCGCCGAGGATGGCCTGGTCGCTGACCTCACGCTCAAGCTCGAGTTTTTCAACCCCCTCGGCTCGGTGAAAGACCGCATCGGCCTCGCCATGCTGGAAACCGCCGAGGCCGCTGGCATCATCGCGCCCGGCCGCTCGGTCCTGGTCGAGCCGACCTCGGGGAATACCGGCATCGCGCTGGCCTTCGCCGCCGCCGCCAAGGGCTACCGGCTGATCGTCTGCATGCCCGAAGGTGCCTCGATCGAGCGCCGAAAAATGCTGCATCTGCTGGGCGCCGAGGTGCAACTCACCCCGGCACGCCAGGGCATGGCCGGCGCCATTGCCGCCGCCGAGGCCGTCATCGCCGCCACCCCTGGCGCCTGGATGCCCCGCCAGTTCGACAACCAAGCCAACCCCGCCGCCCATGAAGCCACCACGGCCGAGGAAATCTGGATCGACACCAATGGGCTAGTGGACATCGTCGTCGGTGGCGCCGGCACCGGCGGCACGCTGACCGGGATCGCCCGCGCCCTCAAGCCACGCCGCCCTGGCCTGCGCGTGCTCGTCGTTGAACCCGCCGAAAGTGCCGTCCTGTCCGGCGACGAACCCGGCCCGCACGGCGTCCAGGGCATCGGCCCCGGCTTCCAGCCGGCGGTGCTCGACATGGCCATCATGGACGGCATCATCCGCGTCAACGAGCGCGAAGCCATCGCCGCTGCCCGCCGCTGCGCCCGTAGCGAGGGCATCCCGATCGGCATCTCCTCCGGCGCCGCCCTGCACGCCGCTCTGGCGGTCGCTCGCGACCCGGTGAATGCCGGCAAACTCATCGTCGCCGTCGCGCCCTCTTTCGCCGAGCGCTACCTCTCGACCGCCCTCTTCGCCGGCCTCTGACGCTCTATTTTACGCGCAACGCCACCTGCACCACCGCATCCAACGCCGAGAGAAACCGCGACCGGTCCGCCTTGCCCAGCGGCGCCGGCCCGCCGGTCATCACCCCGATCTCGCGCAAATGCTGCCCGATCGCGCGGCCCGCCAGCGCGCCGCCGATGTTATCGCCCGTCCATTTCCGGCCGGTATGCGACAGCGCCTGCGCGCCCTGCGCCAGGCAGCGCGACGCCAGCGGGATATCCGCGGTGACGCAGACATCGGCCGGCGTCACCCGTTCGGCGATCCAGTCATCCGCCACATCCGCGCCCGCCTCTACCGTGACCATCCGCACATTCGCCAGCCCCGGCGGACGGATCGGGCGGGACCCGTTGCTGACCACATGCACCACCAGCCCCAGCCGTCCGGCCACACGAAACACCTCCTCGCGCACCGGGCAGGCGTCCGCATCGATATAGATTTCCGTCATCCCGCCACCTTCTTATCCAGCCCGAACCGCGCCGGCGGCCCGGACCGGTTGAGCGTGCGGAACACCCGGTCCCACAGGCTGAACACCTCGCCATAATTCGAATCCGTCTCCGCCACCGTGCCGCCCAGCAGGATCGCGACCCCGCCCATCACCAGGCCGGAAAGCACAATCTCCGCCGGATGATGCCGCCACATCGGCCCGACATCGGGGATCACGTCGGAATGATGCAGGGAATGCCACTGCCACAGCAGCGCCACGCGATGGCGCAGCCGGTGCAGTGCGTAATGCGCCGCGTCCAGCGATCATCACGCATATGTCGTCATCGGCGCAATGGGGATTGCAGCCGTCTACTTGCTCGTATCCTTCGCCACCGGCTTGGCACTTACCGGTTGCGGCCGCAGGAATGTCGTGCCCAACGGGACCGTTTTCTTGTCTGCTTTCGGCTTCTTCGCTTCGCGCTTGCTCGTGCTGCGACCCTTGGCCATCATCCGTCTCCCTGTTGGTGAACTTCGTCCGTCCAGATCGTGAACCCGCGCAGCGTATTGGCACCGAACGCCGTGCTGATCGCGACATCCACCGCGTCTCGCCCGCGCGCCAGCAGCACTCGGCCGATGCGCGGCGTGTTGTTGCGTGCGTCGAAGGTATGCCACGCGCCCCCGAGATACGCCTCGAACCAGCCGGCGAAATCCATCACCCCGTAGGGCGGCGGCATGCCGATATCGCCGAGATAGCCGGTGCAGTAGCGCGCCGGGATGTTCATGCAGCGGCACAGCGTGACCGCCAGATGCGCATAGTCGCGGCACACGCCGACCCGCTCGTTATAGGCCTCCCACGCCGTTCGCGTCGCCCGCGCCTGCATGTAGTCGAAACGGATATGGGTGTGCACGAAGTCGCAGATCGCCTGCACCCGTGCCCAGCCCGGCCAGACCGGCTCGAACATCCGCCAGGCGATTTCGGTCAGCAAGTCGGTTTCACAGTAACGGCTCGCCAGCAGGAACACCAGCGCCTCCTCCGGCAATTCCTGCACCAGATGCTGGCGCGCATCGGCAATGATCGCGTCGGGCACGCCGCTGTCGCGCACCACTGCCGTCGTGCTGATCCGCGTGATCCCCGCCGGTGCGACGATGCGGGTGACCCAGTTGCCGAACCCGTCGCGATAGGCGCTGACCGGGACGGATGGGCTGATCACCAGATGATCGGGCACCTCGATATCCGACGCCCGGCTGTAGTGGATGTTCAACATCAGCAACATCGGCGTCGGTTTTGGACACTCATAGACCAGCTCGTAGCCGACCTTGATGCGCATCGGCGTCCTCGCTTCATGCAGTCTCTCTCGCCGGTCTACACGCAATTGCAGGCCACCGGGAGAATTCCTGCTCCCCATCGGCGACAAATCATGCTCACATCGGGGTTCACCAAAATACAGGGGTCCCGGATGCACGATACATTGAAACAAGTCCTCGCGGCCGCCCTTGCGATCAGCCTCGCCGGCCCCGCCCCCGCACACGCCGCCGGCACGTTGCGGATCGGCATCGCCGAGGATCCCGACCTGCTCGATCCCGCCCGCGGCGGCTCCTATGTCGGGCGCATCGTCTTCGCGTCCCTGTGCGACAAACTCGTCGATATCGACGCCAGGCTTGGCTTTGTCCCGCAACTCGCCACCAAGTGGGAGTGGTCCGCGGACAGCCTCTCCCTCACCGTCACGCTGCGCGAGGGGGTGAAATTCCACGACGGCGAACCGGTCGACGCCGAAGCCGTCCGCATCAATCTCGACCGCTACAAGACCGCCACCGAGAGCGTCCGCAAGGGCGAGGTCCGCCCGATCACCGCCGTCGAGGTGCTGGACAGCAAGACCTTCCGCCTCAAGCTTGCCCAGCCCTACGCCCCCCTCGTCGCCGTCCTCGCCGACCGCGCGGGCATGCTGATCTCGCCCAAGGCGCTGGCGCGGCTGGGCACCGAAGTGGCCAGCAATCCCGTCTGCGCCGGCCCCTTCAAGTTCACCGAACGCGTCGCCCAGGACCGCATCGTGCTCGACCGGTTCGACGGCTACTGGGACGCCAAGAACATCCATCTCGACCGGGTGATTTTCCGGCCCTTCCCGGACAGCACCGTTCGCCTGGTGAACCTGCAATCCGGCCAGCTCGACATGATCGAACGCATGGCCGCCTCCGACGCCCCGCGGGTGAAATCCGACCCCAAGCTGCGCCTGCTCACTCAGCCCGCCATCGCCTATCAAGGCCTCTACATCAACCTCGCCAACGGCCCCGCCGCCGACACTCCGCTGGGCCGCGACCCCCGCGTGCGCGAAGCCTTCGAGAAATCGATCGACCGCAGCATCATCAACCAGGTCGTCGGCGAGGGCCTCTACGTTCCCTCCAACCAGACGGAGGCGCCGGGCACACCATACTGGAACGCCGCCCGCCCCGTTCCGCCGCGCGACATCGCCGGCGCGAAAGCGCTGCTGAAGGCGGCCGGGCATGAGAAGGTCAGCTTCACTCTGACCACCGCCAATGCCCCGATCGCCCAGCAGACCGCCGAATTGATCCAGTCGATGGCCGCCGAGGCCGGCTTCGACATCAAGATCAAGATGATGGAAGCCAACGCCGCGGTGCAATCCGCCATCGCCGGCGATTACCAGATGACCACCGGCATCTGGTCCGGCCGCGCCGACCCGGACGGGAATATCGCCATCTGGCTCGCCAAGGACGGCTTCCTGAACTGGGGCAAATACGATAACCCCGAACTGAACACCCTGCTCGTCCAGGCCCGCGCCATCACCGACGTCGCCGCCCGCAAGGCGCTTTACGCCCAGGTCTCCGAAACCTACCTGCGCGACCGCCCGATGATCGTCATGTACCACCAGACCTGGCTGTTCGGCACCACCGAGCGCCTCACCGGCTTCACCCCCGTCCCGGACGGCCTCATCCGCCCCCAGGGCATCCAGTTGAGGAACTGACCCCTGTGTCCCTCTCGAATATCTCCATCGATGGCAAGCGCCTGCTCGCCGATCTCTATCGCCTGCGCGCATTCGGCACCTACAAGACCGGGGTGCACCGCCCGACCTACTCCAAGGTCGATATGGAAAGCCGCCACTGGCTCGCCGAGCGCATGCGCGACGCCGGCCTGACGGCGGAGATTGACGGCATCGGCAACGTCATCGGTCGGGGAGAGGGTGATGGCCCGCGTGTGCTGCTTGGCAGCCACACCGAGACCCAGCCGCATGCCGGCTGGCTCGATGGGGCGCTCGGCGTGATGTATGGGCTAGAGGTTGCCCGCGCCGTTGGCCGCGGCGTCGATGTCGTCTCCTGGGCGGACGAGGAGGGCCACTACTCCAGCTTCCCCGGCAGCCGCTCCTATATCGGCGCCTTCTCCGAAGCGGACATCGACGCCGGCCAGAACCGCTACGATGGCACCACCATGCGCGACGCTCTCGCCGTCGCGGACCTCGCGGGCCGCCCGCGCATCCGCCACGAACCGGGCCGCTACCGAGGCTATCTCGAAGCGCACATCGAGCAGGGCGACACGCTGGAGAGCACCGGCGAGAAGATCGGCATCGTCACGTCCATTGTCGGCATCTGGGCCTGCCGCGTCACCATCCAGGGGGTGCAGAACCATGCCGGCACCACGCGCATGGCGATCCGCAAGGATGCCGGCCTCGCCGCGGTCAAGCTGATCGCCGCCATCGACGCGCTGTTCCCGACGATTTGTGCACCGCGTACCGTCTGGACGGTCGGGCGCATCAGCCTCGATCCCGGCGCCGGCTCGATCATTCCCGGCGCGGCCGAATTCGTCTTTCAGTTCCGCGACGCCGACCCGGACATGCTGCTGAAACTGCAAGCCGCCCTGGAATCGCTCGTCGCCGAAGCCGATACAGGCCCGTGCCGCGTGCAACTCCACAACGTCTCCCGCTCCACCCCGAGCCTGATGGATCCGGGTTTCCAGGATGCCCTTGAACGCGCGGCCATCCGTCACGCGCCCGGCCTGCACCAGCGCATGCCCAGCGGCGCCGGCCACGACGCCCAATGGCTCGCCCGCGTCATGCCGTCGGCCATGCTGTTCATCCCCAGCATCGGCGGCATCAGCCACCACTGGAGCGAAAACACTGAGGATGAGGATATCGTTCTGGGATGCCAGGTGATGGCGAGCGCCGTGGCGGAGCTCCTGGCCGCGACGGCATAGGCTTATTGGCGAACAGATCCCGGGTGGATGCGCCATTCCGCATCCACCCGAAATCCCGCCTCAAGTCACTTCTTGCGATAGGCCCGGTGGCAGCCGCCGCAGGCCGCGCCGACTTCGCCGAAGGCCGCCGCAAACGCCGTCTTGTCGTTGGCATCCGCCGCCACCGACAGCTTCAACGCCGCGGCGTTCAGCGTCATTGCGGCCTTCATGAAGCCCGCCTTGTCGGAAAACGCCTCGGGGTTCGCCGTGGTGTCGCCCTTGTCGGAGCCGGCGACCATCAGGCCTGGGAGCGCCTTCGCCCAATTGGCCACCGCGTCCGCCGTGCCCTTCAGCGGCTTCACGTCGGCGCCGGCGTCGATCGCGCGCTTGGACGCGCCGGCCGCCGCGGAGGTCAGTTGCATCCCGGCCTTGCGGGCGGCGATGGCGTCATCCACCGTCTGCGCCTGCGCGGCACAAATGCCGGCGATGCCGAAGGCCGCGACCAGTCCCGTCAGAATCAGCTTACGCATGCAGAGTTCCCCTCGTTGGAGCCATTATGGAATTTACATCAGACGGATGACGGGCGGGGCGAAAACATATTCCCCAATCGTGCGCGAAATTCACCAATCCTTTGCACATCTGCCAGCCGTCGGTCGAGAAACGCGGCGGTGGCCGCCGCATCCGTCTCCCGCAGCCAGACCAGCATCGTGCTGGCAAACACGGCGCCGAGCAACAGCCGCTTGCTGTGCCGGCTGGCGCCTTCCAGTGTGTCACCGGCCGCCTGCCAGATCGCGTCCACCGTGCGCGCCCGCGCCCGGCATTGCCCGACATGCCCGGCGGCGCGGCGAACCGCCTCGCGATGCGGCCGCAGCCGTTCGAGACGCAGCAGGATCACCGCGCGCACCCGCCCGGCGGTGCGCAGCCCGCTCATATCCGCCGCCGCAGCATCCTCCGCCATCCAGCGATCGGCCAGCGCCGCGAAGCCGTCCAGCAGATCATCGGTGCCGCGCGGAAACAGCATCGCCGCATCCTCCGGCAACCCGCCGCTTTCGGCCAACCCGGCCCGTGCCGCCGCCCTCGTCCAGCCGAGGCGGGGCACGTGCGGCAGGATCGCGGCGATCGCCGTATCGGCGTCGGGAAGTGTCATGGCACGGGAAGTGTCAGGGCAGCGGTGCCGCGCGCGACAATTCCGGCGCGCCGGCCTTGGCGAGGTCTTCGATGAAGCCGAACAGCGAAAAATCCTGCATGCGCATCGGGTAGAGGATGCCGTCGAGATGGTCGTATTCATGTTGCACGATCGCCGCGTGCGCGCCGGTAACCTCGCCGCCGACCGGGCGGCCTTCGGTGTCCACCCCGTCATAGCGGATGCGCCAGGCGCGCGGCACGGCGGCGCGCAGGCCGGGAATGGACAGGCAGCCCTCCCAGCCGATCTGCTTCTCGGCGCCGACGATGCGCAGAACCGGGTTGATCACCGTCGTGTTGGCGATCGCCCGGTCATCGGGGTCGCCGCCGGCGCGCTGGCTGGTCACGCGGAAAATGAACAGGCGCAGCGGCACATGCACTTGCGGTGCGGCCAGCCCGGCGCCGGCGATGTCGTCGAGGGTTTCGAACATGTCGGCGACGAGGCGGCGGATCTCGGGCGCGGTCGGATCGGGCACCGGCTGGGCCTTCTGGAGCAGGACAGGGTGGCCCATGCGGACGATTTTCAGGATGGCCATGGCGGCTCCGGGGGTCAGATATTCCGCCACGCGGCGAAGACGCGGGGAATAGGGGTTTCACGGGACGTGCGAGCCATGGTATAGCGCGGCTCTTCTGGGATGGGCAGACCGTCCTGGAACCTTTTTTGGCGTCCCGGAGGGGGCGTATCCATGTCGCTCCGATCGGCGGGGCGCAGCGGGACACAGGAGTAGGCGGCCAAGTGCAGGTTCTCGTTCGTGATAACAATGTCGACCAGGCGCTCAAGGCGCTCAAGAAGAAGATGCAGCGGGAAGGTATCTTCCGCGAGATGAAGCTGCGCCGCCACTTCGAGAAGCCCTCGGAGCGCCGGGCCCGCGAAGCTGCGGAAGCCGTGCGCCGGGCGCGCAAGATGGAGCGCAAGCGGCTGGAGCGCGAAGGCTTCTAGTGGCCCGCGTCACTCAAAATGACGGGATGGCGTCGCCGCCGTCTGCGCTCACCCATGGGCATTGTCCGGCCAGTGAACACGTCACTATGAACGA
>JAYTUU010000098.1:0-21554 GCA_043744375.1 Rhodospirillales bacterium | reverse complement strand
GCAAGCGCGCCTCCGGCGGCCAAGGGCCAGTGGCCCTTGGAACCCCGGACTGCTCGCGGCCGGCCCGCCGGCCTTCGGATAAGCCCCCGCGATCTCGCCGCATTCACGGGCGAAGCCCAAACTCCCGCGCGATCGCAATGCGGTCCGAGATCTCGATTGCCTTCCCTGGACTGCCGTGGGGGAGCCGATCGGACTCTGCTTAGCCGGTCTGACCAGGGCAATCGGGTGAAGCACGGCATTGCAGGTCTCGGCACTCATCCGTTCCCTGACGGTTGAGCACCGCCTTTCCCTTCACCCGATTGCCCTGCACTCCCCAGAGCGCTCCATTGAAGGCACACGGCGCACCATGCTAGGCGTGACGCAATGGCACGCTCCCAACCCCTCGTCGCCGTCCTGAACGGTCCGAACATGAACATGCTCGGCCTGCGCCAGCCGCATCTCTACGGTAGTGCGACTCTGGACGATGTCGAGAGCCTGTGTGCTGAAACCGCCGAGGAATTGGGGCTGGCGATCGATTTCCGCCAGACCAACGGCGAGGGCGAGCTGATCTCCTGGGTTCAGGAATGCCGCGGCCGCGCCGCCGGCATCGTCATCAACCCCGCCGGCTACACCAACACCTCCATCGCCCTGATGGACGCGCTGCTCGCCTGCGAACTCCCGGTGATCGAGGTGCATGTCACCAACATGCACCGCCGGGAGGAATTCCGGCACCATTCCTATGTCTCGAAAGCCGCCGTCGGTGTCATCTGCGGCCTCGGCGTGCGTGGCTACGCGCTCGCCTTGACCGCGATGGCCGATTTGTTGGAGGAAAGCTGATGGCTTCTTTGCCGTTCAATGACGAGGCGGTCCGCGCGTTGGCCGCTATCCTCACCGAGACCGGTCTCACGGAGATCGAGATCGAGGGCAAGGAAGGCCGCATCCGCGTGGCCCGCGCGCCTGCCACCATTGCCGCGGTCGCCACCGCCGCCCCAGCGATCGTCGCGGCACCCGCGAAGTCCGTTCCGGCCGCCGCCGCGCCGTCCGAGGACACGCCCGAAGCGGGCGCCATCCCGAGCCCGATGGTCGGCATCGCCTATCTCAGCCCCGAACCGGGCGCGCCGCCCTACGTCAATGTCGGCCAAAGCGTCGTCGCGGGACAGACCGTCATGCTCATCGAGGCGATGAAGACCTTCAACCAGATCAAGGCGCCGCACGCCGGAACGATCACGCGCATTCTGGTTGCCGCCGGAGCGCCGGTGGAATTCGGCCAGTCGCTGCTCGTCATCGACCCGTCCTGAACCGGCACGGCACGCCCTTGTTCCAGAAAATCCTGATCGCCAATCGCGGCGAGATCGCGCTCAGGATCCAGCGCGCCTGCCGCGAGCTCGGCATCCCCACCGTGGCCGTCCATTCGACGGCCGACGCCGAGGCGATGCATGTCCGCCTCGCCGATGAGAGTGTGTGCATCGGCCCGCCGCAAGCGCGCGACAGCTACCTCAACATCCCCGCGATTCTCTCCGCGGCCGCCATCACCGGCGCCGACGCGATCCACCCCGGCTACGGCTTCCTGTCCGAAAACGCCGGCTTCGCGCATATGGTCGAGGCGCACGGACTGACGTTCATCGGCCCCTCCGCGGACCATATCAGCATGATGGGCGACAAGATCGCCGCCAAGAACGCCATGGCCTCGCTCGGCGTGCCGCTCGTGCCCGGTTCGGCCGGCGCCGTGGCCGACATGGACGAGGCCATCAAGGTCGCCGAGCGCATCGGCTACCCCGTTCTGATCAAGGCCGCCGCCGGCGGTGGCGGGCGCGGCATGAAGGTCGCCACCAGCGCGGACGGCCTGGAAGAAGCCTGGCGTCTGGCGCGCACGGAGGCGCGCACGGCGTTCGGCAATGATGTTGTTTACATCGAGAAGTATCTCGACCGACCCCGCCACATCGAACTCCAGATCATGGCCGACGCGCACGGCAACGTCGTGCATTTCGGCGAGCGCGACTGCTCGCTGCAACGCCGCCACCAGAAGATCCTTGAGGAATCCGGCTCCCCCGCCCTCACCCCCGCCCAGCGCGACGCGATCGGCGAGACCGTTACCGCGGCGCTGAAAAAGCTCGGCTATCGCAATGCCGGCACGCTCGAATTCCTCTACCAGGACGGCCAGTTCGCGTTTATCGAAATGAACACCCGCCTGCAGGTCGAACATCCGGTCACCGAGATGGTCTGCGACGTCGATCTTGTGCGCGAACAAATCCGCATCGCCGCAGGCCAGCCGCTCGGCTACACCCAGGCCGATGTCAGCTTCTCCGGCCACGCCATCGAGTGCCGCATCAACGCCGAAGACCCCGAAACCTTCATGCCCACGCCCGGCCGCGTCACCGCCTTCCACGCCCCCGGCGGCCTCGGCGTGCGCGTCGACTCGGCGCTCTACGCCGGCTATGTCGTGCCGCCGTATTACGACAGCATGGTCGCCAAGCTGATCGTGCACGCCCCAACCCGCGCCCAGGCAATCGCCCGACTGCGCCGCAGCCTCGCCGAATTCGCCGTCGTCGGCATCAAGACGACCTTGCCGCTGCACCAGCGCATTATCGAAGACCCGCAGTTCCAGTCAGGCGACTACAACATCCATTGGCTGGAAAAATTCGTCGCCAAACCGGCTTAGCCGTCGCGCGTCAGTACCAGTTCGCCTTGTCCACGACGTTGCGCAACGCCGAACCCGCAACCATCGCCGCCGCATTATCCCGCAAAATCGCATAACGCCGCTCGTTCAGATGCGGGCCATAGCCGGCCATATGCGGCGTCATCAAAACCCCCGGCAACGTCCACAACGGATGCGCCGCGGGCAACGGTTCCTCCTCGAAAACGTCCAGCCCTGCGCCCGCGATTTCCCCAGCCCGCAACGCGGCCACGAGATCATCCAGCCGCGTTGTCCGGCCTCGCCCGATATTGATGAAGAAAGCGCTCCGACGCATCCGCGCGAACCTGGCGCGATCGAAAAAACCCTCCGTGGCCGGTGTATGCGGCACCGTCAGGATCACGAAATCCGCCGTCGGCAACAGCGCATCCAGCGCACCGGGTGGGTGCATCTCCGCCACCCCCGCCGGCGCCACTTCACGGCGCGCATCCGTGCCGATCACCCGCATCCCCGCCGCCGCGCATAGCCTGGCCGCCTCCGCGCCGATGCCTCCCAGGCCCACAATCAGCGCCGTCGCGCCATGCAGGTCCACCACCCCCATATCCTCCGGCGGCTTTGCCCATTCGCGGCGTGTTTGCTGCGGGATATAGTAGTGAAACCCCCGCGCGAAAGCATAGACGAAAGCCATGATATGCGCGCCGATGTGATCGTTGAATATCTCGCGGAAATTCGTCACCATCAGCGGATGCGCAATCAACTCCGGATAGTAATACCCCGCTGGTGGCGCCGCCTGGTTGGCCTGCAGCCACCGCAGTTTCGTCGCCCGCCACAGCAAATCCGCCGGCAACACCCCGAAGGCGCCATCCGCATCGACGATCTCGTGCTGCGCCTGCTGCACCCCATCGGCAACGACGACATCCACTCCCGGAACGTCCGTTGCGATACGCCGCGCCCAGCCGCGCGAGATCTCGCTGTGCGGCGGCAGCATCACCAGTTTGAAACGCATCGGAACCTCCCCAAATCAAGCAAGCGCTTCTTTTTGAAAAAAGAAGCAAAAACTTTTCACCTGACTAGGATAGCACATGACCCAGCGAATCCTCACCCTCACGCTCAATCCCGCGCTCGACATGGCTTGCGAGACCGAGCAGGTCGTGCCGGAGCACAAGCTGCGTACGTTTAACGAAACTCATGACCCTGGGGGCGGCGGTGTCAACGTGGCCCGCGTCCTGCATGAACTCGGCGCTGACACACGCGCCCTTGTTCTCGCGGGCGGCGTCACTGGCCGTTTCCTCATTGAACTCATGCAATCCAGCGGAATTCCCTGCCGCGCCATCCCCATCGCCGGCACTACGCGTATCAGCACCACCGTGCACGACCGATCGACCAACCAGGAATACCGCTTCGTCCCCGAAGGCCCCATAGTCAGCGCCGCCGAACTTGCCGCAGCACTCAGCGTTCTTGACGCCGAGCCCGCCGACTGGCTCGTTCTGAGCGGCAGCCTTCCGCGCGGCCTTCCGGCCGACACCTACGCCGCAATCGTCGCGCGCGAGTCCGCACGCGGCCGCAACATCGTCCTCGACACCTCCGGCCCCGCCCTGCAAGCCGCCCTCGGCAAAGGTCTCGCCCTCATCAAACCGAGCTTGCGCGAGTTTGAACACCTCGTCGGCCGTCCCCTGCCCGACGCGGCAGCCCAGAACGATGCCGCAATGGACATGGTCCGCCGCGGCGACGTCACCCGCATCGCCGTCTCGCTCGGGGCGGATGGCGCGTTGCTCGCTACCGACGCGGGCATCATCCGGCGGCCCGCCATCCCCGTCATCCCCCGTGGCGCAGTCGGTGCTGGTGACAGTTTCCTGGCCGGCATGACCCTCGCAATCGCCCGTGGCGATACATCCGATGAGGCCCTCTCCTGGGGTCTCGCCGCCGGCGCCGCCGCCGTGATGCAATCCGGCACCGCCCATCCCCGCCGCGCCGATATAGCGGCGCTCTACCTTCAAGCCCGCAACGCCTCGACGTCCGACAGTGGCGCGGGCAGGTAGCGAACGAAATCCTTCGGCACGACCTGCCAGAAACGTGGCAACGCACGGTCCCAGTCCTGCAACAGCATTTGCGCATAGCGGCTGTTCGTCTCACCCGCATGCATCGCTACGAGATCGCGCAGTTTCTCCGCCCAGTACGGCGTCGTCACCCGATCCCAGCCAAGCGATTCCGCGTTGACCCGGAGATGGAACATTCCGTCGGGGTCGTACACAAACGCCATTCCGCCGGTGAATCCCGCACCGAAATTATCCCCTATCTGGCCGAGCAGCACCACCGTCCCGCCCGTCATATATTCACAGCCGTTCGAGCCGCAGCCTTCCACAACCGCCGTCGCTCCGGAATTGCGCACGGCAAACCGTTCGCCCGCCTGCCCTGCGGCAAACAGAAAGCCACTGGTCGCGCCATAAAGCACGGTATTGCCGATAATCGTATTCTGATGGCTCATCAGGTTCGACGACGGCGCGGGCCGCACCACGATGGTCGCCCCCGAAAGCCCCTTGCCCACGTAATCGTTGGCGTCTCCGAACACTTCAAGCTTGAGCCCCTGCACCGCGAACGCTCCGAGCGACTGCCCCGCCGATCCACGCAGGCGCACCGTCAAATGGCCTCGCTGCAATCCGGTCATCCCAAATTGTCGCACTACACGACTGGAGAATTTTGCTCCTATAGCGCGCTGCGTGTTGCGGATATTATACTGCAACTGCATCTTCTCGCCGCGCTCGAACAAAGCCGCCGCGTCCGCAATCATCTGCGCATCCAGCGTCTCCGGAACTTCGTTGCGACCTTCGCGCGTGCAATACCGCGCGTAGGGCCCGGGGTCCGCCTGCACCAGCAACGGATTGAGATCGAGATCGTCGAGATACTCCGACCCGCGACTGACCTGGTGCAGCATATCGGAGCGCCCGATCACCTCGGCCAGACTGCGCACGCCGAGTTCGGCCAGAATATACCGCACGTCTTCCGCAATAAAACTGAATAGATTGATCACCTTCTCCGGCGATCCCCCGAATTTCTGCCGCAACGCATCGTCCTGCGTGCAGACACCCACGGGACAGGTGTTCGAGTGGCACTGCCGCACCATGATGCAGCCCATGGCCACCAGCGACGCCGTGCCGATGCCGAACTCCTCCGCCCCCAGCATCGCCGCAATGACGACGTCGCGGCCCGTCTTGATCCCCCCGTCCGTGCGCAACCGGACAGTATGGCGCAGGCGGTTCAGCATCAGCACCTGATGCGTCTCGGACAGTCCCATCTCCCAGGGCAAGCCGGCGTATTTCACCGAGCTTTGCGGGCTCGCGCCGGTGCCGCCAGAGTGCCCGGAAATCAGGATCGTATCCGCCTTCGCCTTCGCCACCCCCGCCGCAATCGTTCCGATACCAGAGCGCGCGACGAGTTTCACGCAGACCGTCGCATCCGGGTTGATCTGCTTGAGATCGTAGATCAGCTGGGCAAGATCCTCGATCGAATAGATGTCGTGGTGCGGCGGCGGCGAGATCAGCATCACGCCCGGCGTGGCATGCCGTAGCTTGGCGATCAGCCCGGTCACCTTGAAGCCGGGCAACTGGCCGCCTTCGCCGGGCTTGGCACCCTGCGCCACTTTTATTTCGATCTCGCGGCACGCGTTCAAGTATTCCGCAGTAACGCCGAACCGGCCGGACGCTATCTGCTTGATCGCGGAGGACGCATTATCCCCGTTGGCCCGCGGTTTCGCCCGCTCCGGGTCCTCGCCACCCTCGCCGCTATCGCTGCGCGCGCCAATCCGGTTCATCGCGATCGACAGCGTCTCGTGCGCCTCCGGGCTCAGTGCGCCCAGCGAAATGCCCGGCGCCACCAGCCGCTTGCGGATTTCGGTGATGCTCTCGACCTCGTCCACCGGCACTGGCTTCAAGCCATCGGTGCGGAAATCCAGCAGGTCGCGCAACGCGATCGGCGGCATCCGCCTGACGGCTTCAGTATAGCGCCGGAACGTCGAAAAACTATCGGTTGCAACGGCCTCCTGCAACAAATGGATCAGCCCGCCATCGAAGGCATGCACCTCGCCGCGCTGGCGCAGCTTGTACAGCCCGCCCATCGGCAGTGTCACCACATCCGTCGACCAGGCCGTGCCGTGCAGCGCCAGCACCTTGCGCGCGATCCCCGACAGCCCGATGCCCGAAATTCGCGACTGCATGCCCGGGAAGAACTCACCCACCAATGCGCGGGACAGTCCGATCGCCTCGAAATTATAGCCGCCGCGATACGATGAGATCACCGAAATGCCCATCTTGGACATGACCTTCAGCAAACCCTTGTCGACCGCCTTCTTGTAGCGCTGTACTGCCTCCTTCAGCGTCATGCTCGCGAACAACCCGCGCCGGTGACGGTCCGCGATGCTCTCCTGCGCCATATAAGCGTTCACCGTCGTAGCGCCCACGCCGATCAGCACCGCGAACGCGTGCACATCCAGGCACTCCGCGGCGCGCACGTTCAGGCTGGTAAACGTCCGCAACGAGGAACGCACCAGATGCGTATGCACCCCCGCCGTCGCCAGGATCATCGGTATGGCCGCCCGCTCCGGCCCCATCGCCTCATCGGTCAGGATCACATGTGTGCAGCCGGCGCGCACGCCCTCCTCCGCGTCACCGCGTATCCGCTCTAACGCCTCCCGCAAGCCGGCCTCGCCTCCCGCCACGGCGAACGTGCAATCCACCAGACAGGCGGAAGCCGCCATATGTGCGCGCATCGCCGCGAACTCGGCATTCGACAATACCGGGCTTTCCAGCTGCAACAGATCAAACTGGCTCGAATCCTCGTCAAGCACGTTGCCGAGATTTCCGAGCCGCGTCTTCAACGACATCACCCGCGTCTCGCGCAGGCTGTCGATCGGCGGATTGGTCACCTGGCTGAACGCCTGACGGAAGTAGTGCGACAGGCACCGATACCCGTCCGACAGCACCGCCAGCGGCGTGTCGTCGCCCATCGAGCCGACCGCCTCCTGGGCGTCCTCCACCATCGGGTGGAGGATCATCTCAAGCTCCTCCATCGTGGTGCCGACCGCGAGTTGGCGGCGCCGCAGGGCCTCGCCCTCATAGAGCACCGGCTCCGCCGCGTCGGTTTTCACGATATGGTCGATCTGGCGGATCCGCTTGGCCCATTCGCCGTAGGGCTGGCGCGCGGCAAGCATGTTCTTCATGTCTTCGTCGCCAAAAAAACGAACAGCATCGAGATCAACCCCGATGCACTGGCCTGGCCCAACGCGGCCCTTCTCGACGATGTCGCTTTCGTCGAGCTTCACCATGCCGGTCTCGGAGCCCACGATCAGCATCGCGCGCTTGCTGATCGTGTAGCGCAACGGACGCAGCCCGTTGCGATCCAGCCCCGCGATCACCCAGCGCCCGTCGGTCGCTGCCAGCGCGGCTGGCCCGTCCCATGGCTCCATCACGGTGTTGCAGTACAGGAACATGTCCTTGTGGGCCTGCGGCATCGTCGCGTCCTGGCCGATACTTGCAGGGATCATCAGCGCCTTCGTCATCGGCGCGTCCCGCCCGGCGCGCACGAGCACCTCGAACACCGCATCCAGGGTCGCGGTATCCGAGCCGCCCGCCTGGATCACCGGCTTGATGTCGTCCATCCATGGGTCGAGTGCCGGGTCCGACAGCCGCGTCTCGTGCGACTTCATCCAGTTGACGTTGCCGGTCAGCGTATTGATCTCGCCGTTATGGGCGAGCATGCGGAACGGCTGGGCGAGCCGCCAGGTCGGAAACGTATTGGTCGAATAGCGTTGGTGGTAGATTGCGAAGCGCGAAACGAAGCGTTCGTCCAGCAGGTCCGGGTAGAAGACGCTCAGGCTCTCGGCGAGGAACATCCCCTTGTAGATGATCGACCGGCACGACAACGAACAGAAATACAGCTCCGGGATCTGCGCCGCGATCGCCTGCTTCTCGATCCGCCGCCGGATCACATAGAGATCGCGCTCGAACGTCGCCTCGTCGCGCCCGCCCGGCTTGTTCTGGCCGGCCTCGTTCCAGTCGGGACTCCACAGCATGATCTGCTCGATCTCGGGCCGCGTTGCGTTGGCCTTCTCGCCGATGCACGCCACGTTGATCGGCACCTGCCGCCAGCCGTATATCTGGTAGCCGAACGCCAGGATCTCGCTCTCGACGATCTGCCGGCAGCGCTCCTGCGCCGATAGATCGGTTTTGGGCAGGAACACCTGCCCAACGCCGATCGGTCCGGGACGCAAGCGGTCGCCGCCGCGGCGGATCGCGTCGGCGAAGAAATCCCGCGGTATCTCGATATGGATCCCGGCGCCGTCGCCTGTCTTGCCGTCCGCGTCGACGGCGCCGCGATGCCATACCGCCTTGAGCGCGTTGATCCCGGCCTCCACCACGTCTCGCCTGCGCTGCCCGTCCAATGCCGCGACGAGGCCGACGCCGCAGGCGTCATGCTCCATCGCCGCATCGTACGAACCCGCCAATGCCGCGGCATTGGCGTGCCAGGCAGCCACGAACTGGGCGCCGGTCTCACTCCGCTCAGCCATCAATATCCTCCGTTGAAGTCGGGGGCGTTAGAACCGCAGGCCACGCGCGATCAGCGCGTCCTTGTGCTTCTGGATCGCCGCCTGATAGACGCGCTGGCCCCAGCCCTGCCCGGCCGTCATGCCCTGCTGCGTCACCGCCGGCAGGGTCGTGATCAGCTTCTGGCCGAGCGGCGTGTTGTAGAACGCGCGCAGGCCCTTGAGATCGTCGAGGGTGAAGTTGTTCGCCCACACGTCGATGATCTGGGTCGTCAGATCCTCCTGCTGGGCCACGAACTCCTGCATCAGGACCTCATCGACGATCTTGGTGGCATCGTCGGGCTTCAGCATTTCCGGCGGCTTGGTCGGGTCATTCGCCGGCGGCTTGGCCCCGGCGCGCATCACAAGCTGGATCATCTGGTTGCGCATGATCGCGATCAACTGCTGGCTCTGCTTGGTCACGCCGATCATCTCGGTCAGCGCCGCTGCCTCACGATGGATCTCGGGGCTGGCGGGCGGCACCGGCGGCGGCAGCGCGGGCGGGGTGGCCTGGGCGAAGGCGCCGGACATACCGGCGGCAAGGAAACCGGCCACCAAGGCCGGGATAGCAAAATTCAATCGGCGCATCTGGATCACTCCGCTGCCACCGCTTGCGCGGCGGTTTGTTGCACATAAGCGTGGATCTGCTCGGCCGCATCGCGACCGTCGCGGATGGCCCAGACTACCAGCGACGCCCCGCGAACGATATCCCCAGCCGCGAACACCCCATCCAGGGGTGTCATGAAGCTCGCATGCCCTATCTTCAGCGTGCCCCAGCGCGAAACCTCCAGCGCCGGCTCGTCATAGGCGGCCGGCAAATCCTCCGGATCGAAGCCGAGCGCCTTGATCACGAGATCGGCGGCCACCGTGAATTGGCCGCCCTCGATCGGCTCCACCGATTGCCGTCCGGACGCATCGGGCAGCCCGAGACGCATGCGCGTGGCCAATACCGCGGTAACGCGATCGCCCGCGTCCGCGCCGCCGACAAAGGCCTCGGGGGCGGCGAGCCATACGAACTCCACCCCTTCCTCCTCGGCGTTCTTCACCTCGCGCATGGAGCCCGGCATGTTCGCCTTGTCGCGCCGATACAGGCATTTGACGGACGTCGCGCCCTGTCGCACGGCCGTCCGCACGCAATCCATCGCGGTGTCACCGCCGCCGATCACCACGACACGGCGGCCGTGCGCGTCGAGCGTGCCATCGGCGAGCGCCGGCATTGCGTCGCCCAAACCGGCACGGTTGGCCGCGGTCAGATACGCGAGCGCGGGTACGATTCCGGGCAGCCCCGCCCCGGGCAGCCCCGCGCCGGGACCGCCGATGTCGCGCGGCTTGTAGACGCCGGTGGCGATCAGCACGGCGTCATGGCGGGCGCGCAGTTCGGCAAAGCTGAGATCGCGGCCGATCTCGACCCCGAGATGGAACACCACGCCGGACTGCTCCAGCAGTTTCCAACGCCGGATGACGATGTGCTTCTCCAGCTTGAAACCGGGAATGCCGTACATCATCAGGCCACCGACGCGGTCGTAGCGATCATAGACGGCCACCTGGTAGCCGAGGCGCCGCAGTTCCTCCGCCGCCGCCAGCCCGGCCGGCCCGGCGCCGATGATCCCCACCGTCTCGGCCCGTTCCCGCCGCGGGCGCACCGGCTTCACCCAGCCCTTCTCGAAGGCGGTGTCGGTGATGTAGCGCTCCACCGCGCCGATGGTGACGCTCTCGAAGCCTTTCTCGATGACGCAGTTGCCTTCGCACAGGCGATCCTGCGGGCAGATGCGGCCGCAGATCTCCGGGAAATTATTGGTGGCGCTGCTGACCTCGTAGGCCTCCTCCAGCCGCCCCTCGGCGGTCAGTTTCAGCCAGTCCGGGATGTTGTTCGAGAGCGGGCAGTGGATCTGGCAGAACGGCACGCCGCATTGGCTGCACCGACTGGCCTGCGCGGCGGCGTCAGGGGCGGCATAGCGGGCGTAGATCTCGTCGAAGTCGATGCGGCGCACGTGGACGTCGCGCTTCTCGGGCGGCTGCTGGTCGACACGAACGAATTGCAGCATGCGATCGGGCATCATCCGGCTCCAACAGGGCAACGGGCCGACTGAAACCGGGTCCGCGATCTTCCCTATAGGGCACGCCCCGTTGGACGACGAGTCGTATTTTCACATATGAGGCAGTCATGATGCCCTAATTCGATGACATCTCAAGGGCACCGTCTCTGATGTTTGAAATTCACACTTTAAAAAGTCTGAAATAGGATTTATCCTGAACCATAAGCATTGCGCTTCCCGCCACCCGGGCGGTAGCGGGCAAGATACTCGGGAACCACGGCCTCCATCGGCGTCGCCACGATCCCCAGATCGGCCAGGCCCGCGGCGCCGGCGCTGACCACGTTGTCGCGCCCGAGCAGCAGCAACTGGTCGCGGGTCAGCGGTTTGCCCGGCACGCGTTCGAGAATTGCCGCCTCCAGCCGCGCCAGGCCCATCGGCACATTGATCAGGCAGCGCGCCCGGTGCGTCTGGGCGAGGATGTAGATCAGCAGAGCGCGCATCGTGATCGCCGCTGGCCCGCCGAGTTCATAGTCGCGGCCGGCGGTTGCCGGGTTCGCCAGCACCGCCATCACGGCATCGGCGACGTCGCCGACATAGACCGGCTGGAAGCGCGCGGCCCCGGCGATCACCGGCATCACCGGCGACAGTTGAGCGATCCGCGCGAACCGGTTGAAGAAGGCGTCCTCCTGGCCGAACACCACGGAGGGGCGCAGCACCGTCACGCCCGGGAAGGCCGTCCGCATCGCCATCTCGCCGGCGGCCTTGCTCTGCGCATACAGGCTCGGATGCCCGGCATCGGCGCCCAATGCGGACATGTGCACGACCCGTTCGACCCCCGCCGCCGCCGCGGCCGCGGCGATCACGCCGGCCGCCACGCCATGCACCCGCTTGAAATCGCCCGGCTTTCCCTCGGTGAGGATGCCCACGAGGTTGACCACAACCGTAGCCCCCGCCACGGCGCGCGCGACCGCGGCCGGGTCATCGGCTGGCGCATGCAGCAGCACGATCTGCCCGACACCGCCCATCGGCTTGAGGAACAGCGCCGCCTCGGTGTCCCGCACGGCCACGCGCACCCGATACCCCGCCTTGGCCAGGCGCTTCACCACGTAGCGCCCGATGAAGCCCGAGCCGCCAAACACCGTCGCCACTTGCATCGCCATCATCCGCTCCTGCCGCCTGCCCGATCGCGCCTCTTGACCCGATCGCGCCTCTTGATATGCCCCAACCGCCCGCCCCTCAAGCGGCCTCCGCCGGCGGGGTAACATAAATCCGCCAGGGCCATCGGGTGAAGGCTCAAGCCGCAATCAAGGCTCCGCCGGCAAGCCCGCGACAGGCGCGCGCTTGCGTGCCGAAAGCGGCGGGGGGGCGCGCCCCTTTGCCGCCGGAGGCGTCCTTGTTCACCCGATTGCCCTGATAAATCCGCCGCCCCCCTGTTGACGGAACGCGCGCCGGGGGTTACATCGCCCGCCCACCGCATAGCCCGACTTGCCCAGGTGGCGGAATTGGTAGACGCGCAGGTTTCAGGTACCTGTGGCCGTAAGGTCGTGAAGGTTCGAGTCCTTTCCTGGGCACCACTCGGCTCCCCTGCCGGGTCATCGGCAACGGCGCAAATCCCTTGGAGGTTTGCCAAACCATGGCGGACGTGACGCAATTCATGGCGAACGCAACCATCCACCTGCATCGCCATGACCTGCCGGACGGGCTCAGCCTCGGCCCGGTCGTCGCCGTCGATACCGAGACGATGGGGCTCGACCCGCGCCGCGATCGCCTCTGTCTGGTGCAGATGTCGGCCGGCGACGGGCATGCCCATCTGGTGCAGTTCATCCCCGTATCGCTCGGTGGACGCGGCTATGACTGCCCGAACCTGGCGCGGCTGATGGCCGATCCCACTGTGGTCAAGCTCATGCATTTCGCCCGGTTCGACGTCGGCATGCTGCAACACCATCTCGGCATCCACGTCGCCTCGGTCAAATGCACGAAGATCGCCGCCAAGCTGGTGCGCACCTACACCGACCGCCACGGCCTGAAGGATCTTTGCCGCGAACTGCTCGGCGTCGATCTGTCGAAGCAGCAGCAGACCTCCGACTGGGGTGCGGTCGACCTCACCTCCGATCAACTGGCCTATGCCGCCTCGGACGTGCTGCATCTGCACGCGCTGTGGGCCAAGCTCGAGGCCCTGCTGATCCGCGAAAACCGGCTCGACCTCGCCGAGGCCTGCTACGCTTTCCTCTCCGCCCGCGGCCGGCTGGACGTTTGCGGCTGGGACGACCCGGATATCTTCGCGCATTGAAGTGATGCGGCGCCACGGCGATAGCGGTAGAGTGTGATTGACCGGACCATGCCCAGCCCCATACTTGCTGTTACAGGACTCGCCGTTACAGGACTCGCCGTTACAGGACTTGCCGTTACAGGCGCCGACCCGGAATGAACCCCGCCATGACCGCCTCCGTCGCATCCCTCTTCGATGATCTGGACGTGGCCCGCGATGTGCTGGCCACGGAGGCTGCGGGGCTGCGCGCGCTCGCCGAGGCGCTGGATGGTCGGTTCACCCAGGCCGTCGACTTGCTGGCCGCCGCCACCGGCCGCGTCGTCGTCTCGGGCATGGGCAAGTCCGGTCATGTGGCGCGCAAGATTTCCGCCACCCTCGCCTCCACCGGCACCCCCGCGCTGTTCGTGCACCCCGCCGAGGCGTCGCATGGCGATCTCGGCATGATCGTCGCCGGCGACGCCGTGCTCGCGCTGTCCAACTCGGGGGAGACCGCCGAACTCGCCGATCTCATCGCCCATTCCCGGCGCTTCGGCCTGCCGCTGGTTGCAATCACCGGGAGCGGCGCCAGCACCCTGGCCTCCGCGGCCGACGTCGCTTTGATCCTGCCCGCCGCGCGCGAGGCTTGCCCGATGGGCCTCGCGCCGACGACCAGCACGACGATGCAGATGGCCCTCGGCGACGCCCTCGCCGTTGCGTTGCTCAAGCGGCGCGGCTTCGGTTCGGCTGAATTCCGCAACTTCCATCCCGGCGGCAGGCTGGGCGCCAGGCTGCGACAGGTGCAGTCGCTGATGCACGGCGCCGACCAACTCCCCCTCGCCGCCATCGGATCAAGCGTGCGCGACGCCATCCGCGCCATTTCGGAAAAGCGCTTCGGCTGCGTCGGTATTATTGATGGTGCAGGATTGTTATGCGGCATCATCACCGACGGCGACCTGCGCCGCGCCCTCGGGCCGGACCTGTTGGACGCCCGGGTGGAAGCGATCATGACCCGCGCGCCCCGCACCATCGCGCCGGACGCCCTGGCCGCCGAGGCGCTGCATGTCATGAACGCGCCGGACCGCCCGATCACGGCCTTGTTCGTCGTCGATCCCGCCGGCCACCCGGTCGGGCTGCTGCACATGCATGATCTGCTGCGCGCCGGTGTGGCGTGAGCGGCAACGCCGCCCGCCAACCGCCGCGCGCCGAGCGGCTGCTCGGCGGCACCCAGCGGCGGCCGCCGAGTTCGGCGGCCTTGGGGCGGCGGAGGTGGATTGTCGCGTTCGCCAAGCGTGCGCTTCCCGTGTTGGCGCTGGCCTTGCTCGGCCTGATCGCGCTGTGGCCGGAACTCGTCAATCAGGCGGACCAGGCCCGCCTCATCTATCTTCGCGGCAGCCTCATGCCGGAAAGTGGCATGCTCACCTCGCCGCGCTATCGTGGTGAGGACGACAACCGGCAGCCCTACACGCTCACCGCCGACATCGCCCGCCAGAAAGGTCCGGATCGGCTCGATCTGACTGCGCCCATAGGCGACATCGCGCTGGCCGGCGGTAGCTGGGTGCAGGTGCAGGCGCACACGGGCATATATATGCAGAAATCCGCCCAGCTCGACCTGTCCGGCGAGGTGACGCTCTACCGCGATGACGGGATGGTGCTGACCACCGACACCGCCACCGTCGATCTGCGCGAGGGTGTCGCCGCCAGCGCCGCCAAGACCCACGCCGAGGGCCCGTTCGGGACGCTCGACGCGCAGGGCTTCATCCTCACGGACCGCGGCGGCCTCGTCCAGTTCACCGGCCCGGCCCGGCTGGTGCTGAACGGAGCACGGCCATGAGATTTCTTCGGATCACCCTGCTGCTGGCACTCCCGGCGTTGCCGGCGACGGCCCAGCAGATCGATCTGGCGCGCGGCGGCCAACTCGAAGTCACCGCCGCCGGCGGTTTCGAGTGGCGCGAACAGGAGCAGAAGATCATCGCCACTGGCGACGCCCGGGCCGTGCGCGGCACCGTCACCGTGCTGGCGGATCGGCTGATCGCGCATTACCGCAAGCGCGGCACGGCGCCCGCCGCCGCGGGGGTGGCAGATACGGGGAGCACCGAGATCTACCGCATCGAGGCGGAGGGCCATGTGCGTATCCTGACGCCCACCGATGAGGCGGTCGGTGATCGGGCGATCTACGACCTCGACCAGGCGGTGATGGTCATGACCGGCCAGGGGCTGCGCTTCACCACGCCGCAACAGGTTCTGACGGCGCGCGACAGCGTCGAATATTGGGCCGATAAGCGCATGGCCGTGGCCCGCGGCGCGGCCCGTGTGGTGACTTCGGACGCCCGGCAGATCACCGCCGACACGCTCGTCGGCTACACGACGGCGCCGGACAGCACGCCTACCCCGACCGCCAATGCGCCGGCCGATCCCGTGGCGTCGGGGAAGCTGCAACGCGTGGAGGCCTATGGGAATGTCGAGGTGCGCACCGCCAGCGACACCGTGCGCGGCGATCGGGCGGTGTATGTGCCTGATAGCGGCATCGCGCGGGTACTCGGGCAGGTTCGTGTCACGCACGGGCAGAACCAGTTGAACGGCCCGGCGGCGGACGTGAACATGAAGACTGGTGTCGCCCGCATGATCGCCGACCCAGGCCAGCGGGTGCAGGGCCTGATTATGCCGAACGACAAGGGGGTCGCTGTGCCGCCTGTCCCCGCTCAGAAAGCGAAACCATGAGCGGATTGCGCGTCCTCCCCGGCGGTGGCGGCCTGACGGCGAGCGGTGTCGGGAAGGTCTACAAGAAGCGCCCGGTGGTGCGGAACGTCACCATCACCGTCCGTCGCGGCGAGGTCGTTGGCCTGCTCGGCCCGAATGGCGCCGGCAAGACCACGACCTTCTATATGATCGTCGGCCTGGTGCGGCCGGATACCGGGTCGATCAGCCTGGACGGGCACGACATCACCTCGCTGCCGATGTTCCGCCGCGCGCGCCTGGGCATCGGCTATCTGCCGCAGGAGGCTAGCGTGTTCCGCGGCCTCAACGTCGAGCAGAACGTGATGGCCGCCCTCGAAGTGGTCGAGGCGGACGCCGACCGGCGCGAGCAGATGCTCGAAGAACTGCTCGCCGAGTTCGGGATTCTCCATCTGCGCCGCACCACTGCGCTGGCTTTGTCCGGTGGTGAGCGCCGGCGCGTCGAGATCGCCCGCGCGTTGGCGTCGCAGCCCAGCTACATCCTGCTCGATGAACCGCTGGCCGGTATTGACCCGATTGCGGTGGGCGAAATCCGCGACCTCGTGCGGCATTTGAAGGATCGCGGGATCGGCGTGCTGATCACCGACCACAACGTGCGCGAGACGCTGGAAATCATCGACCGCGCCTATATCCTGCATGACGGCCAGGTGCTGTTGGAAGGCCGGCCGCAGGAAGTGGTGGCGCATGAGGACGTGCGCCGCGTTTATTTGGGTGAGCGGTTCAGTCTCTGATTGCGTTCCGACCATATTCGGGATATTTGTCCGAATATGGACGCAGACACTCATCCCGACGCTCTGGATATCCGCCTCGCCGCCCGGCTCGCGACATTGCGGACGGAGCGCGGCTGGTCGCTTGACCAGCTTGCCGAGCGCAGTGGGGTCAGCCGCACCACGCTCTCTCGGCTTGAACGTGGGGAGACATCGCCGACCGCGGCGTTGCTCGGGAAACTTTGCACCGCCTATGGACGCACCATGTCGCGGTTGATCGCGGAGGTGGAGGAGCAGCCGGCGCTGCTGCTACGGGCCGGCGAGCAAGTGGTGTGGACCGATCCCGAGACCGCGCTCCGCCGCCGCATGGTGTCACCGCCTGCGGCCGGGTTCGATGCGGAACTGGTCGAAGCGACGCTGCCGGCACGGGCGGTGATCGCTTATGCCGCGCCGGGGATGGCAGGGATCGAGCAACATATCTGGATGCTCGCGGGCCGGCTCGATCTCACCGTCGAGGGGGTGAGGCATAGTTTGACACAAGGCGATTGCCTGCGCTTCCGCCTGTTCGGGGCCACCCGCTTCGAAGCGATCGGGCCGGAGGATGCGCGCTATATCCTTGTGGTGTGCCGACCATGAGCAGCGCCGGGCACAATGGCGGCCCGCCGCTGGAGGACGAGGACCCCGGTGGGACATCCTGGCGCTCCTTCGTCTGGCGTCGCGCGCACAAGAAGGCATGGAAAACGCCGCCGCGGGAGATCGCCCTGCGGCGCCTCGCGCGGGCGGAGGAATTAGGTATGAGTTATCACGAATATACGTTGGAGATATTGGAGCGCGGTCGCTACCTCTGACGGGCCCACCGCTGCCACATCGGGCGAAAACTAACGCGGCGTTTACCCTGCGGCGATTATTTTGCGGTCATGGTGGCTGTCCAGCACGATTCTTGCTTGCAACCGGAAGCGGTCCGCGCTGCATTGCGGCATGATCGCTGTCGCCCCCCTGTGAACGTCGTACCGAGCCCTGCCTGATGGCAATCGGCCCCCGTCTGGACCTGCGCCAGTCGCAGACGCTGGTGATGACCCCGCAATTGCGGCAGGCCATCCAGTTGCTGCAATTCAACAATCTCGAAGCTGCGGCCTTCGTCGAGCAGGAGTTGGAGCGCAACCCGCTGCTGGAGCGCGACGAAACCACCGACAGCGCGATCGGTGAGCGCCCCGCCCTCGACCAGATCGCCGTGCCCGCGAGTTCCGCACCGGCCGATATCTCCGAGGCACTGCGTTCGGAGGCATTGCCCGCCGAGGGCGCAGCACCGCTCGACACGGCCGAATACGCCGAACCTTACGACCCCGGCGGCGCCTCGGACGGGGCCGCGCCCCCGGATAGCCGCGGCAGCAGCCAGGCGTTCGAGGGCGATGATCGCACCATCGAGGACATCGCCGAGGGGGCCGCGACCCTGCGCGAGCATCTCGGTGCGCAGTTGCGACTTTCTTTCGACGACCCGGCGGACCGGCTGATCGGCGCCTATCTGATCGCATTGCTGGAGCCGACGGGCCGGCTCAACGTGTCCTCCGAGGCGCTGGCGACGGCGATGGGCACGGATATTGCCCGCGTCGAGTCGGTCCGCCAGCGGATGATGCGCTTCGAGCCGACCGGCATGTTCGCCCGCGACCTCCAGGAGTGCCTGGCCGTTCAGCTTGCCGAGAAGAATCGGCTCGACCCGGCGATGCAGGCGCTGCTCGACAATCTTGATCTGCTGGCGCGGCGCGACACGCGGCGGTTGATGAAGCTGTGCGGTGTCGATGCGGCCGATATGGCGGACATGATCGCCGAGTTGAAGCGCCTCGACCCCAAGCCAGGCGCCAGCTGGGACATCGTGGCGCCGCAGGTGGTGGTGCCCGACGTGCTGATGCGCGCCGCCCCCGATGGCGGCTGGATCCTCGAACTCAACCCCGAGACCATGCCGCGCGTGCTGGTCAACCAGAGTTTCACCGCCCGGGTGTTGCCGAAAGCCTCCAAGGAGGATCGCGCCTTCCTCGCCGACAAGCTGCAAACCGCCAATTGGCTGGTGAAGTCGCTGCAACAGCGGGCGCAGACGATACTGAAGGTCGCCGCCGAGATCGTCAGCCACCAGGACGGGTTTTTCCGCCATGGCGTGTCGCATCTGCGGCCGCTGATATTGCGCGATGTCGCCGCCGCTGTGGAACTGCACGAGAGTACGATCAGCCGGGTGACAGCGAACAAATTCATGTCGACGCCACGCGGGACATTCGAGCTTAAGTATTTCTTTACCACTGCCATCCAGGCTGTCTCCGGGGAGAGCCACAGCGCCGAGTCGGTGCGCTACCGCATCCGCCACCTCGTCGATGCCGAGGGGCCGGAGACGGTTTTGAGCGATGACGCGATTGTGGACATCCTGCGCACGGAAGGCGTGGACATTGCACGGCGGACTGTGGCCAAATACCGAGACGCGCTGCGCATCCCGAGCTCGGTGCAGCGCAAACGGGAGAAGGCCATGCCGGCCTGATCGCTCGACGCCGGCAGGCGGTCCCGAACCAGGCTCGCCCCACGAGAGGGCATGAGGAACGGCACATGCAGATCACGGTATCCGGCAAGCAGGTGGAATTGTCCGAGGCGCTGAAGACGCGCGTCGACCAGCAGCTTGCGATCATCACCGGGAAATACTTCGACCACGCGCTTGAGGCGCATGTCACGTTCAGCCGCGCACGCAGCTTTTTCACGTGCGATATCAACATTCACGCGACGCGCGGCCTGACCTTGCGCGGCGAGGGCGAGGCGGCCGATGCCAATTCGGCCTTCGATGACGCCGCCGAGCATATCGCCAAGCGCCTGCGCCGATACCGACGACGCGTGAACGACCATGCCCGCGATCAGGCGCATCGCGAGCGCCCGCAGGGGGATATCACGGCGGCGCGGCAATATGTGTTGCGCCAGGAGGATGAGCGCGCGGACGCACCGGGCAACGTGCTGACGGAGGCCACGACGTATGCGACCGTGATCGCCGAGACGCGGGCGGACATCGCCCGGTTGACGGTGTCGGACGCGGTGATGCGGATGGATCTCGCCGATCAGCCGGTGATGATGTTCCGCAACAGCGCGACCGGCGAATTCAACGTCATCTATCGCCGCAGCGACGGCCATATCGGCTGGATAGACCCCGCGGCTGGGTGACCTACGCCGGCTGACACACGCTGGATAACTGCGTCGCTTCTCAGCTATAGTGAAGCGACGCAGCAGGAGGTTCTCAATGGGTCGCGTGGTATTGACCGACGGCGGGGAATTCGCCGTCGCTGACGGGCCGGGGCTGTGGCTTACGCCCGGCGAGGCGGAACGGGTGGCCGGATGGGCGTTCAAGCCCGAGGGGATGTGCCGGGGCGACCTCTGCGTGCCCTTACCGGCAACGGCGCAGCGTGATGGATTGATCGATATGGCCGCGTTCTGGGCGTTGCTCGGTGCGCCCGTGGCCTCGGATGCGGCCGGCAAGGCGTGGGTGCTGGGCACCGGGGCGACCGACCGCACGCAGGCACTCGGCACGCTCGATGCACCCGATTTCGAATTGCAGGACATCGCGGGCACGACGCACCGACTTTCGGCGTTGCGCGGCAAGAAGGTGTTCCTGGCGACCTGGGCGTCCTGGTGAGGCTGCAAGTTTGACTTGCCCGTGTGGCAGCAACTCTTCGCCAGCCTGAAGTCAGAGAATTTCATGATCGTCGCCGTGGCCGAGGAAAGCCGTGGCGTGGAGACGGCGCGGCCGTGGATCGAGGCGGCGGCGCCGGAATATTGGAGTCTCATCGACCCCGGACACGAAGTCGCCGCCCTCTACGGCATGGTGAACGTGCCGCAGGCCGTCTGGATCGATGAGGCCGGAAAAATCGTGCGCGGGCCGGAGACGGCGGGATCGACGGATCATTTCCGCCGCATGGACCGGGTTGCCAAGACGATGGCGCCGGAGGATGCGGCGGCACGGCTGGCGGCGCGGGTCGCGTATATGGACGCGGTCCGCGACTGGGTGCGGACCGGGCGTTACGCGCTGGATGGCGACGCCGCGCGGCGGGCCTTGCCGGAGATCACGCCAGATATGGCCGCAGCCCACGCGCAATTCCGCCTCGGGCTGTGGCTGCGCGACCAGGGCCGGACAACGGAGGCGGCGACGCATCTCGCTCGTGCCTCGGCGTTGCATCCGGACAGCTGGAACCTATGGCGGCAGGCGGCCGATCTGGAGGCGATCGGCAATTCCGGGGGTGCCGGATTCTGGGCGCGAGTCGAGGCGTTGGGCGAGCGGGCGTATTATCCGGCGCCGGATTTGCCGGGGTTTCCGGCCGCGGAGGTTTCGGCGCCCGGCTAAGCATAGATTCGCAGTTGGCCAACGGAAGGGCGTGCGTTTGCAGCGAAGGCAAGAGCGCCTCCGGCGGCCAAGGGCCAGTGGCCCTTGGAACCCCGGACTGCTCGCGGCTGGACGGACGGCCTTCGGGTGCGCACCCGAAATCTCGCCGCATTCACGGGCGAAGCCCAAACTCCCGCGCGATGCAATGCGGTCCGAGATGTCCATTGCCTGCGGCGCCAGCAGTCGGGGGGATCAAAGGGGCGTGCCCCTTTGCCGCCGGAGGCGCGCTTGCCTTCCCTGGACTGC
>JAYTUU010000097.1:0-58863 GCA_043744375.1 Rhodospirillales bacterium | reverse complement strand
TGCAGGGGCAACGCCCCGCCGGGTCGAGGGCAGAGCCCTCGCCTTGCTTCCTCCGGAGCGCCCTGACCGTGGCGCTCCGTCGTCGTGGGGGGAACACTGAGGGGTTGAATGCCTGGCCTGGCTATGTGGATGCGTTGTCCACGTTGTTGATGGTTATCATTTTCGTTTTGCTGGTGTTTGTGCTGGCCCAGGGCTTCCTGTCGGTGGCGCTATCCGGCCGCGATCAGGCGCTGGATCGTCTGAACCGGCAGATGGCGGAAATGTCGGACATGCTCTCGCTCGAACGCGGGCGGACGACGGAGATGCGGGTCTCCCTGGCCCAGCTCAACCGCGAGGTGACGGCGGCGAACACCGTGCGCGACACCCTGGCCCAGCAGTTGGCGGCGCTCCGGGTCGATCAGGCAAAGCTGACCCAGGACCGCGACACGCTGAAATCCGAGCGCGATCGCTTCGCGGCCCGTCTGACGGATAGCGAGTTGCAGGTTCAATCGGCCCAATCCCGCAGCGCGCAGTTGCAGGCCCAGCTGGCCGAGGCCGGCAAGCGCAATGACGCCCTGGGTCTCGATGCCGCCAATGCCGCCGCCGGATTGATCGAGACCGGCCGGGCGCTGACCGCCGCCCGTGCCGAGCTGGAGGCAACCCGCGCCCGCATCGCCGAAATGCAAAAGGCGGCCGAGGCGCTCGACCGCACCGTCCAGGCCGATCGCGCCACCATCGAGGCCCGGCTATCCGATCTGGCGCGGATGACCGAACAGATGCACGCCCTCACGGCCCTGCGTGACGACCTCGAACGCCAGGCGCGCGAGGCGGCGGTGCGTGCAACCACGGAGGCGCAACGACGCGCCGCCACGGCCGCCTTGCTGGCCGACGAGCAGAGACTCAGCGAGAGCGCCCGCGCGCAGATCGCCCTGCTCAACCAGCAGGTGGCGGAAATGCGCAGCCAGCTTGCCAGCATCGGCTCGGCGCTGGAGGCGGCGGAGAAATCCGGCAAGAACAAGGACACCCAGATCCTCAATCTCGGCTCCCGCCTGAACGCCGCTTTGGCCCAGAAGGTCGAGGAGTTGCAACGCTACCGCAGCGACTTCTTCGGCCGCCTGCGCGCCGTGCTGGCGAACCGCCCGGGCATCCAGGTAGTTGGCGACCGGTTCGTCTTCCAGAGCGAGGTGCTGTTCCCCTCCGGCAGCGCGGACCTCACGGTCAACGGCTGGGAGCAGGTCAAGGCCCTCGGCGCCACGCTGATCAGCGTGGCGCGCGATATTCCGCCCGACGTGAACTGGGTGCTGCGCATCGACGGCCACGCCGACCGGCAACCCGTGCAGACTGCCCGCTTCGCGTCGAACTGGGAGTTGTCGTCGAGCCGCGCGATCACCGTGGTGAAACTCCTGATCGCCGAGGGCGTGCCCGCCAACCGCATCGCCGCGACCGGCTTCGGCGACAATCAGCCGCTCGACGCCGGCGACACGCCCGACGCTTTCGCCCGCAACCGCCGCATCGAAATCCGCCTCACCGACCGGTAGTGGCGATCGCTTTGGGGCGAAAAAGGCTGGCCACACCCGCGACGATGCAGAACGCGGCGCCCAGCAGCAGCGCCATTTGCGTGCCGCCGACCGCCATCAGCCCGAACAGCAGGCCGACGATCGCCGTCCCGATGGTCTGCCCCATCAGCCGGCTGGTCGCCTGCATGCCGCTCGCCCCGCCGCTGCGTGAAGCAGGGGCGGAGGTGATCATGGTCCGGTTGTTCGGCGAGTTGAACAGCCCGAACCCCAGCCCCGCCAGGCTCATGCGCCACGCAATGTCCCACAGCTCCGGCACCGCGGGAATGAAGGCCAGCGCGATCAGCCCGGCAAATTGCAGCGCCTGGCCGGCGGCCCCCACGCGCGCCGCGGTGAAACGGTCCGACAGCCAGCCGGCGATCGGCGCGACGATGGCCACCGTCAACGGCCAGGGCGTCATCAACAGTCCGGTCTCGCCGCGCGACAGGCCCAAGCCGTCCTCGAAATAGAAGGGCATGCAGACGAACACCATGCCCTGTGCCGCGAACGAGAACGTCGATGCCATCACCGAAAGCGCGAAAACCGGGCGGCGCATCAGGTCCACCGGCAGCAGCGGATTGGGGCGCGATATCTGCCGCCGCGTCAGCGCCACGAACGCGATGGCGGCGCAAGCGAGTTCCGCCAGGGCGAGGTTGCGCTGGCCGTGATCGCCGATACCGTCGATCCCGGCGATCAGCAATCCGAACGCGAGCGCATTGAGCACCGCACTGCCCAGATCGAAACGATGCCCGGCACGCGGAGTGGCCGGCAGAAAGCGCGCGCCGATCAGCAGCCCGGCGATGCCGAACGGCACGTTCAACGCGAACAGCCACGGCCAGGGCGCCACCGTCAGAATCGCCGCGGCGACCGTTGGGCCGAGGGCCGAGGTGGTGGAGCCGATCATCGCGTTGATGCCGAACCCACGGCCGAGCGTGCGGCGCGGATAGATGAAGCGCAACAGCGCGGAGTTGACGCTCATGACGCCCGATGCGCCAACCCCCTGGGCGACGCGGGCGGCGATCAGCAACGGCAGGTTGTCGGCCATCGCACAGGCCAGCGAGGCAACGGTGAACACCGCGAGACCCCAGAGATAGATGCGCCGATAGCCGAAAATCTCGCCAAGCGCCGCGAAGGGCAGCAGCGTCATGGTGACCGAAAGCTGGTAGGAGTTCACCACCCAGATCGCATCTGACGGCGCGATGGCTAAATCCCGCGAGATCGTCGGCAAGGCAAGCCCGGCCACCGAGCCGGTGAGCACGGCCATGATCAGCCCGAGGCCGGTGGTGAGGATGGCAAGGAATTGCCGGGGCTGCGGCAGGCCGTCGCCGGCCGCCTTTTGCTCCACGCTGTCGCTCAAGCGGCTTCGCCCAACAACGCCGCCGCGCCGATCAGCCCGGCATCGGCGCCGAGCGCCGCCCGCACCAGCGTGGGACGAAGCATCGCCGGATGCGCCCCCATTGCCGCCCGCAGCCGTTCGAGCATACCCTCGGCCAGCCCGACGCCGCCACCGATCACGACCACCTCCGGATCGACCAGTGCCTGCATCGTCACCAACCCGCGCGCCAGCTGCGCGATGGCGGCCTGCATCGGCGCGGCCTCGGGATCGACCGCCGCCGCATCCGCACCGGCCGCCCGCGCAATGCCGAAGCCCGCGGCCGTATCCTCCAGCCGCACGCCGGGAAAGGGGATTTGGCCGAGATGCCCGGCCAGCCCATGCGCGCCCCGCAGCAGTCGGCCGCCGAGCACGAGCCCACCGCCAATGCCGCTGGATATCGTCACGAACGCCATGTCCCGCCCAGCCCCGGCACCGTGGCGGAACTCCCCCCAGGCCGCCGCCTGGGCATCATTCACGGCGAGCACTCTGTCACCGAAGCGCTGCCGCAACGCCGCGTCGAGGTCGAACCCCGCCGGCACCGGCAGGGTCGCCGGATTGACCGCCGACCAGTGCCCGTCACGCACAACCCCGCTCACCGACGCCGCCACGCCCACGAAATTCCAGCCCTGCACCGCCGCCGCAATACGATCGAGCCAGTCGGCCGGGCAGGTGCCGCGCGGCGTGTCCTGCACATCGCGCCGCAGCACGGACCGTCCCTGCACCAGCGCCGTGCGCAATCGCGTGCCGCCGATATCCAGGGCGAGCAGCACCGGCGCCGGACGGGCCGCCTCGGCAATGGCCGTCGCATACCAGCCGGTGACCGTCTCCGGCCGCGTGATCGCCGTGCCCGCGCAGACCGCCATCGCGCCAGCCCGGATGGCGGCGGCGGCGAGACCAGGCGTGTTGAACCGCCCCTCGGCCAGCACCGGCGCGCCAAGCGCCGCGGCCAGTCGCACGAAATCCAGGTCCGGCCCTTTCGGAACCGGCCCGCCCGTGTAGCCGGACATGGTGGTGCCGATGATGTCCGCCCCCGCCGCCAAGGCCTCCCGGGCGTCCTCGATATCGGCACAGTCAGCCATCGCCAGCCGCCCCTGCGCATGCACCGCCGCGATCAGCAGCGCCACCGGCACCGGACGCGGTCGCCGTGTTGCATCGATCGCGATGATCGCCGCCCCGGCATCGGCCAGCGCCTGCACGTCGTCCAGCAACACGGTGATCCTGACCGGGTACTCCGCCATGTCGCGCTTGATCAGCCCGATCACCGGCAGATCGCAGAGGGCACATACACCGGCGACATTGGTCGCGCCCTGAATGCGCAGCCCCTTCGCCCCACCGTCACGCGCCGCCAAAGCCATCGCCACGACGGCCGTGACCCCGTCGAGTGGCCCGTCCGGCACCGGCTGGCAGGAGACGACGACGCCACCTTTGAGACGTGCCAACACCGGCGACATCAGATCGCCTCCTCGCACCCGGACCGCGCCGCCCGCATCGCCGCCTCGATCACCGCGATGACATGGCGCCCCTGCGCACCGGTCACCGGCAACTCCGCCTCGCAGCGCAGCGTGGCCGCAAGGTCCTCCCACTGTCGGCCGATGGCGCGGAACGCCCAGTCCGCCTCGGTGCTCTCCGGCACGGCAGTCCAGACATCGCCATGGTCGCGCGCGAAGGCCGCACCGGCCGCCACGTCGGTACGGCAGGAGGCCACCAGGCGGATGCCCGGCAGCAGCGCGATCGCCCGCGCATGGACGGCGCCGATGTATCCGGCGCCAATGATGCCGACGCCGATCATAGCCCGCCCATCCGGTAGGCATCATCGGTCAGCCGCATGGTCTCGGCGAAGGCCGCGAGATCGACCAGCGGCGGCCGGCCGTCCGCCGCGCGCTGCCCCGCCGCCGGGTCGGCGTCCCACACGGCGACAAGCTCCGCCCCGGCCGCGCGGACGCCCTCGGCGTGGCAGGCGGCATGCCAGTGGCTGGCGCCGAGCAGGGCAACGCGCATCTGATCCTCCGTGTCGGCAATTGACGGGTCGCGGTGATCGCCTACCCTCGCCGCAGCGCCATCATCATGCAAGACCGCAAAGGGGAACTTCCATGGCGAAATCCATCGCCGGGCTGAAGGGCATCGTCCCGCCCGTCGTTACGCCCCTGAACGCCGACTTCACGGTGGACTATCCGTCGTTCACATCCCGAACCGGCGCACGAACCAGGACTTCACCAGATGCGTCAGCACGGCGTAGGCGAGCAGCAGCGTGGCCACGATCGGCCAGTACTCCAGCGGCAGCGGCCGGAAGCCGAGCGCCGTGCCGATGACCGTATAGGGGATCGCGGCGCCGACTAGGCAAATCGCGATCGTGGAAGCGATCAGCGGCGTACTTGCCCGGCTCTGGAAGAATGGAATTCGCGCCGTGCGGATGATGTGGATAATCAACGTTTGCGTGAGTAACGACTCGACGAACCAGCCGGCCTGGAACAAGCCCGGCTTGTCCCACGCGTCGAACACGCCGAGCATCACCGCGAAGGTCGCGTAGTCGAACACCGAGCTGATCGGGCCGATGCACAGCACGAACTTCGTCAAATTGCCGATGTCCCACTTGCGCGGCGCGGCGAGGTATTCAGCGTCCACATCATCCGTCGGGATCGTCGTCTGCGAGAGGTCGTAGAGCAGGTTATTGGTCAGCACCTGGATTGGCGCCATCGGCAGGAAGGGCAGGAAGAGGCTGCCGCCGAGCACGCTGAACATGTTGCCGAAATTCGAGCTGGCGCCCATCTTGATGTACTTGATGATGTTGGCGAAAATCCGCCGCCCCTCCATCACCCCGTCATGCAGCACCAGCAGGCTCTTTTCGAGCAGGATGATGTCGGCCGACTCCTTGGCGATATCCACCGCCGTATCGACGGACACGCCAACATCGGCCGCCTTCAGTGCCGGCCCGTCATTGATGCCGTCGCCGAGAAACCCCACGACATGGCCGCGTGCCCGCAGCGCCTCAATCACCAGCGCCTTCTGCCCGGGCGCCAGTTTCGCAAACACGTTGACGCTCTCGACGGTCTTGCCCAACTCCTCGGCCGACATCGCGGCCAGTTCCTGACCGAGCACCACCCGATCGACGACAAGTCCGACCTGGCGGCAGATCGTGCGGGTGATGACGTCGTTGTCGCCGGTGAGGATTTTCACCGCGACCCCTGCCGCCTGCAGCTGGGCGATGGCGGCGGCCACGCTCTCCTTCGGCGGGTCGAGAAAGGCGACATAGCCGAGCAGCGTCATGCCCGTCTCATCCGCCACCCCATACGCCGCCTGCGGGCTCGCGATTTCCTTGAACGCGACAGCAACAACGCGAAACCCCTCGCCGTTGAGCTTCTCCATCTCGCGCTTGGCATCGGCGCAATGCGACGCGTCGAGCGGCCCGCCCGTATCGCCCAGAACGTAACGATCACAGACCGCGAAAATCTCCTCGACTGCGCCCTTGGTGACCATCAGATGCGTGCCGTCGCCGCGATCGAGCACGACGGACATGCGGCGGCGCTGGAAATCGAACGGCATCTCGTCACGCTTTGTGAACCGCATCACGATCGCGGCATGCTCGGGGCGGGCAGCATGCTGCAGGATCGCGGCATCGAGCAGGTTCTTCAGGCCGGACTGGTAGTGGCTGTTGAGATAGGCGTATTCGAGGGTGCGCGCCGATTCCTCGCCCTCGAAATCGAGGTGATATTGCAGGATAATCCGGTCCTGCGTCAGCGTGCCCGTCTTGTCCGTGCACAGCACATCCATCGCGCCGAAATTCTGGATCGCGTTCAGCCGCTTCACGATCACCCGCTTGCGCGACATCGCCAGCGCGCCCTTGGCGAGATTGACCGTCACGATCATCGGCAGCATCTCCGGCGTCAGCCCGACGGCGACGGCGACCGCGAACAGCAGCGCCTCCAGCCAATCGCCGCGCGCGAAGCCGTTGATGAGGAACACCGCGGGCACCATCACGACGATAAAGCGCAGCATCAACCAGGTGAATTGCGCAATGCCCCGGTCGAACGCCGTCGGCGGATGCACGCCCGCCATGCTGCCGGCAAGCTGGCCGAACGCGGTTGCCGACCCGGTGCGCAACACCGCGGCAACGGCCGTGCCGCTGATCACGTTACTGCCCATGAAGCACAGATCGGCGCGCTCGAACGGCGCGGCCGCACCCTCCGGGCGCGCGACCTCATGCTTGTCGACCGGCATCGCCTCGCCGGTCAATGCCGACTGGTTGACGTGCAGGTCCTTGCTTGACAGCAACATCACGTCGCCGGGCACGAGGTCACCGGCCGCGAGATGGACGACATCGCCGGGCACCAGCGTATCGAGCGGCACATCGCGCACCGCGCTGGCATCGTCCGTGCCGATCCGCGCCACCGTCGCATGGGTCTTGACCAGCGCGCGCAACGCCGCCGCCGCGCGGTTCGAGCGATGCTCTTGCACAAAACCGAGCACGACGCTGAGCACAACGATCAGCGCGATGACAATCGCCGCCCGCGCGTCGCCGGTGAACCAGGAGAGGGCGGCGAGCGCCAGCAGCAGTGCATTGAGCGGGTTGCGCGCCCGCCCGATGAACTCCCGAAGCATCGTCTGCTCGCGCTCATGCGCAACCTGGTTCGGCCCGGCCGCACGCAGCCGCCGCGCCGCCTCGGCCTCCGCAAGGCCCTGCGGCGTCGTGCCGAGCGCGGTCAGAACTGTGGCGGCATCGGCATTCCAGTCAACCGCAGCCCAGGCTGGGCCCGCCATGAACCTGCCCGCTACCCGCCGCGGACGCGCCGAAACTTCTGCAACGACCGCAACCCATCCGGGCGCGGCGTGTCCGGATAATAGTTCGGCCAGTTGGTCCAGGAGACGTCGCCCACATAGAGGTCGCCATGGCTGTCCACGGTGATGCCGTGCGGGGCCATGAACTCGCCAGGGTTGAGCCCGGCATGCAGCCCGCCGATGCGGCCGAGGCGCTTGCCGGTCATGTCGGTGATGGTCACGCGCGGGCCGATATTCGGCATGTTCAGGTTCACCGGCATGCCCGGGCCGAGTTCGCCGATGTAGCAGACCGGGCATTTGCCGCCGGTCATGAACAGCGCGCAGGGGCGGTGGAGATTGTTCCACTGCCCCTCGTATTTGCCCTCGCCGTTGAACACCTGCACCCGATGGTTCTCGCGGTCGGCCACGTAGACATAGCCGGCATCGTCGCACACCAGGTTGTGCACGATGTTGAACTCGCCCGGGTCCGTGCCCGGATTGCCCCAGCTTTTCAGCAGCTTGCCGCCCGGAGAGAATTTATGGACGCTGGCATTGCCGTAGCCGTCGGTGACGTAGATGTCGCCCTGCGGCGACAGCGCGGTGTGGGTGCAGCGATGGAACGGCAGCCCGCTCATGTATCCGGAGGGGCGGCCGGGAATGCCAAGGGTCATCAGCAGCTTGCCGTCGAGCGTGCACTGCTTGACGGTATGGTCGCCGTCATCGGTCAGCCACACGGTGTCGTCCGGGCCCATGTGCAGGCCGTGCGCGCGGGGGAACATGCCCTCGCCCCAGCTTTTCAGGAAATTGCCGTCGCGGTCGAACACGATCATCGGGTGTTCGCCACGGTTGAAGACGTAGACGTTGTCTTTCCGGTCCACGCCGACCGAGCCGATCTCCTTGAACGACCAGCCCGGCGGCAGTTTCTCCCAGTTCTCGACGGCTTCGTAGACATAGTCGCCCGTGCCGACGGTGACGGTCATGCTGGCCTCCCTGTGCCGCGTTCACGCCGAGGCTAGAGCGGGATGCGCGCCGATGGAAGCGCCGATCCCGCCTAGACGCGCATCAATGCGGCCCCGAGATCATCGAGCAGATCGTCGAGATCCTCCAGCCCGACGGAAAGGCGGATGAGATCCTCGGTCACCCCATGCGCCAGCCGCGCTTCCGGCTTCGTCCGTTGCCGGGCCCGCGTCAGACTGCCGGGGTGCATGATCAGCGACTCCGCGTCCCCCAGGCTGACGGCGCGCGAGATCACGTTCAGCCCGTCCATCATCCGCCTGGCGCCCTCGAAGCCGCCATGCAGCCCGAACGACATCATCGCGGACCCGTTTTCCATCTGCCTGCGCGCGACTTCATAGCGCGGATTCGACTCGAGAAAGGGGTAACGGACCCAGGCCACGTTCGGATGCGCCTCCAGCATGCGGGCGATGGCGAGCGCGTTCTCGCCGTGCACGCGCATGCGCAGCTTCAGCGTCTTCATGCCCCGGAGCACCAGGAAGGCCGCCATCGGCGAAAGCGTCGCGCCGGTGATGTAGCGCAGGCCGTGGCCGCGGATTTGAGCGATCGTTTCGGTATCCCCGATGATCGCGCCGCCGAGCAGATCGCCGTGGCCGTTGATGTATTTGGTCAGCGAATGCAGGACCAGGTCCGCGCCATGTTCGAGCGGGCGCTGCACGGCGGGGGAGGCGAAGGTGCTGTCGACCACCACCCGGGCGCCGCCGGCATGGGCGCGCGCGGCGATGGCGGCGATGTCGAGCGTTTGTGCCGTCGGGTTCACCGGGGTTTCGAAATAGACCAGCTTCGTGCGCGGCCCGAGCACCCCGTCAAGATTGGCGGGGTCGGCGAGATCGATGGGGATCACCTTGATGCCGAAGCGCGGCAACCCGTCATGGGCCATGGCGAAGGTGTTCGAATACAACGTCGAATGCACGATGATCTCGTCGCCCTGGGAGAGCAGCGAGAGCAGCAACGTGCCGACCGCGGCCATCCCGGAGGCGACCGCGACGCAGGCCGCCCCACCTTCCAGATTGGCGAGCCGGTGCTCAAGAATCGCGGTCGTCGGATTATGCTCGCGCGCGTAGGTCGCGCCGGCCTGCTCAGCGATCGTTTCGGCTTCTTCCACACTGTCGAAGGCGAAAGTGGAGGTCATGTAGATCGGCGGCGACAGCGCGCGCTGGTGATCGGCGGGATCGTAGCCGTGATGGATGGCGCGGGTCTGGAATCCCGGCGGACGGTTGCTCAGGCTCATGCGGCACGCTCCCCATCTGGCGACCCCACGTTAGGAGTCCCCGCGTCTGGTGACCATGGCACCCACCCGGCAGCTTCCTGCCAATCGGCCGGCAGGCTGTCGAAGCGGGCCAGCTTCAGCTGCGACAGATCGGCAAAGTCACAGGCCCCGTCAGTGACGAGTTGCTGGATCGCGTGGCCCGAGGCCGGCGACAAGCCAAAGCCGACGCTCGACATCGTTGCGATCACAAGGTTGTCGGGCGCGCTGACACGATCGAGGATCGGCCGACCGTCCGGCGTGTTCTCGATCACCCCGGCCCAGCTGCGGATGACCCGGGCGTGGGCGACTTTCGGGAACAACTCGAACACGCGCTTGGCAACACTCTGCATCACCGGCGAATTCACCGCCCGCGGCGTGCGCGCGTCGGGCAGGTCGATCCACTCATGCGGGCCGCCGCCATAGGCGAGATTGCCGCGCAAGGTCTGGCGGCCATACACGCCGTTGCCATCTGCACCACCGAAACGAAGCAGCGGCAGCGGCTCCGTCACCACCATTTCGGCGCGGGCGGCGGCGACGGGCACGCGGATGCCGAGCTTCGCCGCGAGTTGCGCCGTATGCGGCCCGGCGGCCAGCACCACGGCGTCGCAGCCGAGCACGCCCTGGTCGGTGCGCACGGATGTCAGTCGTCCGCCGCTTTGATCGAAGCCGACAACGGTGGTGTGCTGCTGGATCACGCCGCCAGTGTCCTGCAACGCCCAGGCATAGGCCTGCAACGTCCGCTGCGGATTGGCATGGCCGCCATATTCGAGCAGAACGGCGCCGGCCGCGGTTTCCGAAACGAACGGCACCAGTTCGCGCAACGCCTTGTTGTCGAGTTCATGCGCGACGAAGCCCTGGCGGCGGGCAATGCCGACGCCCTCCAGAATGAGATCAAGCTGACGCCGGCTCAATCCGATACGCAGGCGCTGGCGCTGATACTCTGTCGGGTAGCCAAGCAGTTCGTCCATCATCGGCCACAGCCGCTGCTCCTCGGCGAATAGCGGCGAGACCGCGTGGGTCGCGCCGCCGCCGTTGCGCCCCGAGGCTTCCCAGCCGACGATGCCCTTCTCGACCACCGTCACCGCCACCCCCGCGCGGCGCAACCACCAGGCCGCCGACAGCCCGGTCGCGCCGCCGCCGATCACCACCACATGACCCATGGTCATTCCTCGACTCCCGGGTTCCAGCGCGTGTCGTATTCCAGACCTTCCGGAACCGGCTCCCAGTGCGGCAGCCATTGCGCGGCGATGCCGAACCAGGCGGTCCACTCCTCCTTCACCTCCGGCGCCTCTTCGAAAGCCGCGAGCACCGCCAACGGCAGCGGCCGCAACGGCGCGCGATAACTCGGCATCGGCACGCTCGACGTCGCCTGATTGCCCTGCATTGCCAGCAGCGCCTGCACCTGCTCGCGGCAGCGCCGGCCCTGGCATGGCCCCATACCGGCACGGGTGAGCCGCTTCACCTGGTCCTGGTTCACCGGCCCGTCGGCGGCCAGACTCCGCAGGTCCCGGTTGGCGAATTTTGCTTTGTCGTAGTCCAGATAGCGCGGCGGCCGGACGCCGACGAGATCGCCGAGCGGCACCTCCTCGCACAGGCAGATCGGCAGTTCCGCCGCTGTCGCATGCGCCGCCAGCCACTCCCGGCGCCACGCATCGCGGTCCACTCCGGCATTTTCAGCAAGCGGTTCCGCCGCCGGAATAGCGATCCCGGCATCCCCAGCCGCCGCCCTCGCCGCCATGCGTCCGGCCTGCATGGCGATCGCGGCATCGCCGAATGCCGTGTCGGACACGCCGGCACAATCGCCGGCCGCATAGATGCCGGGCCGCGAACACCGCCCGTCCCGATCGATCACCGGCACCCAACCGCCACGCGCTCCGTCAAAAAGCGTCGCGCAGCCGAGCAGATCGAATAGTTCCACCACCGGCACTACATCGACGGCCAGCACGATGGTGTCACAGGCGATCGTCATCGCGCCGGAGCCATCGGGCCGCGCGATCATGATCGCCTCGACTTCCGTGCCAACGACGCCCGTGACCCGGTAGCCGGCATGGACGGGCACGCCGAAATCCTTACCCCCCCGCCCGGCGACATCGACCACCGCCGCCACCGCAACCCCCGCCGCTTGCGCCTGCCGCACCGTGGCCAACCCCGCCGCCCCGGCGCCGAGCACGACGATGCGCCGGCCGGTGAACGCGCCATATAATCCGACTGCCGCGGCGAACCCGCAGGCCCCCATCACGCCCGGCCGGTCCCAGCCGGGAAACGCCAGCCCGAGATCGCGCCCGCCGGCCGCGACGATCATGCGGTCGAAGCGGACGAACCACGCGCGGTCCGCATCGGCGAGACCCAGCATCGGCCCCGGCAATGCCTTGCTTGTCGGCCCCTCCACGAAGGCGCTCCACGCCTGCACGCCGAGCCGCACCTCCACCCCGGCGTCGAACGCCGCCTGCAACTCCGGCCGTGCCGCGACCATCTGTTCCAGCATGCGCGCGGGGTTCTGCACCGCCGCACTCATCCGCTCGCCGAACATCCAGGGCACGTCGATGCCGATCAGCGCGGGCACCACCGGATGCTCGTCGACCAGCATCACCTGCATCCCCAGCCGCGCCGCCTCGGTCGCCGCCGCGATCCCGGCGGGGCCGGCGCCGATCACCACGAGGGGCACATGCGCGGCGATGGCGAAGGATTTCCCGGCTATCGATGTTCGATCCATGGGCGATGTCCGATCCATGGGCGAAGTCCGGTCGATGGGCGTGGGCATGATGCGATCCCCGATCTCGGCGTGGCGGCCATCGTGTCGGAGACTGGGCGCAAAGAAAAGGGGCACCCGTTGCCGGATGCCCCCAGTCCCGATCCGAGACGCGGTGGATCAGCCAGGCTTCTTCGTGGGGTCCATCACCAGCGGCATCGGCACGAAGCGCGGGCTATCGCCGGACTGCACGAGCATCAGCACCGATTTGCGGCCGGCCTTGCGGGCGCGATCGACGCGGTCGCGCACATCGGCCGGCGTCGCCACCTCCTCCTGCGCCACTTCGACGATGATGTCGCCGGGCTTCAACCCGCGCTCGCCGGCGGCCGAGCCGCTATCGACGTCGGTGATCAGCACGCCCTTGCGGTCCGGCCCGATCTGGAACTTCGCCCGCAACTCCGGCGTCAGCTCCGCCAGCTTGACGCCGAGGCCGACCAGTTCGACCGCCTTGTCCGGCGCCGGCTTGCGCTCGGGCGCGGCGGCGGCCTTCGGCTCGTCCGGCAGTTCGCCGACGGTGACGGACAGGCTCACCTCCTTGCCGTCGCGCCAGACGATCACCGGCACCTGCTTGCCGATATCGGTTTGCGCCACGATCAACGGCAGGTTGCGCATCTCCTTCACCGTCTGGTCGTTGAACTTCAGGATGATGTCGCCGCTCTTGATCTTGCCCTTGTCGGCCGGCCCGTCGTCGTTCACCCCGGCGACCATGGCCCCCGCGGGTTCCCGCAAACCAACGCTCTCCGCGATATCCGGCGAGACCTGCTGGATGCGCACGCCGAGCCAGCCGCGCCGGGCACGCCCGCCGTCGCGGATCTGCGCGACCACGTTCTTGGCCATGTTGGCGGGGATCGAGAAGCCGATGCCGACCGAACCGCCGGAGGGCGAGTAGATCGCCGTGTTGATGCCGATCACCTCGCCGTCCATGTTGAACAGCGGCCCGCCCGAGTTGCCCTTGTTGATGGAGGCATCGGTCTGGATGAAGTTGTCGTACGGGCCCTGGTCGATGTTGCGGCCGCGCGCGGTGACGATGCCCGCGGTCACCGAGCCGCCGAGGCCGAACGGGTTGCCGATCGCCACCACCCAGTCGCCGACGCGCGCCTTGTCGGAGTCGCCGAAATTCACGAACGGCAGCGGCTTGTCCGACTCGACCTTGAGCACCGCCAAATCCGTCCGCTCGTCGCGCCCGACCAGCCTCGCCTTCAGGCTGGTGTTGTCTTGCAGGATGACGGTGATCTCGTCGGCGCCGTCGATGACATGGTTGTTGGTGACGACGTAGCCGGCGGCATCGATGATGAAGCCCGAGCCGAGGCTTTGCGCGCGCCGCAGCGGGGCCTGCGGGCCACGCTCGGTGCGCGGCCCGTTCGGGCGGTTGCGCTCCATGAACTCCTTAAAGAACTGCTCGAACGGCGAGCCGGGCGGGAATTGCGGCAGGTCCGGCCCGCGCCCCTCGGCCCGCGACGGGACCATCTGGCTCGACGAGATGTTGACCACGCCGGGCAGCAGCTTCTCGGCCAGGTCGGCAAAGCTCTCGCGCGCCGCGCTCGCCATCGCCGGTGGTGCGAAACTGGGCACCAGCGGCACGGCGAGCACGGTCGCGAAGGCGAGAACTGAGGCGCGCAGGGTGCGGGTCGTCAGGCGCATTGGCGGGTATCCCCTGGAAAACGGCATGACTGCTACTGGTCTGGCCAACTACTGGGCCGGCTTGGGTGACGGCGTCGGTTTGGGAGCCTCGTTCAGCATCTTGAGGAAGGCGTCCCCGGGGGTCAGCACGAGCCGCGAACCGCCCGTCGCGAAGGCCTCGCGATAGGCCAGCAGGGTCCGCCACACCTCGAAGAAATGCGGATCGCGCTGGAAAGCGTCGGCGTAGATGGCAATGGCCTCGCCCTCGCCCAGGCCGCGCAGCTTGTCGGCGGAGGCGCGCGCTTCGGCCAGCAGCACGGTGCGCTCGCGCTCGGCATCGGCACGGATACGCTGCGACGCCTCGCCGCCCTCGGCGCGGGCCTGACGGGCGACGCGTTCGCGCTCGGACTGCATGCGCGACAGGATCGCCTGCGTGTTCTCCTCCGGCAGATCGGCGCGGCGGATGCGGACATCCTCCACCGACACGCCGAAGCTCTTCATCTCCTCGTTCACCTGATCGCGGATCAGCCCCATGATGCGGCCGCGGTTGGACGACAGCACGTTGAGCAGTTGCTCGTTGCCGAGCACGCGGCGCAGCGAGGAGGAGACGACCGAGTTCAACCGAACGCGAATGCCCTCCTCGGTCGGCCCGACCGCCTGATAGTAGCGCAGCGGATCGACGATGCGGAACCGCGTGAAGCTGTCCACGATCAGCCGGCGCTGGTCGCCGAGAATGACTTCCTCGGACTGCACCTCATAGTCGAGCAGGCGGCGGTCGAAGCTGATGACGGTCTGCACCAGCGGTATCTTGGCGTGCAGGCCCGCGGCGGTGATCACGCGGATAGGCTCGCCGAACTGGGTGATCAGCACCTGCTCGGTCTGCTGCACGGTGAACAGCGTGGAGCCGAGGCCGAGGACAAGGACGAAGATCGCGGCGGCGAGGCCGGTCATGAGACGGCTCATCGTGTCGGCCCCTTTGGGGTGGTAGGTGGCACCGGCAGGGCCGGGATCGGCGCGGGCGGCCGCGGCGCGGTCGCTTGCGGCATCGGCCGGGCGGCGTCCCGCGCGACGTCGTTGAGCGGCAGGAAGGGCATGATGCCCTGCAGGCGGTTGTCCACGATCACGCTCGGCGTGTGCGACAGGATGTCCTGCATGGTCTCGATATACATGCGCTGCATGGTCACGTCCTTGGCCGCCTCATAGGCTTTCAGCACCGACAGAAAGCGCTGCGCCTGACCGCCGGCCTCGGCGATCGAGGTCTGCCGCGCGCCATCGGCCTCGGCGATCAGCCGGGCCGCGTCGCCACGGGCACGGGGCACGATGTCGTTGCGATAGCTCTCGGCCTCGTTGCGAATACGGTCGGCGTCGGTATTGGCCCGCTGCACATCGCGAAAACTGTCGATGACGGCGGCCGGCGGATCCACTTTCTGCAACTGGATCTGGGTGATCTCCACCCCCGTGCCGTACTGGTCGAGGATCGCCTGCACGCCCTTCAGCACCTCGGACTCGATGCGCGCCCGCGCGTCGGTCAATGCCGGCTGGATCGGCGTGCGGCCGATGACCTCGCGCATCACGCTCTCGGCCGCGGATTTGACCGTGTAGCTCGGGCTGCGGGTGTTGAACAGGAAGCCGACGGCGTCGCGGATATGCCAGAAAACCGCGAAATTGATGTCGATGATGTTCTCGTCGCCGGTCAGCATCAGGCTCTCGACGAGCACCTCGCGCGAGCCGTCGCGTGGGCTCTGGCGGATCGGCACGTCGATATCCGCACCCGAGCGATAGCCCACCTCAACGCGGTTGACGCGGGTCACCGCCGGGCGGCGCACGCTCTCGATCGGCCAGGGGATGTGGTAGTTCAGGCCGGGCATGGTCAGCCGGTTATAGGCGCCGAAGCGCAGCACCAGGCCCTGCTCGTCCGGCTGGACGCGATAGAAGCCGCTGAACAGCCAGCCGATCACCAGCAACGCGCCGATCAGCGCCAGGCCGCGCGCGCCGGCCAGGCCACCACCGAAACCGCCGCCACCACTGAAGCCGGGCGGCAGAACGCCGCGCACGAACCCCTGAGCGCGGGCGATCAGGTCGTCCAGGTCAGGCGGCTGCCCGCCCGGTCCGCGCCCGCCGCCACCCCAGGGCCCTTGCGGGCCGCCGGGACGGTTGCCGCCACCACCTTGCCCGCCACCACCTTGCCCGCCGGAAGGAGGCAGGCCCCACGGATTGCGCGGGCCGCCGCCATTGCCATCACCCGAGCCGCTCATGCCAGGATTCCGTGCAAGAACTGGGTTCCGTGCAAGGACTGGGTGCCGTGCATAAACAGGGAATTCCCCGCGCCGGGAGCATCGGGTCCGATATTGCTGAAGGCCATCGTGATGGGCTGCTCCTGGATTCAAAGAATAAGCGGATTGTCATCGCACACCATCAGCCTCGCCGGCTGGGAGGCGTCACTTGGCAGAACCGTGTCGTCACGCCATATCACACTTCATGGCACGCCAGCATATTGACCGGCTGTTGAAGGTTTTCAAGCGCATGAACGAACCCACGTCCGATCTGTTGCGAGCGCGGCTGCGCACTATCGCCGATCCCGCGACCGGAAAGGACATCGTCGCCGCCGGTCTGGTCGAGGAGGTGATGGTCAAGGGCGGTCTCGTCCATGTCAGCCTGCTCACCAGCCGCGCCAATGCCGCGGCGATGGAGCCGATCCGCCTACAGGTCGAGGCGCTGCTGGCCGAGGAGAAGGGCGTCAAGAACGTCACCGCCGTGCTGACCGCACACAAGGGTGCCGACGCCGCCCCGACTCCCGCGCCCGCCCCGACTCCGGCGCCCGCCGCGCATGGCCACGGACATGGCCACTCCCACGCACCCGCCCAAACTCTCGCCCAGGCCCAGTCCAAACCGGGCAAGGCCGTGCTGCTGCCCGACGTCACCGCTATCGTCGCGGTCGCCTCCGGCAAGGGCGGCGTTGGCAAGTCCACCGTGGCCGTCAACCTCGCCGTCGCCCTGGCGCGCCAGGGCCTGCGCGTCGGCCTGCTCGACGCCGACATCTACGGCCCCAGCCTGCCGCGCATGCTCGGCCTGTCCCGCAAGCCCGAAGTGCGTGGCGACAAGATGATCCCGCTCGCCGCCTGGGGCCTGAAGGCGATGTCGATCGGCTTCCTCGTCGAGGAGGAAACGCCGATGATCTGGCGCGGCCCGATGGTGATGGGCGCGCTCGAACAGATGATGGGCCAGGTCGAATGGGGCCCGCTCGACATCATGATCGTCGACATGCCGCCGGGCACCGGCGACGCGCAACTCACCATGGCCCAGCGCGTCACCCTCGCCGGCGCCGTCATCGTCTCCACCCCGCAGGACATCGCGTTGCTCGACGCCAGGCGTGGCGTGCGGATGTTCGAGCGCACCCGCGTGCCCGTGCTCGGCCTGATCGAGAACATGAGCTTCTTCTGCTGCCCGAGTTGCGGCACCCGGTCCGAGATTTTCGGCCATGGCGGCGCACGGCTGGAAGCGGAGCGCCTCGGCACCGAGTTCCTCGGCGAAATCCCGCTGGTGCTGGAAATCCGCACCAACGCGGACGCTGGCACCCCGATCGTCGCCGCCGACCCGGACGCCCATTCGTCGCAGGCCTTTGCCGCGATTGCCAAGCGCCTGTGGGAAAAGGTCTCGGGCAAAGCAGCCGCGCCCGCCGGCCCGCGCATCGTCATCAACTAAGCGCGGCATCCGTCTCCACGGCCATTGGCATCGACCCCTGGGTGCTGCGGCGCGTGCACGCCAGCCCGGCCGCCGCATTGGCGCGGGCAAGCGCGGTCGTGAGTTTCATGCCCCGATCGAGCCCCGCCGCCAGCACGCCGGTGAAGCAGTCGCCCGCCCCCGTCGTGTCCACCACCGCCACGGGCCGCCCGGCTACCCGGAACACGCCCGCCGCCGTCACCGCCTCCACGCCATCGCCGCCCAGCGTCTGTACCACGTCGATCCCGAGGGCCGCATGCAGCTCCGCCGTGCCGCCGGCGACACCCAGATGCCCGGCCAGCCACGCCGCCTCGTGCTCGTTGACCACGAGCACGTCGAGCGCCTTGAGCACCGCGCGCGTGATCGGCCCGGCCGGGGCGAGATTGAGCACGATCCGCGCCCCCGCCGCCCGTGCACGCAGGATCAGCGCCGCCGTCTCCGCCGGATCGACCTCGCCCTGGAGCAGAACGGTGGTGCGCGGCCCGAGCAGATCATCGGGCACCTGCGCCTGCCGCGCCGTCAGATTGGCCCCGCTGGCCACCGCGATCAGGTTTCTTCCCGCTGGATCAACACAGATCGCCGCACATCCCGTAGTGCCCTTGATGCGCGCCACCCGCGTCGTATCCACGCCGCTGGCCCGCATCAGCTCGACCGCATCCTCCGCCAGCGCGTCCCGCCCGATCGCGCCCACCATCACCACCTTCGCACCGTCGCGCGCCGCCGCGACCGCCTGATTTGCCCCCTTGCCGCCCGGCTCGATCTGCATGGACGGGCCGAGCACCGTCTGCCCCGCCAAAGGCAGATGCGGCAGCGGAAAAATCAGGTCGATGTTGATCGAGCCGAAAACGACGATCATTGCCCTTGCCCCAGCGCCGCCATCATCTCGTCCCATTCCCGCTTCGACAGCCCGCTGCCCTTCTGCGCCACCGCCTCGCCAGCCAGCATGCGCTTCACCACGGCCAGCATCCCCGCCGAGAGCGTCATTGCGCCCAACCGGTAGTCGCGGAACGCCGCGTAGGTGGCGGGCACCCAGGCCTCCAGCGTGCGCAGCATCGGTTCCGCGAAGGCGCGGATTTCATACTGCGCGTGGGCGTCGGCACGCAGCGAGAGGAAGTGCAGCAGATTGTGCAGATCGGTCTTCCAGTACCACTGGGTATAGGTGTTGAGCGTCAAATTCATCCGCGCCAGTTCGCGCGCCAGGCCCTGCCGTCCCGGGTCGACCGGCGCACCATCGGCGCCCTCGTTCAGCATCGCGGCGTAGTTGTCATAGGTCCGCATCGCGTCGGAGCGCAGCAGATCGAGCACATCCGCCGCCTCCTGCCCTTCGAGCACGGCGCCGCGCCCCTGCCGATTGGCCGCCGACTGCGCCGCCAGATGCTCGGGGGCGGGGATGTAGAATTCGCGGTCCAGGATCGAATAGCGCGCGGAATACTCGTTCACGTTGGCGGTGCGATGGCGGATCCACTGCCGCGCCACGAAAATCGGCAGTTTCACGTGGTATTTGATCTCGCACATCTCGAACGGCGTGGTGTGCCGGTGGCGCATGAGATAGCGGATCAGGCCGGCATCCTCGGACACCCGCTTGGTCCCCCGCCCATACGAAACCCGCGCCGCCTGCACCACGGCGGCGTCATCGCCCATGTAGTCGATCACCCTGATGAAGCCATGATCGAGCACCGGCATCGCCTGGTAGAGCATCTCTTCCAGCGCCGGCACGGTCGCCCGACGGGTGGCGGCACTCTGCGCCCGGAGCGCGGCGATCTCCGCATTCTGCTCATCGGTGAGGCTCATGATGATATCCCTTTGAATTCGGCGCCACTGCGCCTATATCTGCTCTGCCAGCTTGCTGGCTATGGCGATAAACGGTGGTTGGAATAAGCGTTGTGGACCCGGGGGCAGTGCCCGGCGCCTCCACCATTACCGCTCCCGGCGGATTCGGGCACGGCACATGGGGGTGAAACAGGCTCGACACGCGTGGTAAAGACCCATCTTTTGCTCGGCATGATTCCGCCGTTATCGGGTCAAAACACAAGTGCCAACGACAATCAGGCGCTCGCTGTCGCTGCATAAGCGATAAGCGCGGTTAGGGGGGCCCCGGGCAACAGAATGCCCCCCACTGCGCCACGAAATGGCGCAGTGACAGCGCCCCCCGTTGCGCGCCTTCGCGCAATGCCCACCGTCGCGCGCCTTCGCGCAATGCCCTTGGGCGCCCCTGCTTGCTCACTTCGCTCCAGCAGCTGCCCTTCCCCCGCCCCGCCCCAGGCGCTATGGGGTGCCCATCAGCGTGAGACGAACGATGGCAGACGAACCCGACTCCACTCCCGAGAGCCTCCTGCCCTATGACGCATGGACGGAGGAAGCGCTGCGCCATGTCATGGTGCGCGCCCTTCAGCATGCCGGCACCCAGGGCATGCCCGGCGAGCACCATTTCTACATCACCTTCCGCACCGACCATCCCGGCGTCTCCATCCCGCCCCGGCTCAAGGCGCAGTACCCGCAGGAAATGACCATCGTCCTGCAACACCAGTTCTGGGACCTCGTGGTCGACGAAGCCGCCGGCGTGATGAGCGTCGGCCTCTCCTTCGGCGGCGTGCCGAGCACCCTGCGCATTCCGCTCGCCGCGATTTCCGGTTTCGCCGACCCCTATGTGCGCCACGGCATGCGCTTCCGCGTCGACATGGACGCCGTCGCCCCGCCCCCTCCCCCCCCAGTGGTGGAGCCGGACGCGCCCGCCGACGCGCCCAAATCCGACGCCCCGCAAGTCGTCAGCCTCGACGCCTTCCGCCGCCGCCCCACGCCAAAGACCTGAGGCACGCCGAATGAACGTACCCATGCCGCGTCCATCGAACTTCCTGTACAGCCCGATGTTCCCGCTCGGCCCAGACCCGACGCCCTACCGCAAGCTCGACATCCCCGGCGTCTCCACGATCACGGCCGACGGCCGCACGATCCTCAAGATCGACCCGAAAACCCTCAGCGACCTCGCCTTCGAAGCGGTCCGCGAGGTCAACCACCTCCTCCGCCCCGGCCATCTCGCCCAGCTCGCGAAAATCCTCGACGACCCCGAAGCCTCCGCCAATGACCGCTTCGTGGCGCTCGACCTGCTGAAGAACGCCAACATCGCCGCCGGCGGCGTGCTGCCGATGTGCCAGGACACCGGCACCGCCATCGTCTTCGGCAAGAAGGGCCAGCGCGTCTGGGTGGAAGGGGACGAGGAGGAGGCGCTGTCCTGGGGCGTCCACCGCACCTACACCGAAACCAATCTGCGCTATTCGCAGATGGCCCCGCTGTCGATGTTCGAGGAGGTCAACACCGGCAACAACCTGCCCGTGCAGTTCGACATCTACGCCAGCCCCGGCGACCACCACGCCGACGAATTTTCGCTCATGTTCGTCGTCAAGGGCGGCGGTTCAGCGAACAAGACTTTTTTGTTCCAGGAAACCCGTGCGGTCCTGACACCCGAAAAACTGCTGAAATTCCTCGATACCAAAATGAAAACCCTGGGCACCTCCGCCTGCCCGCCCTATCACCTCGCCATCGTCATCGGCGGCACCTCGGCCGAGACCACGCTGAAAACCGTCAAACTCGCCTCCACTCGCTGGCTCGATGAATTGCCCACCACCGGCGACACATCCGGCCACGCCTTCCGCGACATCGCGCTCGAACAGCAAGTGCTCGAACTCAGCCGCGCCAACGGCATCGGCGCCCAGTTCGGCGGCAAGTATTTCTGCCACGACGTCCGCATCATCCGCCTGCCGCGCCACGGCGCCAGCCTGCCGATCGGCATCGGCGTCTCGTGCAGCGCCGATCGCCAGATCAAGGCAAAAATCACCCCGGACGGCGTGTTCCTCGAACAACTCGAAACCGACCCGTCGAAATACCTCCCCGAGACCACCGACGAGAGTCTCGGCAGCGAGGTCGTCAACGTCGACCTCAACCGCCCGATGGCCGCAATCCGCGCCCAGCTCACGCGCTACCCAGTGAAAACCCGCCTCTCCCTCACCGGCACCATGGTCGTCGGGCGCGACATCGCTCACGCCAAGCTGAAGGAGCGCCTGGATGCCGGCGGCGGGCTGCCCGACTACCTCAAGAACCACCCGGTCTACTACGCCGGCCCCGCCAAGACGCCCGAGGGCATGGCCACCGGCAGCTTCGGCCCGACCACCGCCGGGCGCATGGACAGCTACGTCGCCGAATTCCAGGCCGCCGGCGGCAGCTTCATCATGCTCGCCAAGGGCAACCGCTCCCGTGCCGTGAAGGACGCCTGCCGCGCCTATGGCGGCTTCTATCTCGGCAGCGTCGGCGGCCCGGCGGCAAGACTCGCGCAGGACTGCATCCGACGGGTAGAAATGCTCGAATATCCCGAACTGGGCATGGAAGCCGTCTGGCGCATCGAGGTCGAAAATTTCCCTGCGTTCATCATCATCGATGACAAGGGCAACGACTTCTATGACGGGATGGAGTAGGATCCGAAATGGATTTTGATCGGAAATTAATCGAGGCAGCCAACCGGGCGGAGGTTTCCGCGATCCTTATTCGCAATGGGTATCGTGTATATGCGCCGGAGGCCGATGTCGACGGCGTCGATCTGGTGCTGCGAGAGAAATCTGGCCGGATTCTACCGGTACAGCAGAAGGGGCGCCCTGCCTGTCACGAGAAGTATCGCGGTCAGGGAATCACCATGCTGTTTCCGGAGCCGAAGTCTGTCCCGCTGCGACGGAGTTGGTACTTGATCCTCCACGATCAGCTTTTTAACCACGCGAAATCGAACTACAAAAGTTCCGACGACTTTGTCGGCCGCCACTGGCCCACCATGACGAAGAAATTGCGGGACTTCCTCGATCAGAATGGAACATGCCTTGTTCTGCCAAAGGTTTCAGACGGCCAAAGCGACGAAATGGAACTTTCGACGTGACTTTTTCTCTGCTCGCGATTGAGAGACCCTAGTGATGCGCTTCACCGTGGACCGCCTCGACCACCTCGTGCTCACCTGCAACGACGTCGATATCAGCGCCTCCTGGTTCCAGCGCGTGCTCGGCATGGAACGGGAAGAATTCGGCCCGAAGAACCGCACGGCGCTGCGTTTCGGCGGCCAGAAGATCAATCTCGACCCCGCCGACGGCGACCGCACCGCCGCCGCCGCCGCCGTCCCCGGCTCGCATAATCTCTGCTTCACCACCGCCATCCGCCCGCAGGACATCGTCGCCCATCTCGAAAGCTGCGGCGTCGCCGTCACCGAAGGCCCGGCCGCCAAGATCGGCGCCCTGGGGCCGATGACCTCCGTCTATTGCCGCGACCCCGACGGCAACCTCATCGAGATCTCCTCCTATCTCCGCGACTGAACCCCTCAGCGCGGCGGACTTCGACTTCGACCTGCCGCCCGACCGCATCGCCCACGAACCGGCCCGCCCGCGCGAGGCCGCCCGCCTGCTGCACGTCGCGCAGGACGGCCTGCACGACCGCATCATCCGCGATCTCCCCACTCTGCTCCGTGCCGGCGACCTGCTGATCGCCAACGACACCCGCGTCATCCCCGCACAACTGACCGCCCGCCGCGGCGCTGCCCGCGTCAGCCTCACCCTCGATCGCCCGCTCGCGGACGGCACCTGGTACGCCCTCGCGCGCAACGCCCGCCGCCTCCGCCCCGGCGACACGCTGCGCATCGACGGCAGCACGACCCTCACGGCGAGCGTGCAAGCGCGCGACGAGCACGGCGGCGTCACCCTCGCCTTCAACCTCGCCGGCGCCGATTTCGCCGCCGCCCTGAACGAAGCCGGCGCCCTCGCCCTCCCGCCCTACATCCCGCGCGCCCATGGCCCCACCGCCGCCGACGCCGCCGACTACCAGACCGTGTTCGCCCGCCACGCAGGCGCCGTCGCTGCCCCCACCGCCGGCCTGCATTTTTCCCCGCCCCTCCTCGCCGCCCTTGACGCCGCCGGCATCGACCGCACCACCATCACCCTGCATGTCGGCGCCGGCACCTTCCTGCCGCTGCGCCACGACGACCTCTCCCGCCACGTCATCCACGCCGAGCGCGGCGAAATCACCCCCGACGCCGCCGCCCGCATCAACGCCGCCCGCGCCGCCGGCCACCGCCTCATCGCCATTGGCACCACCACGCTGCGCCTGCTCGAATCGGCCACCGACGCCGCCGGAATTGTCCATCCCTTCACCGGCGAAACCCGCATCTTCCTCCTCCCCGGCCACCGCTTCCGCAGCGCCGACCTGCTACTGACCAATTTCCATCTGCCACGCTCCACCCTCTTCGCCCTCGTCTGCGCCTTCGCCGGCACCGAACGCATGCGCGCCGCCTACGCCCACGCGATCGCCGAAAACTATCGCTTCTACTCCTACGGCGATGCCACATTGCTCGCTCGATGCTGACCTGGACCTCCTCCGCCACCGACGGCGCCGCCCGCACCGGCACGCTCCACACCGCCCATGGTGACGTGGCGACGCCCGTGTTCATGCCCGTCGGCACCGCCGGCACGGTGAAAGCGATGACCGCCGACGCCGTTCGCAGCACCGGCGCCAAACTCATCCTCGGCAACACTTTTCACCTCATGCTCCGCCCGGGACCGGACAGGGTCGAGAAGCTCGGTGGCCTGCACCGGATGATGGACTGGCCCGGCCCGATCCTCACCGACTCCGGCGGCTTCCAGGTCATGTCCCTGTCGAAACTCCGAAAAATCGACGCCGACGGCGTCACCTTCCGCTCCCATATCGACGGCAGCGCCCACCGCCTCACCCCCGCCCGCTCGATCGAAATCCAGCACCAGCTCGACGCCACCATCACCATGGCGTTCGACGAGTGCACGCCGTTTCCGGCCACCCCCGAAGAAGCTCGCGCCTCGATGGACCTCTCGATGCGCTGGGCCGGCCGATCGCGCGACGCCTTCATCCCCCGCCCCGGCTATGGGCTGTTCGGCATCGTCCAAGGCAGCATCTACCCCGATCTGCGCCAGATATCCGCCGACGCACTGACGAACATCGGCTTCGAAGGCTACGCCATCGGCGGCCTGGCCGTCGGCGAGGGCCAGCAGATGATGTTCGACACCCTCGACGTCACCCTCCCCCATTTGCCCGCAACCCATCCGCGCTATTTGATGGGTGTCGGCACGCCCGACGACATCATCGGCGCCGTCGCCCGTGGCATCGACATGTTCGACTGCGTCATCCCCACCCGCGCCGGCCGCACCGCCCGCGCCTACACGCGCGCCGGCGTGTTCAACGTCCGCAACGCCCGCTTCGCCGGCGACGCCCGCCCGCTCGACCCCGCCTGCGCCTGCCCCCTCTGCACCCGCCACACTCGCGCCTATCTCCACCACCTCTTCCGCTGCGAAGAAATGCTCGGCCCGATGCTGCTCACCTGGCACAATATCCAATATTACCAGGACCTGATGGCGGGGATTCGCGATGCGATCGCGCAAGGACGCCTCGACATCTTCGCTGCCCAAACCCGCGCCATCTGGCAACAAGGCGATCCGCCCCCATGACCACCCCGTACGAAAACCTCACTCTCCTCGGCCAGCACGTCCCTCCCGCCGCCTCCCCCGAGGCCGCGACACTCGAACGCGTCGCCAATCCGCATGCCGGCACGCCCTACCTCGTCCGCTTCACCTGCCCGGAATTCACCTCGCTCTGCCCGCTGACCGGCCAGCCCGATTTCGCCCATCTCGTCATCGACACCATTCCCGCCGATTGGATCGTCGAGAGCAAATCCCTCAAGCTCTATCTCGCCGCCTTCCGCAATCACGGCGCCTTCCACGAGGCCTGCACGCTCGACATCGCCAAACGCCTGGTCGCCCTGCTCGCCCCCGCATGGCTCCGCATCGGCGCCTACTGGTACCCGCGCGGCGGCATCCCGATCGACGTGTTCTGGCAAACCGGCACGCCGCCCGAAGGCGTCTGGATCCCCGACCAGGGGGTGCCTTCCTATCGCGGCCGTGGCTGACCCACGCGCGGCCATCCGCGCGAAAGCCCTCGCGCTGGGCTTCCACGCCATCGGCTTCGCCCCCGCGCACCTCGCCCCCGCCGCCCGCGACCGCCTGCAAACCTTCCTCGCCGCTGGCCAGCACGGTGACATGGGCTGGCTCGCCGAACGCACCGAGCAGCGCAGCCACCCGCAATCGCTCTGGCCCGCCGCCCGCTCCGTCATCGCCCTCGGCCTGTCCTACGCGCCCGCGGAGGACGCGCTGGCAACACTCGGTAAACCCGATCGTGGCAACATCTCCGTCTACGCCCGTAATCGCGACTACCACGACGTCGTCAAAGGCATGCTCAAACATCTCGGCCAGTTCATCGCCAGCCGCTTCCACGGAGAAATAAAAGTCTTCACCGACACCGCCCCCGTGATGGAAAAACCGCTCGCCCAACGCGCCGGCCTGGGCTGGCAGGGCAAGCACACCAACCTGGTTTCCCGCGCCCACGGCTCCTGGCTCTTTCTCGGCGAAATTTTCACCACCCTCGAAATCCCCCCCGACCCGCCGCACGCCGATCGCTGCGGCACCTGCACCAACTGCCTCGCCATCTGCCCCACCGACGCCTTCCCCGCCCCCTACCGCCTCGATGCCACGCGCTGCATCTCCTACCTCACCATCGAGCACGCCGGCGCCATCCCGCTCGACCTGCGCCCGAAAATGGGCAACCGCATCTATGGCTGCGACGACTGCCTCGCCGTCTGCCCGTGGAACCGTTTCGCCCACGCGGCCCACGACAAGCTCAAAGCCCGCCCCGAAAACACCGCCCCCGCGCTCGCCGAGCTCGCCCAACTCGATGACACCGCCTTCCGCCAACGCTTCGCCGGCTCGCCGATCAAGCGCATCGGCCGCGACCGCTTGGTCCGCAACGTCCTGATCGCCATCGGCAACTCGGCCGATCTTTCCCTCGCCACCGTGGCACGCCATCTTGCAACGGACACAAACCCTGTCGTCGCCGAGGCCGCAACCTGGGCGCTCGGCCGCCTGCACGCATTGGAGACACCATGAAGCGCACCGAAACGGACTCGCTGGGCAGTATCGAGATCGACGCCGCCCGCTACTGGGGGCCGCAGACCGAACGCGCCCGGGCGCTTTTCCGCATCGGCACCGAGCGCTTCGGCACCGGCCTCATCCGCGCCCTCGGCCTGCAGAAACAAGCCGCCGCCGAAGCCAATCTCGCGCTCGGCGAACTGCCCCGCGCCGTCGCCGCCCCGATCGTCACCGCCGCGCGCGAACTCGCCGAGGGCAAGCTCGACAATGAGTTCCCGCTCTCCGTCTGGCAGACCGGCTCGGGCACGCAGACCAACATGAACGCCAACGAGGTCATCGCCAACCGCGCCAACGAGATGCTCGGCCAGCCGCTGGGCGCACGTTCGCCGATCCATCCGAACGATCACGTCAACCGCGGTCAGTCCTCCAACGACAGCTTCCCCACCGTCATGCACGTCGCCGCCGCCGAGGCGATCCAGTTCCTCACCATTCCCGGCCTGCGCACCCTCGCCGACGCGCTCACCCGGCGCGCCAACGCCTGGGAAAGCGTGGTGAAAATCGGCCGTACCCACATGATGGACGCGGTGCCCATCACCCTCGGCCAGGAATTCGCCGCCTGGGCACGCCAGGTCACGCTCGGCATCGAGCGCCTCGAAGGCAGCATGCCCCGCCTGCTCTCGGTGCCCCAGGGCGGCACCGCCGTCGGCACCGGCCTCAACCGCCACCCCGATTTCGACTTCGTGTTCTGCGAACGCCTGACCGCGCTGACCGGGCTCGACTTCACGCCCAATCCCAACAAGTTCGAGGGCATGGGCGCGCATGACGCCTTCGTCGAACTCTCCGGCGTGCTCAACACCATCGCCGTCTCGCTGAACAAGGTCGGCAACGACATCCGCCTGCTCTGCTCCGGCCCGCGCGCGGGGATCGCCGAACTCGTCGTCCCCGAAGACGGCCTGGCCTCCTCGATCATGCCCGGCAAGACCAACCCGACGCAGTGCGAGGCGCTGACCATGGTGTGCGCCCAGGTGATGGGCAACCACGTCGCCATCACCATCGGCGGCGCCCAGAGCTTCCTCGAACTGAACGTGTTCAAGCCCCTGATCATCCACAACATCCTGCAAGGCAGCCGCCTCATCGCCGACGCCGCCGAGAGCTTCGCCGTCAACATGGTCGACCGGCTCGAACCGAACTACCACAGCATCGCCGAACACCTCGCTCGCTCGCCGATGCTGGTCACCGCGCTCACCCCCCATATCGGCTACGACAACGCCGTCCGCATCGCCCGCACCGCGCTGGCCGACAACTCCACCCTCAAGGAAGCCGCCGAAAAACTCTCCCTCGTCACCGCCGTCGACTTCGAGCGCTGGGTGCGCCCAGACCGCATGATCCGGCCGGGTGATACGCTGGCGAGAAGCTGATCCGCCATGGGCGTTCTGCGCAAACGCAGCTTCGCCCTCGCCGGCCATCGCACCAGCGTGGCACTGGAACCGGAGTTCTGGGCTGTCCTCGCCGCCGCGGCCGCGGTGCAGGGCCTGACACTCACCGCCCTGGTCGTCCGCATCGACGCCGAACGCGCGCCAAACCGCCCCCTCGCTTCCGCCCTGCGCGTCTACGCACTCAGTTATGGATGAAAGTTTTTTCTTCTAAAAAAGAAAGCGCTTCTTTTTGAAAAAAGAAGCAAAAACTTTCTATCCGTTAGAGCGTGATGACGTTTGGCGGAATCGCCATCAAGTCTGAATCACGCGGTAAAACAAAGAGCTAGAGCGGCTTGCCTTCGCCTATCAGAAGGCATTCCGCTCTAGGGCGCCTTGCCGGCGCGCCAGCGGATCACGTCGGAGAGTTCGGGCGCCCGCTGGGGTGCCTCGGCGCGACCGTTGACCCGCAGGCCGATCCGCGGCGGGTCCTCGATCGCCGGGCGCATGTCCAGATGCATGTCGATCTCTGCGCCCGGCAGATCGAACCCGCCGGTCGCCGCGATCACGCCATCACGCCCAGCCAGCAGCGCCTCGCGGAGCACAACGCCGCCGCGCTGGATGTCCATGTCGAGCGTCAGACGGTCAAAGCCCGTGGTCCCGCCCGCGAGACCCGCCCGGAGATCGGCATCGGCCAGCGAGTCCCCGATGCGCGCCAGGGCCACCCCGGCGATGACACCGTCGCGCGCGGCAATCCGCATCGTGCCCCCGAGCGTCGCCAGCAACGCGCCGGGCGAGTAGCCGGTGGCGGTCAGCGCCGTCGTCAGGTCGATCGTGCCGGCCGCGATATCGAACGGCAGCTCAAACAACGGTCCCGGCAGGGCCGCCCCACGCACTTGCGCCGCAACCATCACCCGCGGCGGCTGCGCCAGCGTGTCGATCGCCACCTCCCCGGACAAGCTCCCGCCGCCGATCTGCGCCGTCAGCCCACCGATACGCAACACGCCGCCGGCCAGCCCGACCTGCCCCCGCGCCTGCGCCATGGCCATCGACTGCCCCAGCAATACCTGCGCCGCCTCAACCTGCACGGCCACCGACCAGCCGCTCAGATCGGGCCATGGCAATGGCTGCGTCGCGCGGAAATAGGGCAGCGGCAGCGGCAACGTGTCCAGCGTCACCCGCCCCGTGACCCCCTGGCCCTCCGGCGTCGCCGTCAGCACGAGCGACCCCACGGCATGTAACGACCCGGCTGCCAGATCGAACCCATCCGCCGCGATCCGCCCGGGCTGACCGGAGATTTGCGTGACCAGCCCAAGCGAGCCGTCGCCCAGCCAGGCCGCGACGCCCCTCACGCCCAATGCCTCGGCAAGCCGGGGCGCACCGGGGTGGCGCAAGGTCAGCGATCCCACCCATTTTTCCCCCACGATATCGAGCGTCGGCATCGTCTCGATACGAAGATCGCCGATATCGACCATGGCCCGCAGCCCCAGCGCCGTCGGCGCCCCTGCGGCCTCGATCTCGACCGTCATCGGCCAACCCCAGATGGGCGCATCGGCCGGCACCGCCTGGGTGAGCCAACGCGGCCGGAACGATGCCGGCAAAGACCCGCGCAACGCACCGCCAGGCACCTGCAACGCCAGCTTGCCGTCCGCAATCCGCCCACCCTCGTGGACCGCACCGGAGACGGCCACCTGCAAACCGGCAAAATCGGCGCTGAACTTCCGCAGGTTCAACCGCCCCGCCTCGATCGCCAGATCCACCGTCACGCCCGTACCGATCTGCCCGCCCACATGCAGCGCCGGGGTTTCGAGCCGGAGATCAACATCGAAACCGCCCAGTAAACCCGGCAGGTCAGACCAGGCGGGCAGGAAGGGATCGAGATCGAACCGGCCCAGCTTCAGCCCGGCAGCCACCGCGAGACGCGCGCCTGTGCGTACTGCGAGATTGCCGGAAAGCGTCGCCCCATCGATCGTCCCGGAGAGGCCATCCAGCGTCAGATTGCCCGGCTCAAGGACGACACGGCCGGCCAGGTCAAGCTGCCGCAACACACCAGCGGGCAGGACTTGCACCGACGCGGCGCCGAGCAGCCACGCCAGGGTGGTCCGCGGCGCCAGCGTGCTCACCGCCAGAAAGCCCTCGAAGCGCGGTGTCACCATCGGCGTGCGGTGCGGCGCCGGCAGAACGATGCGACCAGCCGCCCGCAGCACGGTCTCGCCCGGCAGCGTCGCGCGCACCTCGCGCAGTTCGGCCACCCCGTTGCCGACGTCGATCGCCGCCCGCAATCCCCGCATTGCGCCGCCCGCGAATTGCGCCACCTCCGCCGACAGATCGACGCCGATAGTGAAATGCGGCAGCGTATCGGCGTCACCCTGCCGCAGCAGCGCCGCCCACCAGCCATCCAGATCGAGCCGATTGGCGGTCAGCGCGAGATCGAGCCGCGGGGCTGGGCTCAGCCGCAACGCCACCGCGCCCCGCACCGGCGCGCCGCCAAGCTCGCCCGCGAGTTCGTCGGCGACGGCGAGGCCATCGGCCATGCTCAGCCGCCCCTCGGCACGAAACGCCGCGGCCGGTCCGGGCATGAGTTGCGACAGATCGCCGCCGCGCCCGGCAATCCGCCCGGCGAAGGCGCCCGTCCCGGTGATCTGACCGGACAAGTTCAGCCCGACCCCCTGGGCCGTGCCAAGCCCATCCAGCGTCACGCTCAACCCCGCCGCGCCATCGCCGCCGGGGTGGGTCAACTGTGCGGTGAACCGCCAGTTCCGCCCGGACCAGCCGGCGGTGCCCGCCACGTTGTAGGTGCCGGTCGCGTCCGCTGTCGCCAGCGTCGCGGTCACGTCAGTGAATTCGACGCCGCCGATCCTCACCCGTCCGCGTTCGATCCGTGCCGACAGCGCCGACAACCACGATGGCGGCCGGATCACCAGCGCATCGGCCGGCGGCGGCCATGGCAGGTTCAGATCCACCCCGCGCAGCACCACCTCATGCGCCTCGACCCGCCCGGAAAATAAGCTCTCCAGCGTCACCCCGAGCCGCAGTTCCGCGGCCGTCATCCGCCCGGCACGCGCGTCGGCACTGTCATCGATGGGATCGCCGCCCGGCGCGAAACTCACCTTGCCCGCGGTGAACATCGGCTGCGGCAACAGGGTCAGCGTGATCGGCCCGTCGATGCGCACGCGCCGCCCGAGCGCATCGGAGGCGAGGGCGGCGATTTCCGGCCGGAAGCGGTTCCAATCCAGCGCCGGCGGGATCAGCCAGATGCCGGCCAGCAGCAAAACGGCCAGGGCCGCGCCGGACAGCAGCAGCCACTGCGCCCGGCGCATCGCCTAGTCCTCGCGGACGCCGAAGCCGCCACCGCCGGGCGTTTCGATAACGAACACGTCGCCCGGCGCCAGCTCCGCCCGATCGGTGCCCGTCAACACGTCGCGCGCTCCCCCGGCCCGGTCCACCCATTGCCGCCCGCAGGCGCCTGCCCCACCACCGGCGATACCGAACGGTGCCACGTTGCGCCGCGACGCCACGATCACCGCCGTCATCGGCTCGCGGAAGCGAATGCGCCGGCGCGAACCATTGCCGCCATGGAATTTTCCTGCCCCGCCGGAACCTCGGCGGATCGAGAATTCTTCGAGCACCACGGGGTAGCGCAGTTCGAGGATTTCCGGGTCGGTCATCCGCGTGTTGGTCATGTGCGTCTGCACGGCGTCGGTGCCGTCGAATGTGGGCCCGGCCCCGGTGCCGCCACAAATCGTTTCGTAATACTGCCGCGTCGCGTCGCCGAACAGGAAGTTGTTCATCGTCGCCTGCGCGCACGCCAGCGCACCCAGCGCGCCGAACAGCGCGTTGCAGGTCGCTTGCGACACCTCGGTATTGCCCGCCACCACCGCCGCCCCCGGCTCGGGCGAGAGAAACGTGCCCTTGGGGATGATGATCTCGATCGGCTTCAGGCAGCCGTCGTTGAGCGGAATATCCGTCCCGCACAGGCACCGGAACACATACAGCACGGCCGCCCGCGTCACCGCCGGCGGCGCGTTGAAGTTGTCGCCGCGCTGCCGCCCCGTGCCGGTGAAATCCACCACCGCCGATCGCGCCACTTTATCGACGGACACCCGCACCTTGAGCGGCGACCCGTCATCCATCGTGTAGTCGAACGCCCCATCGCCGATCCGGTCGAGCACCTGGCGCACGCTTTCCTCGGCGTTGTCCATGACGTGGCGCATATAGGCCTGCACCGTTTCCCAGCCATATTGCGAAACGACCCGGCGCAGCTCCTGCACGCCCTTCGCGTTGGCGGCCACCTGCGCCTTGATGTCGGCGACATTCACGTCCGGGCTGCGCGCCGGGTATGTCGCCCCCGCCAGCACCGCACGGAACGCCTCTTCGCGAAACTCCCCGGCGTCAACCAGCAGGAAATCGTCGATCACGACCCCCTCCTCCTCGAGCGTCTTGGAAGCGGGCGGCGTCGAGCCCGGCGTGATGCCGCCGATATCGGCGTGATGGCCACGGCTGCCGACGAAGAAGTCGATCCGCGTGTCCGTCGTATCGAACACCGGCGTGATCACCGTCACATCCGGCAGATGGGTGCCGCCATTATATGGATTGTTCAACGCCACCACGTCGCCCGGCCGCAACGTCGTACCACGCTGGGCGATGACGGTGCGCACGCTTTCGCCCATCGCACCGAGATGCACGGGCACGTGCGGCGCGTTGGCCACCAGCGCGCCGGTGGCGTCGAAGATCGCGCAGGAGAAATCCAGCCGTTCCTTGATGTTCACGCTCATTGATGTGTTCTGCAGCACCGCACCGGTCTGCTCGGCGACGTTCATGAACAGGTTGTTGAACAATTCGAGCAGCACGGGGTCGGCGCGATCCGTGCCGCTGGCGATCCGCATCGTCCGCGGCGTCGTCCGGCGCAGCAGCATGTGATCGAGGCGGGTGACCTCGGCGGTCCAGCCGGGCTCCACCACCGTCGTCGCATTGGCCTCGCGGATCAGCGCCGGCCCGGCGATGCGGTCGCCGGCACACAGCGCCGTGCGCTCGAACACCGGCGTCAGATGCGCCTGTCCGCCGCTCCACATGGACACCGTATCAACCGCCTCCGGCTTGCCCGCGCCGCGCGCCGCGATCACCGCCTCGGCGATCGCCTCGCCGGCCGAAATCGCCTCGACCGCGACGGCCTCGACCACCAACGCACGGCCGGGCGTGGCAAAGCCAAAGCGCGCGCGGTGAGCCTCGGTGAACTGCGCGGTCACCGTCGCCGCATCCGCAAGGTCGATCAGCAGCGCCGCCTCGGTGCCGGCGTAGCGCACATGCAGCCGCCGCGTCGCCGTGACGCTGGCGAGGTCGGCGCCCTGGCGTCCCAACTCCACCGCCGCCGCATCGGCCAGCCGGCCGGCGAGCGCCACGAGTTCGGGCATCAACGCCTCCGCCAGCGTCGCCTCGACCGCCTGCTCGCGCATCACCGTCTGGTCGGCCAACCCCATGCCATAGGCCGACAACACGCCGGCATAGGGGTGGATGAACACCGTCTCCATGCCCAACTCGTCGGCGACGAGACACGCATGCTGCCCCCCCGCACCGCCGAAGCATTGCAGCGCAAAGCGCGTCGCATCATGCCCCTTCTGCACCGAGACCTGCTTGATCGCGTTGGCCATGTTGGCCACGGCAATGCGCAGATACCCTTCGGCCACATCGCGCGGATCGGGTTTCGTCCCCGTCGCCCGCCCGATCTCGGCGGCGAGTGCCGCGAATTTCGCGCGCACCACCTCGGCATCGAGTGGCGCGTTGCCGTCAGCGCCGAAAATCGCCGGGAAATGCGCCGGCTGGATCTTGCCCACGCACACATTCGCATCCGTCACCGCCAGCGGCCCGCCCCGACGATAGCAGGCCGGCCCCGGATTCGCCCCGGCGGAATCGGGTCCCACCCGAAACCGCGCGCCGTCGAAATGCAGGATCGAGCCGCCGCCGGCTGCCACCGTATTGATCGCCATCATCGGCGCGCGCATCCGCACCCCGGCCACCTCGGTCTCGAACGCGCGCTCGAACTGCCCGCCATACAGCGCCACGTCGGTCGAGGTGCCGCCCATGTCGAACCCGATGATCTGGCTGATCCCCGCCATCTCCGCCGTCCGCGCCGCGCCGACGATGCCGCCCGCCGGCCCCGACAGGATCGCGTCCTTGCCCTGGAACGACTGCGCCTGCGCCAGCCCGCCATTGGACTGCATGAAATACAGCCGTACCCCCTGCAACTCGGCGGCCACCTGGTCGACATAGCGGCGCAGAATCGGCGACAGATAGGCGTCCACCACCGTCGTATCCCCGCGCGGCACCAGGCGGAGCAGCGGGCTGACGGCGTGGCTGGCCGAAACCTGGGTGAACCCGGCCTCAACCGCCAGTTCGGCCAGCCGACGCTCATGGGCCGGATATTTCCACGCATGCATCAGCACGATCGCCACCGCCGCGATACCCTTGGCACGGGAAGCCGCGAGCGCCGCACGAGCAGCGTCTTCGTCGAGCGGTTCGATCTCGTCCCCATCGACACCGACGCGCCCACCGATTTCCGCCACCTCCTCATAGAGCAGCGTCGGCAGCACCACCTTGAGGTCGAACAGCCGTGGCCGCGCCTGGTTGCCGATCCGCAGCGCGTCGGCGAAGCCACGGTTGACCAGCAGCAGCGTGCGGTCGCCCTTGCGCTCCAGCAGCGCGTTGGTGGCCACCGTCGTGCCCATCTTCACGCACTCCACCAGCCCCGGCGGGATCGTGTCCTCCTGCGCCACGCCAAGCACCGACTTGATGCCGGCGATCGCGGCGTCGCGGTAGCGGCCGGGGTTCTCGCTCAACAGCTTATGCGTCGACAGCCGTCCCGATGGGTCGCGCGCCACGATATCCGTGAACGTGCCGCCGCGATCGATCCAGAACTGCCAAGCGGTCATCATGTGTCCTATCTACTGTCATGCGCGGCCGGAGGCCGCCGCGCGCGGCCAGAGAATGCGCAGCCGACCCCTGCGCCGGCAAGAAGCTGAATGGCCCCCACCGGTATTTTGCGATCGGTTAATCGCCCATGATAGACACTGCGCACAATCTACGGACGGAACCCGGGACGTGTGGGGCAAGATCATCGGCGGAATGGCGGGATTCGCCCTCGGCGGCCCCTTCGGCGCCGTCATGGGGGCGGCGTTCGGCCATGCCGCGGACAGCGCCGGGCCGGCGGCGATCCGGAACGGCTTCCGCTTCCCCGGCAGCCAGCGCGCGCTGCCCGGCCGGCGCGACCAGCTCTTCGCCGTCGGCGTCGTCGTCATGTCGGCCAAACTCGCCAAATGCGACGGCCCGGTGGTACGCGCCGAAATCGACGCGTTCAAGCGCAGCTTCCGCATCCCTCCCGAAGCGGTGCGCGACATCGGCCGCCTGTTCGACCGCGCCCGCGAGAGCGACGAGGACCCGTTCATCTATGCCGGGCAACTCGGCGAGAGCTTCTCCAACAACCGCGGCATGCTGGAGGACGTCCTCGGCGCCCTCTTCGCCATCGCCCGCGCCGACGCGCCGCTGAACCGCCACGAGGAGCAGTTCCTCATGACCATCTGGCGCGGCTTCCAGCTCGGCCAGGACGCCTGGGAACGCGCCCGTGAAAACCGCCCGCGCCGGGCGCCGTCGAGCGAGGACGCCGAGGACCCCTACATGATCCTCGGCGTCAGCCGCGGCATGAGCGACGAGGAAATCCGCCTCACCTGGCGCCAGTTGATGCGCGAGAACCACCCGGACAGCCTCGCCAGCCGCGGTGTCCCTGCCGAATTCATCACTCGCGCCGGCGAAAAGGTCGCCCGCATCAACGCCGCCTGGGACCGCATCAAGCGCGAACGCGGACTGTGATCGCGACGCCGCGCCTCCGCCTGGTCGGCTGGAGCGACCGATAATCCCCGCTCCCAGGCGGTGATGGAACGTCTGGGCATGGCGCGCGATCCGGCGCGTGATTTCACCACCCGGATTGGCGGCCAGGATTGCGGCCAGGATTGGCACGGCCTCGTCTGGATCGCCCGCCGCGCCGAATGGCCGGATTCGCCAGCCGGCATCAGCCACCGGAATTCAGCAGTGGTGCGCGCGACCCAATCGGCCTAAGCCCCGCCGATGACGTTCCCCTCCGTGCACCCGGTGCTCGACGCCGCCCTCATCGCCCGCTCCTATCTCGAACCCACCGCCGTACAATCCGCGGTCCTCCAGCCCGACGCCGAAGGGCGGGACCTGCTGGTCTCCGCGCGCACCGGCTCCGGCAAAACCGTCGCCTTCGGCCTCGCCGCCGCCTCGACGCTGATGCCCGACGGCGTGCTGCCCCCGCCAGGCGCGCCGATCGCGCTGGTGATCGCTCCAACCCGCGAACTGGCGTTGCAGGTGGAAGCCGAACTCGCCTGGCTCTACGCCCGCGCTCGCATGGCGTCCTGCGTCGGCGGCATGGACATCCGCCGCGAACAGCGCCTGCTCACCAATGGCTGCCACATCGTCGTCGGCACGCCCGGCCGGCTCGGCGACCACATGCGCCGCGGCAATCTCGACCTCTCCGCCCTCAAGGTCGTCGTGCTCGACGAGGCCGACGAGATGCTCGATCTCGGCTTCCAGGAAGAGCTGGAATTCATCCTGCAAGCTGCCCCCACCGAGCGCCGCACGCTGATGTTCTCCGCCACCATCCCGCACGACATCGCCAACCTCGCACGCAAATACCAGCGCAACGCCCTGCGCATCGACACCATCGACCGCGCCATTCCGCATGATGACATCGAATACCGCGCCATGCTGGTCCCCGCCCACGAAACCGACGCGGCCCTGATCAACATACTCCGCTGGTACGAGGCGCCCGGCGCGCTGGTGTTCTGCGCCACCCGCGACACCACCCGCCGCCTGCATGCCGCTTTGCTGAAGCGCGGTTTCGCCGCCGTCATGCTGTCCGGCGAGTTGAGCCAGCACGAGCGCACCTCCGCACTCGACGCGCTGCGCTCCGGCCGCGCCCGCGTCGGCGTCTGCACCGATGTCGCGGCCCGCGGGCTGGACCTGCCGGCGCTCGACCTCGTCGTCCACGCCGATCTGCCGACCAACCCCGAGACCCTTCTGCACCGCAGCGGCCGCACCGGCCGCGCCGGCCGCAAGGGCGTCTCCGTGCTGATCGTGCCGCACTCCAAGCGCCGCCGCGCCGAACAGATCACCAACGCCGCCCGCGTCCGCGCCGCCTGGTCGAACGCCCCCGGCGCCACCGAAATCCACGACCGCGACCGCGAGCGCCTGCTCAGCGATCCTATGCTGGAGGCCCCAGAGGGCCAGGAACGCGCCGACGCCGAAGCGCTGCTCGCGGCACACGACCCGGTCGCCATCGCCGCCGCCCTGCTGCGCCTCTATCGCTCCCGCCTGCCGCCGCCAGAAAACGTGACCCAGGCGCATGTCAGCCAACCCGGGCAGTCCACCGCCGCCGACCCGTCAAAGCCGCGGCCCGCTCAAACCTTCGCGCAGGACGCCACCACGACTGGCACCTCGACTGGCATTTCGACTGGCGCAATGGTACAGTTCCGCATCGCCGTCGGCCGCCACAACCGTGCCGACCCGAAATGGCTGGTCCCACTGCTCTGCCGCCTCGGCGACATCACCAAGAAGGACATCGGCACCATCCGCATCCTCGACAACGAAACCCGCTTCGAAATCAGCCGCGAGGTCAGCGACGCCTTCGAACTCGCGACGTCCGATATGCCAGCCCATGACCCGCGCATCCTGCGCGCCGACGACGGCCCGATGCCGCCGCGCCAGTTCCGCCAAAAGCCCGGCGGCCCGAACAAGTCCGACGGTCCGAACAAGCCCGGCGGTCCGAACAAGCCCGGCGGCCCGCCAATGCGCAAACGCCGCAGTTGAGGTCAGCAGGGCTGAACCAATCCCGCCTCAGTGAAACACGCGCCCGGCGTCGATCACGATCGTCTGGCCCGTCATCGTCTCCGTCCGGCACATCGTCACCACCATGTCGGCGCAGTCATCCTTGTCGGCCGCCTTCTTCAGCAACGACGTGGCCGCCGACCGCTCCACCTGCTCCGGCCGCAGGTTCGCCGTCGCCCGCGTCCCCTCCAGCAGCCCCGGCGCCACGCAATTGACCAGCGTCTCCGGCGCCATCGCCACCGCCATGCAGCGCGTCAAATGGATCAGCCCGGCCTTCGAAACCGCATAGGCAATCGACGACCCCGTCGGGTGCAGCCCGGCCACCGATGAGATGTTCACCACCCGCCCGCGCCCCTGCGCCTTCATCACCGGCGCCACCGCCTTGGTCAGCCGCATAGGCCCCATCAAATTGACATCCATGATCTTCGTCCACACCTCCGGCGTCAGACTGTCCAGATCAGTGAACGGGATCGACTTGTTGAACGCCGCGTCGTTGACAAGAATATCCAGCCGCCCAAACCGCTTGGTCACCGCACCAACCAGCGCCTCAACCGCCACACCGTCCGTGATGTCACAGGCAAAAGCCGCCGCGTTGACCTGATAACGCGTCGCCAACTCACGCGCGACGCCCTCCGCCTGCTCACGGCTCTGCGCATACATCACGGCAATGTGCACGCCCTCACGCGCCAGCGCATGGCAAATGCGCTGCCCCAAACCACCATTGCCGCCCGTCACCAACGCAACCGCACCCTTGAGGTCCATCAACGCTCTCCTCCCTGCCAGAGCGCCACCATCGCGCGCACGGTCGGCCAACACTGTGCAGCCGAACGCTCATGGCGAACAAGCAGGCAGGCAATCAAGCCGCCGCTTGCCCCCCCGCTTGACCGCGACCGTCGCGGCGCGCATCACCTCCCTGCCAGACGGCCGGACGGCCGCTGCTGGGGGCAACCCTGGTGGAGGAAAGTCCGGGCTCCACGGGAATACGATGCCGGCTAACGGCCGGCGGGGGCGACCCTAGGGAAAGTGCCACAGAAAACAAACCGCCGGCGCGCAGCAATGCCCGCAGGCAAGGGTGAAACGGTGCGGCAAGAGCGCACCGCGCCCCTGGCAACAGGGGCGGCAGGGCAAACCCCATCGGGAGCAAGACCGAATAGGGGCGGCCGGCGGGCCGGAACACCCTTCGGGGAAACCGGTGCCGCAGGAGCATTTCCGCTCCGTCGCCCGGGTTGGTCGCGTGAGGCGTGCAGTAATGTACGTCCCAGAGGAATGGCCGTCTCATGCCGCAAGGTGTGGACAGAACCCGGCTTACAGGCCGTCTGGCAGCTTTTCCGGCCTCGCGGATTGAGGTGCACAAAATAGAACAAAACTGAACATTAAAGAACATAATAAGAACATTAGGTTAATAACGCCAAGACCAGTCGCGCCAGTATTTACCACAATCCCTTTGACGACCTAATCTAACCCATGATATCCCATGTAATCCCCATACCGTCCCAACCAGACGGCACGGCGGGTGGCAACGTGGCGCGCAGCATGGAATGGAGCAAAATCAGGCCGGATGACCCAATTCATGGGCACCCATACCAGCAGGATCGATGCCAAAGGCCGGGTCTCCATCCCCGCGCCCTTCCGCGCCGCCCTGCGCCTGATCAACGAGTCCGCCGAAATGGTCCTGCGCCCCTCCCATCGCCATGGCTGCATCGAGGGCTGGCCCAAGGCCGCCTTCGACGAACTCGCCAAACCCATGCAGCGCCTGGACACCTTCAGCGACGACGAGGACGATCTCGCCTACACGATCTATGCGGAATCCACCGCCGCCAAGCCGGACACCGAAGGCCGCCTGGTCCTCGCCACCGACCTGTCGCACCACGCCAAACTCGTCGACGCCGTCGCCTTCGTCGGCCTCGGCCGCAAATTCGAAATCTGGGAGCCCGCCGCCCTGGCCATCCGCCGCGACGAGGCCCTCGCCCGCACCCGTGCCCGCAACCTGACCCTGCCGGCCGCCGCGCCGTGACCCTCTCCCATACCCCCGTCATGCTCGCCGAGGTGCTGGACAACCTGGCCCCGCGTGACGGCGCAACCTATCTCGACGGCACCTTTGGCGGCGGCGGCTATGCCAGCGCCATCCTCGAAAGCGCCGCCTGCACCCTCTGGGCGATCGACCGCGACCCCGACGCCATCGCCCGCGGCGCCGCCCTCACGCGCCAGCATCCCGGCCGCCTGCATCTGCTGCATGGCGGCTTCGGCGACATGCTCGCCTTGCTCGAAGCCGCGGGGGTCACCCAGCTCGACGGCGTCGTGCTCGATCTCGGCCTCTCCTCCTTCCAGATCGACGACTTTTCCCGCGGCTTCAGTTTTCGGGCCGACGGACCGCTCGACATGCGCATGTCCAGCGCCGGCCCGACGGCCGCGGACCTCGTCAACACCCTGCCCGAGGCCGAAATCGCCGACACGCTCTACCAGTTCGGCGAGGAGCGGCTGTCGCGGCGGATCGCGCGGGCCATCGTCATCGCCCGCGCCGAGGCGCCGATCACCACCACCCTGCGCCTCGCCACCACCATCCGCGCCGTGGTGCCGCCCGACCGCTCGGGCATCGACCCGGCCACCCGTAGCTTCCAGGCGCTGCGCATCCGGGTGAACGACGAGTTGGGCCAGATCGAGCGCGCCCTCGCCCAGGCCGCACAGTTGCTGGCCCCCGGCGGCCGCCTGGTCGTGGTATCGTTCCATTCCCTCGAAGACCGCTTGGTCAAACGCTTCATGGTCGATGCTTCCGGCCGCACCCCCGCCCATTCGCGCCATGACCCGCGCAGTATGATCGCCCGCGCGGACGCCCGGTTCCATCTGCTCACCGCCAAGGCGCTGCGCCCCGGCAGCACCGAGACCCACACCAATCCGCGCGCCCGCAGCGCCCGGCTGCGCGCCATGGCCCGGCTCGGAGATCACACGCCATGATCCGTCCGTTCACCTTCGTCACCATGCTGCTGGCCGCCGGCTCCGGCCTGTATCTCTACCAGACCAAGCACCAGGCGCAGGTGCTGGACCGCGAGATCGCGCGCACCATGAAAACCGCCGATACCGTGCGCCAGCGCGCCGGGCTGATGCGCGCCGAATACGCGTTGCTGAACGACCCCGCCCGGCTCGCCGAACTCTCCGGCCAATGGCTGCCGGAACTGCGCAACACCGCGCCGGCGCAGTATTCGAGCTGGAGCGACTTCGACCGCCGCCTGCCCGCCATCGGCGCCCCGCCACCGCCCGCGCCGCTTGAGCCGCAGGCGCCCGACGCCGTGCTCCCCAAAGCCGCGCCCGCCAAGGTCGAGCCCACCAAAGTCGAACCGGTAAGAATCGAACCTGCCCGCGTCGAGCCACCCAAGGTCGATACCGCCAGACAGGACCTGCCCAGGCCGCCGATCGCCGTGGCCGCCCAGCCACGCCCCGCGGTGGCCGCACCGCTCGCACCCGCCCCCGCTCCCCTGCACGTCCCCGTTTCCCTGCACACCCCGACTCCCCCGCCGACCGGCCGCTCCACGCTGGCAGTGGCCACCACCATGCCCGCAGCGCCGCCCGCCGCCCGGCCGCGCCCCGAACCGACCCAGGCCGCCGCCCCCCCCGCCACCCCGGCCGAGGCGATCGCGCGCATCGTGCGCGGCGGACCGGTCGATCCCTCCGTGCCTGCGGTCGCCTCCGCGCTCGGCATGGCCCGCACCATGGTCCCCTCGGCCTCGGCGATCTCCCCGGCGCAGGCCGCCTCGGTGGGCCAGCGATGAGCGACGACCGCGCGCCCTCACCCGACACCCCTCTGCCCAGCGCCCTCGCCCCCCGCTTCGGTGCACCGGCCGCGGCCTCGGTGCCGCGCATGGAGACCATCCGCTTCACCGCGCCCGACCCGACGCGCCGCGCCAGCCTCGCCCGCACCCAGAAGCGCCTGACCTTCACCGCCAGCTTCTTCGCCCTGCTGTTCGGCCTGCTGGTGATGAAACTCGCCGACGCCACCGTGTTCGAGCCGGTCCGCCCCCGTCCGCAGGCGCAGGCGCGCCGGCCCGAACCGCCGCCGACCTTCGCCCCCGGCGTCACCGCGCCGCCCGCCGCCGCCGATTACGGCCTGCGCGCCACCCGCGCCACGATCACCGACCGCAACGGCGAGATCATGGCGATCTCGCTGCCCACCGCCAGCGTCATCGCCAACCCCCGCGAGATGTTCGACATCGAGGCGACCGTGCAGAAACTGCGCACCGTCCTGCCGCGACTCGACGAGGCGGAAACGCGCAAACGGCTGTCGGCGGAAAAGAAGCAGTTCGTCTATATCGCCCGCCAGATCACCCCGGGCGAGCAGTTGCAGATCAACGCCCTCGGCATCCCCGGCATCGACTTCGAGCCCACCGAGCGCCGTCGCTTCCCGCTCGGGCGCATGGCCGCCCACGTGATCGGCGGCGTCGATGTCGATGGCGGCGGCATCGCCGGCGTCGAGCGCTTCTTCGACGCCCGCCTGCGCCAGGACCCGTCGCCGATGAAGCTCTCGCTCGACGTGCGCGTGCAGGCGGTGGTGCGCGATGAACTCTCCCGCGCAATGGCCGATTTCAACGCCATCGGCGCCACCGGCATCGTGCTCGACGTGCGCACCGGCGAAGTGCTGGCGATAGTCAGCCTGCCCGACTACGACGCCAACAAGGTCGGCAGCGCCACGCCCGATGAGCGCTTCAACCGCGCCGTCACTGGCATGTACGAGCCGGGCAGCACGTTCAAACTGCAAACCGCCTCGCTCGCCCTCGATACCAACACCGTGCAGATCTGGAACGGCTTCGACGCCAGTTCCCCCATCCATGTCGGCCGCTTCACCATCAGCGACTTCGAGGGCAAGAAGCGCTGGCTCTATGTGCCCGAAATTCTCGCCTATTCCTCCAATATCGGCGCCGCCCGCATGGCCGAGGCGGTGGGGGCCGAACGCCAGCGCGCGTGGATGGACCGGATGGGCATGCTCAGCCGCATCGGCATCGAACTCCCCGAGGCCGGCCAGCCGCTTGCCCAGTCCGCCGCGCACTGGAAGGAGATCGCCACGCTGACGATCGCCTTCGGCCACGGCATCGCCGTCTCGCCGCTGCATGTGGTGGCCGGCACCGCCGCGATCGCCAATGGCGGCATCTACTACCGCCCGACCATCCTCGCCGCCGACCCCTCCGCCCCGGCGCGGGCCGGCATGCGGGTGATGCAGCAGAGCACGTCGGACACCATGCGCCGGCTGATGCGTCTGGTCGTCAGCGACGGCTTCGGCAAGAGCGCCGAGGTGCCCGGCTACTACATCGGCGGCAAGACCGGCACGTCGGAAAAGACGGCGCGGCGCGGCTACAGCAAGAACGCCCGCGTCTCGGCCTTCATGAGCGCCTTCCCGATGCACGCGCCGCGCTACGCCGTCTACATGATGCTCGACGAACCGCAGGCGAACGCGAGCACGCACGGCTACGCCACCGCCGGCTGGGTGAGCGCGCCCGCCGCCGGCCGAGTGATCGCGCGGATCGGTCCGATGCTCGGCCTGCTGCCGGAGATCGAGAATGCGGCGGCGATCAACGCCCAACTCGCCATCCCCCTCCAGCCCGGCCGCCCTGCCGGCGCCAAGCCGGCTATGCCCGCGCGCCCTCCCGGCATTCCGATGGCGGCGCCGCGCCCAGCCGCCGCGGTCGTGGCCCAGGCGCTGCCGAAAGACCTGCCGCGCCAGGCCACCCTGCAAGTCCCCGTCGCGGTGGATCGCTGAGCCGATGCATTGCACCCGCACCACGCAAACCCTGGCGGCGACCTGGCCCGCTGCGGCCGGTCTCGCCTTGCGTGGGGTAACCGCCGACAGCCGCGCCGTCGAGCCGGGGTTCCTGTTCGCCGCCCTCCCCGGCGGCCGCGTCGATGGGCGCGATTTCATCGCCGAGGCCGTCCGCCGTGGCGCCGCCGCGATCCTGGCGCCGGAGGGCACGCTCTGGCCGGACGGGGTGCCCGCGCGCCCGCTGCTGACCGACCCGCAGCCACGCCGACGCCTCGCACTCTGCGCCGCCGCGCTGGCCGGCGATCAACCCGATCAGGTCGTCGCCGTCACCGGCACCAACGGCAAGACCAGCACCGTCGAATTCACCCGCCAGATCTGGGCCCGCGCCGGACTGCCGGCGGCCAGCCTCGGCACGCTCGGCCTGCACGCCCCCGGCTTCCCGCCCGGCCCCGGCCTGACCACGCCCGACCCGGTGGCACTCAGCACCATGCTCGCCGCGATCGCCCGCGCCGGCATCGGCCACGCCGCCATCGAGGCCTCGTCGCACGGGCTCGACCAGTTTCGCCTCGACGGCGTCCGCCTCGCCGCCGCCGCCTTCACCAACCTCACCCGCGATCATCTCGACTATCACACGGACATGGCCGCCTACCGCCTGGCCAAGCTGCGCCTCTTCGCCGACTTGCTCCCCCCCGGCGCCGTCGCGGTGGCCAGTTCGACGCTGGACGCCGAAAGCCTGGACGCCCTGCGCGCCATCGCCACCCGCCGCCGCCTGACCCTGCACATCACGGGCGAAACCCGTGGCGACGAAATGGGCGACACGATCCGCCTGATCCACGCCACCCCAACCCCCGATGGCCAAACCCTCACCCTCATTGCCGACGGCGCGACGCGTGATTTTCACCTGCCGCTGCCCGGCCGGTTTCAGGCCGACAACGCCCTGGTCGCGGTCGCCCTGGCACAAGCCACCGGCGTGCCAGCCGCCCTCGACCATCTCAGCGGACTGGCCGGCGTCCGCGGCCGCATGGAACGCGCGGCCCGCCTGCCCAACGGCGCCGCAGCCTATGTCGACTACGCCCACACTCCCGACGCGCTGGAACGCCTGCTGACCGCCCTGCGCCCGCACACCGCCGGTCGCCTCATCGTCGTCTTCGGCGCCGGCGGCGACCGCGATCGCGGCAAACGCCCGCTGATGGGCGAGGTCGCCGCCCGCCTCGCCGATCGCGCGATCGTCACCGACGACAACCCGCGCACCGAGAACGCCGCCACCATCCGCGCCGCCGTGCTGGCCGCCTGCCCCGGCGCCACCGATTGCGGCGACCGCGCCGCCGCCATCGCCATGGGCCTGGATCTACTCGGCCCCGGCGACGTCCTCGTCGTCGCCGGCAAGGGCCACGAACAGGGCCAGACGATCGGCACGACAACCCTGCCCTTCGACGACGCCGCCACCATCCGCCGCCTCGCGGGGATCGCATGACCCCGCTCTGGCAACCCGACGCCCTGATCGCCGCGACCGGCGGCAGCATGACGGTGCCCTTCGCCGCCACCGGCGTCTCCATCGACACCCGTACCTTGCAACCCGGCGACCTGTTCGTCGCCCTGATCGGCGACACCGCGGGCAACGGCGGTGGCGACGGCCATGACCACGTTGCCACCGCCCTCGCTTGCGGCGCCGCCGGCGCGCTGCTCCATCGCATCCCGCCCGGCCTGCCCGCCGACGCCCCACTGCTGCTTGTCACCGACACCTTGCAGGCCCTGCGCGACCTCGCCACCGCCGCCCGCACCCGCTTCACCGGCCGCCTGATCGCGGTGACCGGCAGCGTCGGCAAAACCACGACCAAGGAAATGCTGCGCGCCATCCTCGCGGCCCACGGGCCGACTGCCGCCGCCGAGGCATCGCTGAACAACCACTGGGGCCTGCCGCTGACCCTGGCGCGCCTGCCCGCCGGCCATGCCTTCGCCGTGGTCGAGATCGGCATGAACCACGCCGGCGAAATCCTCCCCCTCGCGTGCCTCGCCCGCCCCCATGTCGCGCTGATCACTGCGGTGGAGGCCGTCCATATCGGCCATCTCGGCAGCCTCGAAGCCATCGCCGACGAGAAGGCCTCAATCCTGACGGCGCTGGAGCCGGGTGGCATCGCCGTGCTGCCCGCCGAGTCCGCGCTGCTGCCCCGGCTGCAATCCCAGGCGCCAAACGCCCGCCTGTTCGGAACCTCCGCAACGGCCGACGCACGGCTTGTCGCCGCACAGGTCGATGCCGACGGCACCGACATCACGGTCGCAATCGGCGATACGACCGTCCACACCCGGCTCGGCGCGCCCGGCCACCACATGGCGATGAATGCGACCGCCGCCATCCTTGCCGCGCATGCGATGGGCGCGGACCCCAAGCGCGCCGCCGCCGCCCTCGCCGGCTTCGCCCCCGTCGCCGGCCGCGGCGCCCGCCGTACGATCAGCGTCCCCGGCGGCGCAGCGCTCCTGATCGACGAGAGCTACAACGCCTCCAGCGTCGCCGTCCGCGCCGCCCTCGCCGTCCTCGCCTTGCAGCCCGCCGCCCGCCGCGTCGTCGTGCTCGGCGACATGCGCGAACTCGGCGATAGTGGCCCCGCCGAGCATGCCGGCCTCGCGCCCGATATCGCCGCCGCCGCCGACCTCGTCTTCACCTGCGGCCCGCTGATGCGCCACGCCTTCGACGCCGTTCCCGCCAACAAGCGCGGCACCCACGCGGCCGATTCTGCCACCCTCGCCCCCCTCGTTGCCGCCGCCCTGCGCCCGGGCGACGCCATTCTCGTGAAGGGCAGTCTCGGCAGTAAAATGAAGCTCATCGTGGACGCCATCACGGCCCGCGCGCCAATGACCGCCGGGGAGGCGCGCTGATGTTCTACAACCTCGCCCGCCTCGCCGATCAGTTCATCCTCTTCAACCTGTTCCGCTACCTCACCTTCCGCTCGGGCGCTGCCTGCATCACCGCCCTCGTCATGAGCCTGGTGCTCGGCCCGCCTTTGATCCGCTGGCTGCGCGCCGTGCAAGGCCAGGGCCAGCCGATCCGCCCGGACGGCCCGGCGCGCCATCTCGTCGAGAAGAAGGGCACGCCGACGATGGGCGGCGTCCTCATCCTCGCCGCCCTCACCGTCTCCACCCTGCTCTGGGCCGATCTGCGCAACGGCTATGTCTGGGCGGTACTGCTGCTCACCCTCGGCTACGGCGCCCTCGGCTTCGTCGACGACTACATCAAGCTGTCCAAGGCGAACTACCGCGGCCTGTCCGGGCGCAGCAAACTGATCGTCCAGGTCGTCCTCGGCCTCGCCGTCAGCGCCTGGATCGCCTGGCTCACCCGCGCCCCGCTCGGCACCGGCGTCACCGTGCCGATCTTCAAAGAAATCCTGATCCCGCTTGGCATCTTCTTCCCCGTCTTCGGCATGGTCGTGATGCTCGGCAGCAGCAACGCGGTCAATCTGACGGACGGGCTCGACGGTCTCGCGATCGTGCCGACCATCATCGCCGCCGGCGTCTTCGCCCTCATCGCCTACCTCGTCGGCAACCGCGTCTTCGCCGACTACCTGCAACTCAACGCGGTCGCCGGCGTCGGCGAACTCGCGGTCTTCTGCTCGGCCCTCGTCGGCGCCGGCCTCGGCTTCCTGTGGTTCAACGCACCGCCCGCCGCCGTCTTCATGGGCGACACCGGCAGCCTCGCCCTCGGCGGCGCGCTTGGCGCGGTCGCTGTCGCTGTCAAACACGAATTCGTTCTGATGATCGTCGGAGGTCTATTCGTTCTCGAAACGGTCTCGGTGATCATCCAGGTGTTCTGGTACAAGCGCACCGGCCGCCGCGTGTTCCTGATGGCCCCGCTGCATCACCATTTCGAAAAAAAGGGCTGGTCGGAACCCACCATCGTCATCCGCTTCTGGATCATCGCAATGATCCTCGCCCTCATCGGCCTGGCGACGCTGAAAATCCGATGATCTTCCCCCCCACCATCTTCCGGGACCAGCGCTTCGCCGTCGTCGGGCTCGGCCGCAATGGTTTGCCGGCCGCGCACGCGCTGGTCGCGATGGGCGCCACCGTAACGGTCTGGGACGACAACGCCGCAGCCTGCGCAAGGGCCGCGGCCGAGGGTCTCACCGTCGCCGAGCCGGACATGCACGGACTGACCGCCCTGGTCCTCTCGCCCGGCATTCCCCACACCTTCCCCAAGCCCCACCCGATCGCCGCAGCCGCCCGCGCTGCGGGGGTAAAAATCCTGTCCGATGCCGACCTGCTCTATCGCGCCGTCCGCGCCGCCGGGTCGCAAGCCCGCTTCGTCGGCATCACCGGCACCAACGGAAAATCGACCACCACCGCCCTGCTCGCCCATATCGTTGCGTGTGCGGGCCTGCCCGTCGCCGCCGGCGGCAATCTCGGCACGGCCGCACTCGCACTGCCCCTGCTCCCCGACAACGGCGTCTACGTTCTCGAAATGTCGTCCTACATGCTGGAACGGCTGGAGCGCCTGCACTTCACCTGCGCCGTCCTGCTGAACCTCAGCCCCGACCACCTCGATCGCCACGGCGACATGGCCGGCTACACCGCAGCCAAGCGGCATATCTTCGACCGCCAGGAAAAGGACGACCTCGCCGTCATCGGCTGCGACGATCCCCGATCGACCAGCGTCTTCCACGCCCTGCGCAACGAAGACCGCATGCGCGTCCTCGGCGTCTCCGGCGACACCCCGATCCCGGCGCTGCGTGCGGCACGCGCGCTGCCGGGAAACCACAACACGCAGAACGCCGCCGCCGCCACCGCCGTCGCCCACGCCTTGGGCATCAGCGACGCCGTTATCGCCCCGGCCTTGCTGAGCTACCCCGGCCTCCCCCATCGTCAGGAGCTTGTCGGCGAGATCAACGGCATCGCCTTCATCAACGACAGCAAAGCCACGAACGCCGACTCAACCGCAACTGCCCTGGTCTGCTACGACCGGATCATCTGGATCGCCGGCGGAATGGCCAAGGAAGGCGGCATCGCCTCCCTCGCCCAGTATTTCCCCCGCATCGCCCTCGCCCTCCTGATCGGCCGCGACGCCCCCGCGCTGGCCATGACTCTCGCCGAACATGCAGTCCCCCACAGGATCTCCGAGACACTCGAAGCGGCAACCGAGCAAGCCTGGACCGCCGCGCACGACGGCCTTGCACCGGTGGTCCTGCTGTCACCCGCCTGCGCAAGCTGGGACCAGTTTTCCGGATTTGACCAGCGCGGCGACCGCTTCCGCACCCTCGTGCAGGCCATCGCCCAACGGAGCGCCGAATAATGCCGGTCCTGTCCCGCGCCGACACCTCCATACTCGGCCGCTGGTGGTGGACCGTCGATCGCTGGACCCTCGTTGCGATTACCGCACTGATCGGTTTCGGCTACATCATGATGCTCGCCGCCAGCCCCGCAGTCGCCGAGCGCATCCATCAGGCCCGCGACATCTTCATCCTCAAACAGGTCGTCTTCCTGGCGATGGCCGCCCTCGTCGTCGTCGCGGTCAGCCTGTTGACCCCCCGTGGCGTGCGCCGCGTGGCCCTGGCCGGCTGCCTGCTGGCCCTCGTCCTGACGGGGTTGACGATGATCGTCGGCGCCGAAATCAAGGGCGCGCGGCGCTGGATCTCCCTGCCGGGAATGTCGTTGCAGCCCAGCGAGTTCCTCAAGCCCTGCTTCGCCGTCACCGCCGCCTGGCTGCTCGCCGAGGGGCAGCGCAGCAAGCGCTTCCCGGGCATGGCGCTGGCCTTCGGCGTGTTCGCGATCATCGCCGTGCTGCTGAAATCCCAGCCGGACATGGGCATGCTCGCCGTCATCGTCGGCGTCTTCTTCATGCAGCTTTTCGTTGCCGGATTGAACATCATCTTCGTCGGCGTCGGTCTCGCCGGTATCGCCGGGGCGGCGGCCGGCGCCTACGCCTTCTTCCCGCATGTGCGCAGCCGCGTGACGAAATTCCTCGATCCCGCGGCCGGCGACAACTTCCAGGTCACCCGCGCCCTCGAAGCCTTCGGAAACGGCGGCCTGCTCGGTCGCGGCCCGGGCGAGGGCCACGTGAAAGACAGCATCCCCGACGCCCACGCGGATTTCGTCTTCGCCGTCGCCGGCGAGGAGTTCGGCCTGATCATCTGCCTGATCATTCTCGCGGTCTTCGCCTTCATCGTCCTGCGCGGCATGCTGCGGGTGCAAACCGACAACGACCAGTTCGTCGTTCTCGCCGCGACCGGTCTCGCCGGCGGCTTCGGCCTGCAGGCTTTCGTCAACATGGCCTCCACACTGCATCTGATCCCGACGAAGGGCATGACCCTGCCGTTCATTTCCTATGGCGGCTCCTCGGTCATTGCGGTCGCACTCGGCATGGGCATGCTGCTCGCACTGACCCGCCGCCGCCCGCCGGGAGAAGCGGTGTGACCCCCGTCCTCCCCCACCGTTTCGTCCTCCGCCACCGTTTCGTCATCGCCGCCGGCGGCACCGGCGGGCATTTCTTCCCCGCCGAAGCGCTGGCCGCAGAACTGCTGCGGCGTGGCCATCGCATCGCGCTGATGACGGATGCCCGCTCCGGCGGATTGAACTCGCCGGTGTTCGAAGGATGCGAACGCTTCGTGCTGGCCGGCGCCGGATTGGCCGGGCGCGGTCTGTTGCGCGCCGGTCGCGCCATGCTCGCCTTGGCGCGCGGAACCTGGCAGGCCCGCCGCATTCTCGCGCGCGAAAACCCCGCGGCCATCGTCGGCTTCGGCGGCTATCCGTCGGTCGCACCCGTGCTGGCCGCGCGCCTGCTGCGGCGCCGCCCCGCCATTGCGCTGCACGAACAGAACGCCGTGCTCGGCCGCGCCAATCGCCTGCTCGGCCGCGTGGCCGACCTGCTCGCCCTCGGCCATGCCAACACGACGCGCATTCCAGCCGGCATACGCACCGAATTCACCGGCAATCCCGTCCGTCCCGCGATCATGGCCCTGGCCGGCCAAGGCTACGCACCAGCAACCGGGCCGATCAATGTGCTCGTCCTCGGCGGCTCCCTCGGTGCACGGATTTTCAGCGACGTCGTGCCGCCCGCCTTGGCCGCCCTGCCCGCCCCACTCCGCGCGCGCCTGCGCGTCACCCAGCAAACCCGCCGCGAGGATCTTGATCGCGTGCAAGCCGCCTACGCCCAAAGCGGTATCACAGCCGAGCTCGCCCCGTTCTTCGACGCCATCGCCGCCCGCCTCGCTGCCGCCCATCTGGTCATCGCCCGGGCCGGCGCATCGACCGTCGCAGAACTTGCCACCGCCGGCCGGCCAGCCATCCTGGTGCCATTGCCCGGCGCCATCGATGACCACCAGAGCGCCAATGCCCGCGCCCTCTCGAACCCCGGCGGCGCCTGGACGGTCGCGCAGCCGGACTTCACCGCCGCCACCCTCGCGGCCCTTCTCGGCGATCTCTTCGCCAACCCTCAACGCCTCACCGAGGCCGCCCGGCACAGCGCCGCCTGCGGCCGCCCGGACGCTGCGGCCCGTCTCGCCGATGCTGTCGAAAGCCTCGTTGCAACACAGGAACGCCTGCCATGAGGGCCCTGCCGCTCACCATCGGAACCATTCACTTCGTCGGCATCGGCGGCATCGGCATGTCCGGCATCGCCGAGGTGCTGCATAATCTGGGATACGCAGTCCAGGGCAGCGATATTTCCGACAGCGCCAACGTGAAGCGCCTGCGCGAAGCGGGCATCCCCGTCGCCATCGGCCACGCCGCTGCCAATCTCGGCAGCAGCCAGGTGATCGTCGTCTCCACCGCGGTGAAGCCCGACAACCCCGAGGTCCAGGCCGCCCGCGCCCGCCTCATCCCCGTGGTGCGCCGCGCCGAAATGCTGGCCGAACTGATGCGCCTCAAATGGTCGATCGCGGTCGGCGGCACCCACGGCAAGACCACCACCACGAGCCTGGTTGCCGCGATGCTGGAAGCCGCCCACCTCGACCCCACCGTCATCAACGGCGGCATCATCAACGCCTACGGCACCAACACGCGGCTCGGCGCCGGCGAGTGGATGGTCGTGGAAGCTGACGAGAGCGACGGAAGTTTCCTGCGCCTGCCTGCAACCATTGCTATCGTAACGAACATGGACCCCGAACATCTCGACCACTGGGGCACGCCCGAAGCAATGACGCTCGGCTACCACCAGTTCGTGCAGAACATTCCCTTCTACGGTTTCGCCGTCCTGTGCATCGATCACCCCGCCGTGCAGCAGATGATCCCCCATCTCGCCGATCGCCGCATCGTCACCTACGGCTTCTCGCCGCAGGCCGACGTGCGCGCGGACAAGATGATGCCCGACAAGCTCGGCACCACCTTCGAGGTCGCCGTCACCGACCGCCTGCGCGGGCGCAGCCGCCGCATGGGCCCGTTCCGGCTGCCGATGCTGGGCCAGCACAACGTACAGAACGCGCTGGCCGCCATCGCCATCGGCATGGAGATGGAGATCGATGACGCAACATTGCGCAGCGCCTTCGTCGCCTTCAAGGGCGTCAAGCGCCGCTTCACCAAAACCGGCGAGACCGGCGGCATCACCGTGATCGACGACTACGGCCACCACCCGGTCGAAATCGCCGCCGTATTGAAAGCTGCCCGCCAGGCCGGTGCGCGCGACGTCGTGGCGATCGTCCAGCCGCACCGCTACACACGCCTCGCCTCGCTGTTTGCCGAGTTCTGCACTTGCATGAACGATGCCGGAACGGTCATCGTGGCCGACGTCTATGCCGCCGGCGAGCAGCCGATCCCGGGCGCCACCCGCGACGCCCTGGTCGAAGGCTTGCGCGCCCGCGGGCACCGCAGCGTGGTCCCCCTGGCCGGCCCCGAGCACTTGGCCGAGATGGTGCACGCCATCGCCCGCTCCGGCGACTTCGTCATCTGCCTCGGCGCGGGGAACATCACCCAATGGGCCGCAGCCCTGCCCGCGCAACTCGCGGCCTTGCAGTCGGGCCAAGGCGGGGGTTCGCCATGATGGTCGCCGAAGCCGCCCGGACGCTCGACCTGCCGCCGATCCGCGGCCGCATCCAATTCGGCGTCGATCTCGCACCGACCACCTGGTTCCGCGTCGGCGGCCCGGCGGAAGCCCTGGTGCGCCCGGCCGACACCGATGACCTCGCTGGCTTCCTCGCCGCCCTGCCGCCCGAGATGCCGATCACCGTGATCGGCGCTGCATCGAACCTGATCATCCGCGACGGCGGGATCGCCGGCGTCACCATCCGCCTTGCCCGCGGCTTCAGCACGATCACGGTGGAAACGGATGGCGTCATCGCCGGCGCCGCCGCCCTCGATGTAACCGTATCGGAACACGCCGCGGCCGCCGGTCTCGCCGGTCTCGAATTCCTCTCCGGCATTCCCGGCAGCATCGGCGGCGCGGTCGCAATGAACGCGGGCGCCTATGGCAACGATGTCGCGACCATGCTCGATTGGGCCGAGATCGTCACACGCTCCGGCGAGATCGTGCGCGTTCCCGCAGCCCGCCTCGGCTTCGCCTATCGCCACTCCGCCCTGCCACCCGGCGGCGTCGTCGTGCGCGCCCGCTTCCGCGCCACCACCGGCGACCCCACCGGCATCGCCGAGCGCATGGCCACCATCCGCGCCACCCGCGAGGCGACCCAACCGGTGCGCGCCCGCACCGGCGGCTCGACCTTCCGCAACCCGCCGGACCAGAAGGCGTGGGAACTGATCGACGCCGCCGGCGGCCGTGGCCTGACCCGTGGCGGTGCGATGGTCGCAGAGAAGCACTGCAACTTCCTGCTCAACATGGGCGACGCGACGGCGGCCGATATCGAGGGCCTCGGCGAGGAACTGCGCCGCCGCGTGCGCGCAACAAGCGGCGTTTCGCTCGACTGGGAAATCCGCCGCATCGGCGCACCGCGCGCGCCAAAGGGAGACGCCTCATGACCCGGGTTGCGGTACTCTTCGGCGGCATGTCCGCCGAACGCGAAGTCAGCCTCGTCTCCGGTCGGCAGGTCATCGCCGCCCTGCGCGAGGCCGGCTACGAGGTCACGCCGATCGAAGTGCGCGACGACCTCCGCGCCGTCCTCGCTGGCCTCGACCCGCACCCCGATGCGGTGTTCAACGCCCTGCACGGGCGCTTCGGCGAGGATGGCGCAATCCAGGGCGTGCTAGACTGGCTCAACATCCCCTACACGCATTCGGGCGTCCGCGCCTCCGCTTTGGCGATGGACAAGGCCGCCGCCAAAGCGGTCTTCGCCGCCGCCGGCCTGCCGGTCGCCAAGGGCGGCGTCATCGACATCGCCGCCCTCGAACATGCCGATCCCATGGCGCTCCCCTACGTGGTCAAGCCGCTCAACGAAGGCTCCTCCGTCGGCGTCGAGATCATGCGCTGCGGCGACAACCGCCGCGCCGCCGTCGCCGCCGCCTGGAAGTTCGGCGCCGTCGCGATGGTCGAGGAGTTCATTCCCGGCCGCGAACTGACCGTCGGCGTCATGGGCGATCACGCCCTGGCCGTCACCGAGATCACCTCGGCCAACAACTTCTACGACTACGAGGCAAAGTATGCCGACGGCGGCTCGCGTCATCTCATTCCTGCCCCGATCCATCCGGATGCGTACAGCCAGGCCATGGATGTCGCCCTGGCCGCCCATCGCGCCCTCGGCTGCCGTGGCGCAACGCGCTCGGATTTTCGTTACGATGACACGCAGGGTGAACCCGGCCGCCTCGTCCTCCTCGAAGTCAACACCCAGCCCGGCCTGACACCGACCTCGCTGCTACCGGAACAAGCAGCGCACGCCGGCATGAGCTTCCCGCAGCTTTGCGCCTGGATGGTGGAGAACGCCGCATGTCGCGCGTAAAACCCCGCACGCCCACCCCTGCCCCCCTGCCCGACCGGCCCGGGCGCTGGAAGCTCCTGCTGCGTCGCCAGCGTCAACTGCTGCGCCCGGCGCTCGCCGGAACCATTCTGCTCGGCGGCATATTCGCCATCAGCCTGGTCATTCAAGCCCTCGGCAACGGCCAGAACTTCCGCGACCGCATCGGCGACGCAACCGGCCTGTTTGGCCTGCGCGTGCAGACCATCCGCATCGACGGCCGTCAGAAAACCCCCGAGGACGACGTGCTGGCAGCACTCGGCGTGCACAAGGGCGACGCCATTCTCGGCTTCTCCGTCGCCGCCGCGCGCAGCCGGATCGAGGCGATCAACTGGGTGCAGACGGCGACCATCGAGCGCCGACTGCCCGGCTCCATCGTGGTGCAACTCGTCGAGCGCCGCCCCTTCGCGGTCTGGCAGCACGAGGGAAAATTCACCCTCGTGGACCGCGAGGGCAGCATCGTCACCGACAGCGACGTCGCCGCCTTCGCCGGCCTGCTGCCGCTGGTCGTCGGCCCCGGCGCGCCCAAAGCGACCGCCGCCCTGCTCGACATGCTCGCCGTCCAGCCCGACCTGCAAGCCCGCATGGTCGCCGCCGTGCGCGTCGGCGAGCGCCGCTGGAACCTGCGCATGAACAACGGCGCGGACATCCTGCTCCCCGAGGGTGCCGAACCGCAGGCCCTCGCCAAACTCGCCGCCCTGCAGGCCAGCCACGCGCTGCTCGACCGCCCCTTGGCCGCCGTCGATCTGCGCCTGCCCGACCGGCTGATCATCCGCCCCGCGAGCGACCCCGCCCGCGCCGTCACCCAGGGAAAGAAACCGGCATGAACGAGATGTCACGCCGCCTCACCACCTCCCCGCCCGACCTCGCCGGCGAGGCCCCGCGGCCGCGGCCGCGCCAGTCCGGTCCGTTCGGGGTTCTGGATATTGGCACCACGAAAATCGTCTGTGCGATCGGCCGCGTCGAGTCGGACGGCACCATCCGCGTCCTCGGCTTCGGCTGGCAGAAAGGCCGCGGCGTCCGCGCCGGCGGCATCGTCGACATCGAGGAGGCCGAGCGCGCCATCCGCGCCGCCGTCGGCGAGGCGGAGGAGCAGGCCGGCATCCGCCTGCGCGCCATCAACGTCAACCTCTCCGCCGGCCAGCCGGAGAGCCGGCTATTGAACGTGCAATGGCCGATCGGCGGGCGCGCCGTGGTCGAGCAGGACATCCGCCGCGTGCTCGCCGCCGCCCGCGGCCGTGCCGTCAGCGAGGGCCGCAACATCATCCACAATCTGCCGCTCTCCTTCGGCACCGACGACGCCGACGGCGTCATCGACCCGCGCGGCCTGCACTGCGAAACCCTGAGCGCCCGCCTGCATGTCATTGACGCCGTGACAACCTCGCTGCGCACCCTCGACGCCTGCCTCGCCCGCTGCGACCTCGATATCGCCGAACTCGTCTCCGCCCCGATGGCCGCCGGCATGGCCACCCTCGCCGCCGAGGAACGCATGCTCGGCGCCACCGTGCTCGACATGGGCGGTGGCACCACGGGCATGGCCGTGTTCGCCGACGGCCAGCTCCTGCACACCGGCCAATTGCCGATCGGCGGCGTCCACGTCACCAACGACATCGCCCGCGTGCTCTCCACCCCCGTCGCCCATGCCGAACGGTTGAAGACGCTGTCAGGCTCCGTGCTCTCCAGCCCGGATGACGAGCGCGAGCTGCTCGCCGTCCCCATGGTCGGCGAGGAGGAGCACCACATCAACCGGGTGCCGCGCAGCATGCTGGTCAACATCATCCAGCCGCGACTCGAAGAAACCTTCGAGCTGGTCAAGGAGCGACTCGAAGCGACCGGCCTCGTCCGCGCCGCCGGCCACCGCATCGTGCTGACCGGCGGCGCCAGCCAACTCTCCGGTGTGCGCGAAATGGCCCACCGCATTCTCGGCGGCCAGGTCCGCGCCGGCCGCCCTGTCCCGTTGCGCGGCCTGCCCGATACCGCCACGGGCCCCGCCTTCGCCACCGCCGTCGGCCTGCTCGGCTGGACCGCCGGCGAAGGACGGACCTTGCATGACCTCGACCTCGACACCGATACACCACGCAGCCTGCTGCGCCGTGTGGCGGATTTTCTTCGCAATCGCCTGTGATGTCGATTTTCTTACAGCAACGGCCCGCCGGTCCGGTGCGAATCGATTTCACAGAGTACAACGCCGATCTCCTGGGGAGTTGAGCCGACCATGACCCTGAATTTGACCGTGACACCGCAGCTGCACACGGATTTCACCCCGCGCATCACCGTCATCGGTGTGGGCGGCGGTGGCACCAATGCGGTCGACAACATGATCGCCATGAACCTCCAGGGCGTGGAGTTCATCGTCGCCAACACCGACGCCCAGCAGTTGGTGCATTCCCGCGCCGACCGCCGCGTGCAGCTTGGCCCGCATTTGACCCAGGGGCTCGGCGCGGGCGCGAAGCCCGAGATCGGCCGCGCCGCCGCCGAGGAAGCGGCCGACGAGATCTACCGCCACCTCGAAGGCGCCCACATGGTCTTCATCACCGCCGGCATGGGCGGCGGCACCGGCACCGGCGCCGCCCCGGTGATCGCGCGCATGGCCCGTGAGCGCGGCATCCTCACCGTCGGCGTCGTCACCAAGCCGTTCACCTTCGAAGGCAACCGCCGCGCCCGCGCCGCCGAGGCGGGGATCAACGAGCTGACCCAGTATGTCGACACGCTGATCGTCATCCCCAACCAGAACCTCTTCCGCCTCGCCAATGAGCGGACGAGCTGGAAGGACGCCTTCAAGATGGCCGACAACGTCCTCTACATGGGCGTCCGCGGCGTCACCGACCTGATGGTCGCTCCCGGCATGGTCAATCTCGACTTCGCCGACATCCGCACCGTCATGGGCGAGATGGGCAAGGCGATGATGGGCACCGGCGAGGCCGAGGGCGACAACCGCGCCATCCGCGCCGCCGAAGCCGCGATCAGCAACCCGCTGCTGGAAGACACCTGCATGGCCGGCGCGCGCGGCCTGCTGATCAACATCACCGGCGGCGAGGACATGACGCTGTTCGAAGTCGATCAGGCCGCCAACCGCATCCGCGAAGAGGTGGACGACGAAGCGAACATCATCTTCGGCTCGGCGATCGACGAGAACCTGGTCGGCAAGATCCGCGTCTCCGTTGTCGCCACCGGCATCGACACCCAGGCCGCCCGCGTCATCGAAGCCCCGCGCCTGGTCGCGGTCGGCGGCGGCGCGATGGCGGTGTCCTCGGACGAGGCGCCGATCCAGGCCGGAGCGTCCCTCGGCCTCGTGCGTCCGAACGGCGCGCCGTCGTCGAATGCTGGCGTCGCAGCCGGCATCATGCCCGGCCGCCCGATGCCGCCGCCAATGCCACCCGCACAGGCGCGCAACTTCCCCGCTGCCCAGCCGGTCGGCCTGCGCGCCGCCCCCCAACCGATGCAGCAGCCAATGCCTCAGCCAATGATGGAACCGGCGCGTTCGCCTGCGCCGTCCGCGCTGCGCGACTATGAGCCGGAGCCGGTGGAAATCTCGGCGCCACGGCAGATCCCCGCGCATCTGCAAAAGCCGCTCCGCCCCGAACCGGCGAAGCCGGCCCGCCCCGCCAACCGCAGTGGCGGCCTGTTCTCGAGCCAGGAAGCCTCCGCCGCACCGCCACCAGCCGCGGCACCCACCAGCGCCGGGCGCAGCCTGTTCAACATCGTCACCGGCGCCATCCGCGGCAAGCTGCCACTGTCGCAACCGACGCCCGTCGAACGGCCGGTCCACCAGGAGCGCCACGAAGCGGCCCGCCCCGAGTATGCCCGGCCCGAGTATGACTATGACCAGGTCCAGGAAACCGGACGCAGCCCCGCCCGGCCCGCCACGACGGATGAGGCGGGGATCGAGATCCCGACTTTCCTGCGCCGGCAATCCTCCTAGTGGTCCGAGTCATTCATAACGCTGGGTAAAGCCTCTTCAATTTAATGCGTGCGTCGGCTGTGGTGAACTGCCAATCGGCTTTGGCGTGGTGC
>JAYTUU010000096.1:0-21936 GCA_043744375.1 Rhodospirillales bacterium | reverse complement strand
CCGTCGCGCGAATGCGCGCTGCGCACGACGCCGCCGAATGCGCGCTGCGCACGACGCCGCCGAATGCGCGCTGCGCACGACGCCGCCGGAGGCGCGCTTACTTCGCTGCTATACCCTGCGGCGCCGGCCCACCCGCCATCCAATCGAGCAGTTGCACGGTGTGCAGAATCGGCAATTCCCCGGCGAGTTGGGTCATGCAGCCGATATTGCCGGCCGCGATCAGGTCCGGCTTCGTGGCGCGGATATTATCCATCTTGCGGGCCTTCAGCCGCCCGGCGATCTCCGGCTGGAGCAGGTTGTAGGTGCCGGCGGAACCGCAGCACAAATGCCCTTCGGCCGGTTCCTTGACGGTGAAACCGGCCTTGCGGAGGAGGGTTTTCGGCGCGTCGGTGATTTTCTGGCCGTGTTGCAGGCTACAGGCCGCGTGGTAGGCGACGGTCAGGCCGGGTGCCGCGCGGGTGGGCGCGTAGCCGATGCGCGCGAGGTATTCGCTGATATCGGCGGCCAGTGCGGAGACCTGTTCGGCCTGGGCGCGCAAAGCGGGTTCGGCGGTGCGGAACATGAACCCGTAGTCCTTGATCGTCGTCCCGCAGCCGGAGGTGTTGACGATGATGGCGTCCAGCCCGGCCCCGGCGGCCTCGCGCGACCACGCCGCGATATTAGCGGCGGCGCTCGCCATGGCGGGGTCGTGCTGGCCCATGTGATGCGTGAGCGCCCCGCAGCAGCCGGCACCTTTGGCGATCACCACCTCGATGCCCATGCGTGTCAGCAGCCGGATGGTGGCGGCGTTGATGGCGGGGTCGAGCACCGTCTGCGCGCAGCCGGCGAGCAAGGCGACGCGGCCGCGGCGGGTGCCGATGGCCGAATGGATTTGCGGACGCGCGGCGGAGTCCGATGGCGGCAGGCGCGCGGGCGTGAGCGCCAGCAGCGCGCGCAGCCGGTTGGCGAGCACGCCCCGCCGCGGCAGCAGCGGTGCGAGTGGACGGGCGAGGCGCGCGCCCAACAGCGCCGCGCGCATCAGCGCCGGGCGCGGCAGCACGGTCGCCAGCACGGCGCGCAAACCCCGGTCATGCCAAGGGCGGCGATAGGTCGCCTCGATATAGGTCCGCGCGTGGTCGACGAGGTGCATGTAGTGCACGCCGGACGGGCAGGTGGTCATGCAGGACAGGCAGGACAGGCAGCGATCGACGTGGCGGACAACTTCCTCGGGTGCCGGCTGCGCGGTCTCGAGCATGTCCTTGATCAGGTAGATGCGGCCGCGCGGGCTGTCGAGTTCGTCGCCGAGCAGGACAAAGGTGGGGCAAGTCGCGGTGCAAATGCCGCAATGCACGCAGGTCCGCAGGATCTGGTTGGCGACCGAGGTCTCGGGGTCATCAAGTTGCTCGGCAGTGAAATGCGTTTGCATGAACCTACAGCCCCGCGACCATGCGGCCGGGATTGAGAATGCCGCGCGGGTCGAACGCCGCCTTCACGCTGCGGCTGATACGGGCGAGCGGCGCGGCTTCGGGCGGCACGACGGCGACGGCGGCACGCAGAGCTTCCGGCCCGCGCATCAGCGTGAACACGCCGCGCCCGGCCCGCGCCGCGTCGGCGACAGCCTCATGGGCGGCCTCGGTGGCCGGCCCGGCGATCCACAAAAGCCCGCCGCCCCAATCCATGAACCAGGTGGCCCCGAAGGCGCGTTCCAGCGTTTCGGCGACGGCCGGCCCGGCGGAGGGACGCACCGAAACGCGCCACACCGCGCCCGGCTCGGCGACAAGGGGCGCAATATCGCGCACCGCGGCCCAGGCGGCCACCGAGGCGCCGTCATCGAGCAGTTCGGCGACGCCGTACTCCGCCAATTCGGCCTTCAACCGCCCGCTGCGATAGACCACGGCCGGCGCGAAATCCTCGATCCGCGCCAGCGTCACGCTGCCGCCGAACCAGGCCAGCACGGGAATGCGCGCGGCCATCGCGGCCGGCAGGTAGGCGGCGCCGGAAACCGCGTACGGGGAACCAAGCGCGGCCGACAGCGCCGCGACGGCGCGCGTCGGATCGAGCCCCTTGAGCACCAGCGTGCCGCGCCGCTCCGGCACCGGCAGCACCTTCAGCGAGATCTCCGTGATCACCGCGAGGGTGCCGAAACTGCCCGTGAGCAGCTTGCACAAATCCAGCCCGGTGACGTTCTTCAGCACCCGCCCACCGGAATGGATTTTCTCCCCGATCCCGTTCACCCCCGCCACCCCCATGACGTGATCGCGCGTTGCCCCCCACGCCACGCGGCGCGGGCCAGACAGGTTGGATGCCACGATCCCGCCCAGGGTCTGCGCACGATCTGTGCCGTAAAATGCCGTGAGATCAGGCGGTTCGGAGATAACGTGCTGGCCCTTGGCGGCCACCGCGCCAGCGATGTCGGCATAGACAGTCCCGGCCCCGGCGGTCAGGATCAACTCCTGCGGCGAATACAGCGACAGCCCCGTGAGCCGCCGCATGGACAGCGTCTCGGCCGCCTGTACGGGGCGCAGCAGGCCCGCCTTGCTGCCGTTGCCACACACCGCCAGTGGCGTCCCCGCGTCATGCGCGGCACGGATGGCCGTGACCACGCCGTCAGTATCAATAGGTTCGAGCATCCTCAGGCAGCGATCGCCAGAGCAGGCTTCAGCGGAAACACCTTGGACGGGTTGAGCAGCCAATCCGGATCGAACGCCGACTTGATCCGGCGCTGCTGGTCCAATTCGATCTCGGTGAACTGCACGCCCATCAGGTCACGCTTCTCCACCCCCACCCCATGCTCACCGGTCAGGCAACCGCCGACCTCGACGCAAAGCCGCAGGATATCGGCGCCGAATTTTTCTGCCCGCTCGAAACTCCCAGGCTCATTGGCGTCAAACATAATGAGCGGATGCAGATTGCCATCGCCGGCATGGAAGATGTTGGCCACTTGCAACCCGCAGGCGGCACTCATCTCGCCAATCCGCCCGAGCACGTCAGCCAGCCGCGAGGTCGGAATCGTCCCGTCCATGCACAGATAATCCGGACTGATCCGCCCGACGGCCCCGAACGCGCCTTTTCGCCCTTTCCAGATCGCCAGCGACTCCTCCGCACTCTGCGACACCCGCAGGCTGACCGGGTCGAACCGCCCGCAAATCTCGCGGATGCGATCGAGGTAGTAGTCTTGCTCGGTCACACTGCCCTCGACCTCGATGATCAGCAAAGCTTCAGCATCAAGAGGATAGCCGGCATGGGCAAACGCCTCGCAGGCATGGATCGCCGGCCGGTCCATGAACTCCAGCGCCACGGGAATGATGCCCGAGCCGATAATGGCGTCCACGCAGGCGCCGGCGATTTCGTTGGACTTGAACGCCGCCAGCATCGCCCGCGCCCCCTCGGGCGAGCGCAGAATGCGCACGGTCACCTCGGTCACCACCGCCAACTGCCCCTCGCTGCCGGTCAGCAACCCGAGCCAGTCATAGCCCGCCGCGTCCATATGCGCGCCGCCAATATCAAGCACCTCGCCCGCCACGGTGACGATGCGCAGCCCCAGCAGGTTGTTCGTCGTCACCCCGTAGCGCAGGCAATGCGCGCCGCCGGAATTCATATTCACGTTGCCGCCGATCATGCAGGCCAACTGGCTCGACGGATCGGGCGCGTAGAAGAACCCCTCCCCCTGCACCGCCTGGGTGATGCCGATATTGGTCACCCCCGCCTCCACCACGGCGCAGCGATCGGCATAGTCGATGTCGAGGATCCGGTTCATCCGCATCAGGCCGAGCACCACCGAGTCGGCCAGCGGCAACGCACCGCCGGACAGCGACGTCCCGGCGCCGCGCGGCACCACCCGCACCCCCTCGCGATGGCAGAACGCCATCACGGCGGCCACCTGCTCGGTCGTCTCCGGCAGCACCACGACAAGCGGAACCTGGCGATACGCCGACAACCCATCGGTCTCATAGGGCTTCAACCGCCGCGCCTCGGCGATCACACCGCTCTCCGGCAACAATGCGCGCAGCCCGGCGACGATGGCGTCACGCCGGGCGAGCACGTCGCGCTTGGGTTCCGGCTGGTCGATCATCGCTGCCCCCCGCATAAATCCGTAACATGGGACGTAGCTGCTGGCCCGCAAGACAGCAAGCGCCCCGGAGAAGCCTCCCCGGGGCGGGTTTTTCGGCGCAATGGCAGAACTGGCCCGAAGGCCAGAACACTCAGCCCTGGCGGGCCTTCATGCGTGGGTTCTTCTTGTTGATGACGTAGACGCGGCCGCGCCGACGCACCACGCGGCAGTTCTTGTCGCGGACCTTGGCCGAGCGGAGGCTGTTGCGGATCTTCATGGTCAATACGCCTTGCATGCGTCGAAACGGGAGGCCGGGAACTAGAGGGCGAGGCCCACGATGTCAAGTCGCAGCCAATCTCAATCAAGGCTCCGCCGGCGTCGTGCGCAGCGCGCAGTCGCGCGACGGGCCGAGGGCCCTTGGAACCCCCGACTGCTCGCGGCTGGGGCGATGACCTTCGGTTGCATCCGAAGGCCGGTGCCTCTGCCGCGAACAAAAATGGGTTCAAAGGGCCTCCGGAGGTTTGCTTGCCTGCCTACCCCAGCAACGTCCGATAAAACCGCTCCGGCGCGTCCACCTCCTCGATCCGCCCCTTCTCGATCAGCAGGAACCGCGTGCCGACAGCGGCCACAAAGCGGCGGTCATGGGAGACCAGCACGCAGGTCGGCGCGTGGGCGAGCATTTCCGACTCCAGCCGCTCCTGCCCGGCGATATCCACATGGTTGGTGGGTTCGTCGAGCAGGTAGAAATTCGGCTCGGCCAAGCGCAGCGCGAGCAGCCCGAGGCGTGCCGTCTGGCCGGGGGAGAGCACACGGATCGGGCGGCGCTGCATGTCGACCGTGAAGCCGGCGCCGGCGAGCAGGGCGGTGCTGCGCTGGTCGCCGAGGCGGAAGGTGCCGGCGATGAAGCCGTGCGGCGTGTCGCCAGCGGGCAGGTGCGACATCTGCTGGTCGGCGTAGCCGAGCACGATGGAGGGGCTGGTGCGGATGCCCTTGACGCTTTCGGGCGCCAGCAAGGCCGCGTGCAGCATGCGCACGAACACTGATTTGCCGACGCCGTTGCGGCCGAGCAGCACGACGCGGTCGTGCTGGAAGATGTCGAGCTTCCTGACGTCAAACAGTGCGGTTCCGTTCGGCGCCTGCACGCGCAGATCGGCCAGCGCCAGCAACACGCGGGCGTGCGTGCCGCGATTGGCAAGGCGGATGTCGCCGGCGCGTTCGACGTGGGCGGGGCGCAGGGTCTGTTCCAGCGCCTCGGCGCGGTTGTTCAGGTATTTCGCCTTTTTCTGCAGCAGGTCGCTGCCGCTGTTGACGCCGACGTTTTTCAGTTCCGCGGCGTTGCGGCGCAGGCGATCAACTTCGCGGGAGTCTTTCGCCGCCTTGCGTTCGAGGGCCGCGTCGTCATCGGCCAGCAACTGACGGGAGGTGGTGTACGGGTGCGCGTAGATGCGGCACGCCAGCGGGCGCAGGAACAGCGTGCGGGTGGTGCAGGCATCGAGGAAGGCGCGGTCGTGGCTGGCGATCACCATCGGGATTTGCCCGGCGTCCTCGGCGATCCAGCGTTCGAGCAGGCGGATGCGTTCGAGATCGAGATGGTTGGTCGGCTCGTCGAGCAGCAGCATGTCCGGCTCGGTCACCCAGGCCCGCGCGATCAGCGCCAGGCGCTGCCACCCACCGCTGAGTTTCTCGACGGGGCGGTCGTGGAACTCGGGCGGCGCCCCGAAGGCATCCAGCACCACGCCGACGCGCCATTCCGACGCATCGCGCTCGGCCGGCGGCAGCGCGCGGCGCACGGCCTCGGCGAGCGGCAAAGCGAGGAGGTTGGGCGGCATGTCCTGCTCGACATAGGCGACGCGCAGCCCGCGCGAGCGGATCACCTCCCCCGTCGTCGGCTCGGCAAGCCCGGCGAGGCAGCGCAGCAGCGTCGTCTTGCCTCCACCATTGCCGGCGATCAGGCCGATCCGGTCGGCCGGGCCTCGTTCAGATGAGGCGATAACGATACTGAGGTTGTCGAACAGCGGCAGCGGCGTGCGCACACCGACCTGGCGCAGGCTGATGGAACCCATGGGGGATATTCTCGCATACAAGGCGGCCGCCACGCAGGAGCCGCAGTCACGAAGGAAGGTTCAACAGGCACGCCCACGCAGAGCGCGGGCACACGAGGCGCGCAGGGCCGTCCCGATCAGGAGCCAGCCCCGCGGCGACTTACCGCAGGGCGACGCCAGGGCCGCGCGTGTGATGCTGGTGATATGCGTGCACGCAGCCCTCCTGCGGCTGGGGTTGAACTCGCGTCAGCCTATGGCCGCGCGCGGCGCCGCGCAACGTCTCCTGGAGGCTTCAACGCATGCGGGGCGATTTCACCCTGCATGCCTCGGCGAACCGCGAGGCTCATCCCGCCCCGCCCCGCCTGTCACTGCTAACGCCAACGTCCGGCGGCGCGGCGGCTACTGCCGCAACGCCGCGGCAAACCGCGCCACATCCCCCGCATCGTTATACACATGCGGACTGACCCGCAGCACGCCCTGACGATCGGCCACATGCACATCACGGGCGGCGAGACGCTCCACCAGCCCCGCCGGCATGCCGCCCGCAAAGCGCAGGCCAAGCACATGCGGGGCACGCAGCGCACGGGGAAGCATCGTCAGGCCGGGCACATCGGCGACCGCGTCGGCCAAAGCGTCGGTCAGACCGCGCAGGCGGGCGGCGACGGCGCTACGGTCCCAGGCCAGCACCTGTTCGAGGCCAACGGCGGCCATCGGCAACCCAATGGGGTCGTTGCGCTCGCCACGATCGAAACGCCGAGCGGTGGGGATATAGGCGGGGCTGGCATTCCCACCCGGCAAACGCGTCGCCCCGTGCTCTTCCAGCGGCACGCCATCCTGCCGACCAGGAGCGACGTAGAGGAACGCCAGGCTGTATGGCCCGAGCACCCATTTATAGGTGGGAAAAGCCAGAAAATCAGGCTTCAACACGCCGACATCAATGTCGAGCACCCCCACCGCCTGGGTCGCGTCGATCACCACCGCCGCTCCCTGGCGGCGCACGGCGGGCACGACGCGGTTGAGGTCGATCAGCGCGCCGTCGCTCCAATGCATCGGCGTCAGCGCCGCCAGCCCGACCGGCGGGGCGCCGGGGCGCTCGATCGCCTCCATCAGGGCAGACGTCCAATCCGCGTCGGCGGGGCGCGGCACGATCTCCACGGTAGCGCCACAGCGCCGCGCCAGTTCCGGCCACACCAACGCAAGGGAGGGAAATTCGCCTTCGATCATCAGCACCCGCGAGCCGGCGGGAATGGTGATGTTGCGCGCCGCCGTGGCGATGCCGTAGCTGACGGCGCCGGTGATCGCGACATCGTCGGGCGACGCACCGATCAACCGCGCCGCCGCCGCCCGCGCCCGCTCAGCCTGGCCGTTGCCGAGGTTGGGCCCCATCGTCCACGGATTGCTCTTGGTCAGCACCCCCTTCTCGCCCGCCTCCCGCACCGCCCGCGGCAGCGGCACGTAGGCGGCGGCGTTGAGGTAGGTGATGTGTTCGGGAATTTCGAACAGATCGCGCTGGCAGGGGAGAATCTCGGTCATGACAAGGCCTCGGCGCTGGATGGAGCGGCATCATGGCGGCGAAACACCACGCTGGGAAGCGCGCGCTCAACCGGCGATCGCCCCCCAGCGCAGCAGGTGCAGCCGCCCCTCGCGTATCCTATGCAGCCGCAGCAGCCAGCGTTCGGCCTCGGCGACCAAAGCGGCGGCCTCGACCGGGGTCAGCCGGGAGCCACGCAGGCTGCGCACCAACTGCTTCCATCCCTGCAGCACCTGGCTGGCATGGCGCGCGGTTTCATCCTCGACCACCCGCACGTCGCAGCCGGCCCGCTTCAGGCCAACGGCGATCCGCCTGGCCTCCGCGCCGCCCGCGCCGCCAGCCACGGATTGGACGATCATGACCTGCCCGCCCGGCTTCACCGCGCCGGCGATGGCCGCCAGCGCCCCCTCGGGATCGGGTCCACCAAAGGCGTCGATGGCGAGCGCATGATGGAAGCCCCGCGCGGTGAAGGCGGGGGCATCGGGCAGCCACAGCGCCATGGTCGCGCGCTTGGACAAGGGCGTCACGCCGCGTTGCAGCCGAACATTGGCAAGCGCGACGAGATCGGAATCCGCCTCGAAACCGGACACCCAGGCGCCGAGATCGGCCGCCAGCAGCCGCGCCGGCCCACCGGTCCCGGCGCCGACGAGCAGCAGGGAATGCGCCGCCGTCAGCCCGAACGGCGCGGTCAGCCGACGGATTTCATCGGCCCCGCCCGGCCAAAGGAACCCCTCGCCCCACAGCGCCTCGGCCTGACCAACACGGCTGGCGTTCCACAGCGCCACACGCCCAGGCGCGGCGGGGGCCATCACCTCAGCCATCACCGCGCCGCCATCCTCCACCGTCACGGGTGGGCGGCTGCGGCGAAATATCCGGTCAAGCAGTGAAACGCCCATGCCACGCCCCATGCGCTGCAAAAGGCGTCAGTGTCCCGCGCGAAGGTTAATCAAACCCTATTCGCTGAACTCGGTCAGCACGTAACGCACCGTCTCCGGCCCAACCACCGACGGAATATGGCGATGCGCCGGCCCGGCGGGAATATGCAGCATATCCCCCGGCCCGGCCTGGACCGTGTGATCGTCGAACCGATACCGGATGCGTCCTTCCAGAATAAAGATCGAATGGCCGGTCACGCACCACTTCCCCTCCGGCGCATCCGGCGGATCGGGCGCCCGCTCCTGGTAGCGCAGCGCGATGCCGAAACCGGTGACGGCCTCGCGCAGGCGCAGGCGCGGGCTGCCCTGATGGATGGGGTGATCGGCGGCGGTGAACAGATACGGGCTGGTGCTCATGGCCCCGATCCTAGCACCGCCCAATCCTGGCACTGCAAGGTTGACGTAGACGAGAGGGAGGACGATGTGCGGGGCACACACGGAGGCCCCCATGCAGCGCATCGATCCCACCTGGTTCGCCTTCCTCGCCATGGCCTTCGCGGTGGTCGGGCTGACCGGCGCCTTCGCCAGCTTCGCCGCCCCCTTGCCGTTGCATCGCGCGCTGAGCCGGGATGCGGCGCTGGATGACGCGCTGCTCGCCGTATCCGCGCCAGACCCGCAGGCCGCGCTCGAAGCCCTGCGCCCCCGTCTCGGCGACAGCGCCGCCGCCCTGCTGCCGATCGGCGGCGACATGCCGGCCCGCATCGCCGCCGAACGCCGCGCCATGCGCACGCGCCTCACCGCCGACGCCGAGACGACGGCCACGCGCCTGCGCTGGCTGCTCGGCATCGTCACCGTCACCTCGGCGGTCTTCGGCGGCATCCTGATGGGCGCCGCCGCCCGGCAAAACACGAGTGTTCAAAACCGCCTGAATCCCGCCGCCGACACGTCGAACACCCGGGTCAGATAGCGCACGCTCCCGCCGAACATCTCGAAACTCTTCGACGCCAGCACCGAGACCGAATCCGGGTCGATCCACTTGCCCTGGCTGATCACCACCGTCGTGCGCAGCAGCCGCTCGTCGCGCGGGATTTCGAACGTCCAGGTGATCGGCTGCCGCACCCCCGGCACCAGCCGCAACGGGCGATCCTGGTCGATCATGTTGGTGGCCGGCACCACGGTGCCGGCGGCACTGGTGACGTGGCGGCTCGGCCGTACCTCGATGAACAGGTTGGTGAGTTCCTGCACCCGCGGGCCGGTGTTCTGCAGCACCACCATCAACTCGCCGATCTGCTCGCCGCCGCCGAGGTCGATCACCTGCAGGTCGACATCGAGTTGCACCCGATTGCCCACCCGCGCCGCGCGCATCGTCCGCCAGGCCACGAAGGCCAGCAGGATAAGCGCGATGCTGGAGACGATCTGCAGCAGATCGCGCAGCAGGGTCATGGTGTCCGGCAGGCTGGGCGGCATCACGCTCTTCTCAGGTTATGGCTACGTCGGTTGTGGCGGCAAAATCTGTCTCCGCGATTTCGGCCGCGCTGGCAACCCGCTCAGGCGCCGTCCATCATGACAGCTCCGAGTACCCGCCCCATCGCCCGATAATCCGCCGCGCGCGGGGTCTGCGGGCGCCAGGCCAGGCCGAGCGTGCGATACGCCGCCGCACCCGCCAGCGGACGCAGCACGATGCCGGTGCCCGCAACGATCCCCGCCCGCACCGCGATGCGCGGCAGCAGCGTCACGCCAAGGCCACCGGCAACCATCTGCACCAGGGTATGCAGGCTGGTGGCGGCGAACCCGTCATCCCCGCCCCACTCAACCGGCGATTGGCCGCGGGCAAAGCCGCAGACGTCCAGCGCCTGGTCGCGCAGGCAGTGCCCGTCCTCCAGCAGCAACAGCCGCTCGGCCGCCAATGCCGACGGAGCGACGCTGTCCTGGTCGGCGAGCCGGTGGCCGGCCGGCAGCGCCGCGAGGAACGCGTCGCGCGCCACCGCCAAGGTGTCGGACCCCGCACACGCACACGGCAGCGCCAGCAGTGCCACATCGAGCGCACCCGATTGCAGCCGCTCCAGCAGCCGCTCCGTCGTGTCTTCGCGAAGATAGAGCAGCAACCTCGGGAACTCCCGCCGCAGCGCGGGCACCAGCAGCGGCAGCAGGAATGGCCCCACCGTCGGGATCACGCCGAGCCGCACCGGCCCGCTCATCGGCGCGCGGGCCGCGTCGGCCGCTTCCACCACCGCCGTCAGCGCCGCCATCGCGGTGCGCGCCCGTCCCAGCAGGTCGCGCCCGAGTGCGGTGAACACCACGCGCTTGGTGCCGCCACGGTCGAGCAACGCGGCGTCAAGCTGGCGTTCGAGCGCCAGAATCCCGGCCGACAAGGTGGATTGCGTCACCGCGCAGGCATCGGCGGCGCGGCCGAAATGGGCGTGCTCCGCGAGGGCGAGAAGGTAGCGAAGCTGTTGCGGCGTGGGCAGCGCTGTCATTGGCTCACTCGATTGAAACGCGGCTAGCCATGAAACTGATCGTCAGTTTCTACGCCTCCATTGGCCGGGATGCCATGACGGCCCGCGGAGCCGCTTCATCATGGATTAACCCGCCGGTCGCAGCATCGCCCCATGTCTCTACGCCCAATATTTAAACAGGGACGCCCGATGCCCCCGCCCCAGGATATGCCCGCCACCGATCTGCCCCCGGTTCGCCAGTCCCGCGATCGCTTCCTCGCCTTCGCCTTCGCCGCCGCCGATCTGCTGGTCGAAACCGGGCTGGACGGCATGATCGTGTTCGCCGCCGGCGCCTTTGCCAATCGCTTCGGGGTGCCGGCCGAGCAGTTTCTCGGCAGCCGCATCAGCCGCCTGATCGCCCCCGCCGACCAGGCATCGCTGGCCATGGCGATGGCGACCGTGACCCTGCGCGGCCGCATTCCGCCGCTGGTGCTGCGCCTCGCCGACGCCACCTCCACCCCGGTCGCCCTCGCCGCCATGATGCGGCCAGGCCCGCCGGCACGGCTGTGCTTCAGCATCGGCCCGGTGCCCGCCGCCGCGGGGCCGGCTCCTCCGGCGGCGCAAAGCGGCTTCGAGGAACCTCTGGTCTTCGTGCGCGAGGCCGAGTTGGCGCTACGCTCGGGCGGCGAAGGCCGGGTCGGGCTGGTCGAGGTCGAGGGCTGGCAGGAGCTGCGCGAAATGCTCACCGTCGAGGACCACCGCGCGCTGCGCATCGGCATCATGGCCGTGCTTGCCGGCGCCGGTCCGGGCGTGCTGGCCGGCGAGATCAGCGATGGCCGGTTCGGCATTCTCGGCGGCACCGGCCTCGATATCGGCGGCCTCACCGCACGCCTGCGCGACCTGATCGGCGCCGGTCCCGCGGCGCGCACCGCCAAGGTCAGCGAGACCGAGATTGCCCTCATGCCCGGCCCGCTCACCCCCTCCCAGGCGGCCCGGACCTTGCGCTACGCCGTCACCCGCTTCGCCGCCGGCGGCACCGCAGCCGCCCTGGAGGACGGCGCGGCCGGCGGGCTGAGCGGCATTCTCGCCCACTCCGAGCAGCGCGCCCGCGCGATGCGCTCGGCCATCGCCGCCCGCCGCTTCCGCCTGCAATTCCAGCCGATCGTCGCCCTCGACGGCCGCGCGGTGCACCACTACGAGGCGCTGCTCCGCCCGTTCAAATCGCCCGACGATCCGGGCACCACGACGCAGGATTTTATTCTGTTCGCCGAGATGGTCGGGCTGTCCGAGGAACTCGACCTCGCCGTCCTCGCCGAGGCGCTGGCCTCCCTGCGCGCCGCACCCACCGCCAGCGTGGCGGTGAACATCTCCGGCTTCTCCATGCAAAGCCGGGAGTTCCGCACCCGCGTCGCCGACCTGCTGGCGGAGTACGACGACTTGCAGCCTCCCCCCGGCGCCCCGCACCGCCTGCTCGTCGAACTGACGGAAACCGCGGAGATCGACAACATGACCCAGGCCGCCGGCACCATCGCCGCCCTGCGCGGCCTCGACATCGCCGTCTGCCTCGACGATTTCGGCGCCGGCGGCGCGGCCTTCCGCTATCTGCGCGAATTCGGCGTCGACTACGTGAAAATCGACGGCCTCTACGTCCGCGCCGCCACCCGCGGCGCCCGCGAACGCGGCTTCGTGGCCTCAATGGTCGAACTCGCCAACACCGTGGGCGCCCAGGTCATCGCGGAAATGATCGAAACCGAGGAGGAGGCACGCCTGATGCGCGAACTCGGCGTGCAGTTCGGCCAAGGCTGGCTGTTCGGCCGCCCCGGCACTCTCCCCGGCGCACGCCGCTGACAAATTCCCCCCGGCGCACGCCGCAAATCAATTCGCTGATATGCGGGCATCCGATCCGGGCCTTATCTTGTAGGTAGAATAACGACCTGCTCGAAAGGACTCACAATGCGCGGCCTCGGCCCCTTCCTGCGCGACGCCTGGCGGCTCGCCTTGCCCTATTTCCGCTCCGAGGAACGCTGGGTCGGCCGCGGCCTGCTCGCCGCCGTGGTCGCCCTCAACCTCATCGCCGTCGCCCTCAACGTGCTGCTGAGCTACTGGAGCCGCGCCTTCTACGACGCCGTGCAGGGCAAGGACTGGGACAGCTTCATCAACCTTCTGCTCCTGTGGAAAACCACCGACGGCAGCGTCCAGATCGGCTTCACCCCGCTGGCGCTGGTGTTCGTGACACTCGCCGTCTACCGCATCTATCTAGACCAACTCCTGGAAATCCGCTGGCGCCGCTGGCTCACCGAACGCGTCCTGGGCGACTGGTTCTCCGACCGTGCCTATTGGCGCATCGCGCTGGCCGCCGGCAGCACCACCGGCTACGGCACCGACAACCCGGATCAGCGCATCGCCGAGGACCTCAAGCAGTTCATCGGCGAGACGCTGCGCCTCGCCCTCGGCCTGCTGCGCAGCGTCGTCACCCTGTTCAGCTTCGTGACCATCCTGTGGACGCTCTCCGGCGCCATGGAGGTCTTCGGCATCTCCATTCCCGGCTACATGGTCTGGATCGCCATCGCCTACGCCCTGGTCGCCTCGATCGCCACCAACCATATCGGCCGCCCGCTCGCCGCACTCAACTTCGTGCAGCAGCGCGTCGAGGCCGATTTCCGTTTCGGCCTCGCCCGCCTGCGCGAAAACATGGAAGGCATCGCCCTCTACGGCGGCGAGCGCGAGGAGCAGCGTTCCGCCCTGCAACGCTTCACCGCCGTGATCGTCAACTGGCGCCAGATCATGGAGCGCACAAAGCTGCTGACCAGCGTCGTCGCCGGCTTCGACCAGGTCGCCGTGATCTTCCCGCTCGTCATCGCCGCCCCGCGCTATTTCGCCGGCGGCATCACCTTCGGCGCGCTGATGCAGACCACCGGCGCCTTCCGCAGCGTCGAAAACGCGTTGCTGTGGTTCGCCCATTTCTACGACGACCTCGCCCGCTGGCGCGCCACCGTGGAACGCCTGACCGCCTTCAGCCGCGCCATCGCCGCCGCCCGCGCCGCCGACACCGGCATCGCCACGACCGATGGCACCGCGCCCGGCTACACACTCGACGGCGCCACGCTGAACCTGCCCGACGGCACGCAAGTGCAGACCGACCTGTCCTTCGCCGCCGCCCCTGGCGAATGGGTCGCCATCGCCGGCCGCTCCGGCGCCGGCAAATCCACCCTCTTCCGCGCCCTCGCCGGCATCTGGCCGTTCGGCCACGGCACCGTCCACCGACCACCAGGGCGCACGCTGTTCCTGCCGCAGCACCCCTATCTGCCGCTCGGCACACTCCGCCGCGTCGTCACCTACCCCGACGCCATGGACACCCACGACGACGCCAGCGTCCGCGCCGCCCTCCACGCGGTCGGCCTCGGTCATCTCGACGCCGTGCTGGACAGCGAGGAACCCTGGGGCCAGCGCCTCTCCGGCGGCGAAAAACAACGCATCGCCATCGCCCGCGCTTTGCTGGTGAAGCCCGACTGGCTCTTCCTCGACGAAGCCACCGCCAGCCTCGACCCACGATCCGAGGCCGAACTCTACACGCTGCTGCGCGAAAAACTCCCCAACGCCGCCATCGTCTCCATCGCCCACCGCACCACCGTCGCCGACCTCCACGAGCGCCGCCTCGTCCTGCGCAACCGCGAAGAAGGCGGCGGCTTAGCCGCATACGCGCCAACATAGGGAAGCCGAGCCCTCGCCTTCCTTATGTTGACTTTCGTCCCGCCCTCAGACCGTCATCGGCCCCCGGCGAAACCCCTCGCCGGCGTGGCTGACCGGGCTCATCGTCACCTCAAGCTCGGCGAACAGCGCCGCCCGCTCGGCCACCCGCGTCGCCAGGAAGCGCGCGCCCAGCATGGTCAGCCGCGCCAGCGGCGGCGTCGCCTCGGTGCGCTCAACCCACGCCACGGTGTTCGGCCAGGCCGTCAAATCCGCCTCCACCCGCGACCATGCGAGATTGGCGAACGGCACGGCCACCGCGATATCGGCGAGCGACAGATCGCCAAACACGAAGCCCTCCGCGGGCGCGACCGTTTCAAGATAGTCCATCACCCCCGGCAGATGCTCCGCCAGCGTCGCCGCAATCGCCGCCTCGTCGCGCGGCTGCTTCCACACGCCCGGACGGATCACCGCATCGTTGAACAGCCGCCACATGAACACGTCGCCCATCCGTGTATCGGCGAACTCCTCCAGCCAGCGCGCTTGCGCCCGCGCCGCCGGCCCCTTCGGCAGCAGCGGCGGCGCCGGGTAGCGCTCGTCGAGATATTCGCAGATCGCCGTGCTGTCGGCCAACGTCACCGCATCATCGATAAACACGGGCACACTGCGCAGCGGACTGATGCGGGTGAACGCGTCATTGCCCTGGAACGGAATGATCGGGTCCACGCACCAGGCCACACCCTTGAGGTCACACACCGCCATGACCTTGCGAACATAGGGGGAGACCGGCCCGCCGATAATCGTCGCGATCGGCATCGTGCCGCCCTCCCCCCGTTCTCAGATCAAAGCGCCGTCAGCCCAACGCCGCGATCAGCAGCAGCACCATCGCCACCAGCCCGCCGGCAAAAGCCAGCGTGCGGACCCAGGCAACGCCCGCGATATAGACGCCGGCATGCACCACGCGCGCCCAGAAGAACAATTGGGCCGCCAAGGCCGTCGTGCCGTTCGTCTTGTTGGCGATCACCACCACCAGCACCAGCGCAGCGAACGGCAGCAGGTTCTCGACCATATTGCGATGCGCCCGCAGCGCCCGTCCCATCCATCCCGCCGGCGGCGCGAAGTTCTCCCGATTGCCCGCGACTTCCGGCAATCCACGCTCCAGGATCAACCCAACCGTATACGGCACCGCCAGGATCACGCAGAGCACCGCGCTCCAGACCAGCATCATCAGCTCGATCTTCATGGTTATTTTCCCCGTTGGGCGCCGGCACGCCGCCGGCCGCCAGTTGCAGCGGGGCCACGACGCCACAAAGCCGCGTGACCGGTCAAGCCAATTGCCTGATGATCACGAGATTGCCGAAGCGGTCGGTCCGCCCGATCATACCGGGTTCGATCAGGATCGTCGTATCCGGCTGCTCCAGCACCGCCGGGCCGACGATCTCCGCACCCACGGGCAAGGCGAGCCGCCCGACAGATACGCCGCCTCGAACCCCGCCTCATCCGCCAGCGCCGCCGACAGCGCGTCATACACGCCAGGCGCCAATAACGGGGCCGCCTCGCCAAGCCGGGTTTTCAGATCGTGCATCGCTCTCGCCTTTACGCCGGGAATAGCCGTATGGTTCTGACAACGCGCCGCATCCGCTGTCAACGCGGCGCCATCGAGGTCTCAGCCGGGGGGCATCTGCGTTGAGCGCGCCACGCACGCTGTTCGAGAAAATCTGGGACACCCACGTCGTCGCCGCCCGCAACGACGGCACCTGCCTGCTGTGGATCGACCGCCACCTCCTCCACGAAGGCAGCTTCCACGGTTTCGCCATGCTCGACCACACCGGCCGCCCCGTCCGCCGCCCCGATCTCACCTTCGCCGTCGCCGACCATTACGTCCCCAGCCACGACCGCCGCCTGCCGATCGCCGACGCCGAAGCCGCCGGCCTGGTCGCCACCCTCGCCGCCAACGCCGCCCGCCACGGCCTCACCCATTTCGGCATCGACGACCCGCGCCAGGGCATCGTCCACGTCACCGGCCCCGAACAGGGCCTGACCCTCCCCGGCCTCACCCTCGTCTGCGGCGACAGCCACACCTCCACCCACGGCGCCTTCGGCACGCTGGCCTTCGGCATCGGCGCCTCCGAGGTCGCCCATGTGCTCGCCACCCAGGCGCTCTGGCAGAAGCGCCCGAAAACCATGCGCATCCGCATCGACGGCGTGCTCGGCCGCCACGTCGCCGCCAAGGACGTCATCCTCGCCATCATCGCCCGCATCGGGGCTGCCGGCGCCGTCGGCCACGTCATCGAATACGCCGGCTCCACCATCCGCGTGCTCGGCATGGAAGCGCGCATGACCATCTGCAACATGTCCATCGAGGCCGGCGGCCGCGCCGGCATGATCGCGCCCGACGACACGACTTTCGGCTGGATCTCCGGCCGCCCGCACGCCCCCGCCGGCGCCGCCTGGGATGCCGCCCTGACCGCCTGGCGCGCTCTGCCAAGCGACCCGGACGCCCAATTCGACCGCGAAATCGCGCTCGACGCCGCCGCCATCGCCCCCATCGTCACCTGGGGCACCAGCCCCGAAGCCGCCCTCCCCGTCACCGCCCGCGTGCCCGACCCCGATTTCGCGCCCGACGCCGCCACCGCCCGCGCCATCGCCGCCCAGCTCGAATACATGGGCCTCGCCGCCAACGCGCCCCTCGAAGGCACCCCCGTCGATCGCGTGTTCATCGGCAGTTGCACCAATGGCCGCCTGCCCGATCTGCGCGCCGCCGCCGCCGTGCTGAAGGGCCGCCATGCCCGCATCCCCGGCCTCGTCGTGCCCGGCTCGGCCGAAATCCGCCGCGAGGCGGAGGCCGAGGGGCTCGATCGCGTCTTCACCGCGGCCGGCCTCGTCTGGGGCGCGCCCGGCTGCTCGATGTGCGTCGGCATGAACGGCGACCTCGTGGCACCCGGCGAACGCTGCGCCGCCACCTCGAACCGGAACTTCGTCGGCCGCCAGGGGCCCGGCGCGCGCACCCACCTGATGTCCCCCGCCATGACCGCCGCCGCCGCCCTCGCCGGCGCCATCACCGACGTGCGGAAACTCACCCCATGACCCCGGACAAAAAACGGATAAAAGTTTTTTGGTTCTTTTTTTCAAAAAAGAACAAGCACTTCTTTTTGAAAAAAGAAGCAAAAACTTTCTCTCCGTTGTCGCGCACCAACCATGATCGCTCACGCGGATGACACCGTTCACCACCCTCATTGGCCCCGTCGCGTTGCTCGACCGCGCCAATATTGACACCGACCAGATCATCCCCGCCCGCTTCCTGCGCAAGCCCCGCAGCGCCGGCTACGACAATTTCCTCTTTGCCGATATCCGCAGCCACGAGAACGCCTTCCCCGTCCAGCCCCACGCCGCCCCCATCCTCGTCGCCGGCGCCAATTTCGGCTGCGGCTCATCGCGCGAAGGCGCCGTCTACGCCCTCGTCGATGCCGGCATACGCTGCGTCATCGCCCCCAGCTTCGGCGATATTTTCGCCGGCAACGCCGCCAAGAACGGCCTGCTGACGATCGTCCTCCCCGACGCACCAACCCGCCTTGCCGCCGCCGCCACCCTCGCCATCGACCTGCCCGCGCAGACCATCACCCTGCCGGACGGCGGGCTGATCACCTTCGAGATCGACATGTTCAAAAAGACCTGCCTCGTCGCCGGCCTCGACGACATCGGCATCACCCTCGCTTATGCCGACGCCCTCGCCGCCCACGCCGCCGCACTCCCGCCCTGGTCGATCCCCCGGCAAAGCTGATACGCTGCGCCAAACCATCCGTCCAGGAGCCCAAGAATGGCCGCACGCATCAACCGCCTCGTCGAACTGCTCAGCCAGGGACAGGCGATCTACTATGACGGCCATCATTCCGGCCATGTCCTCACCTTCGAACAAGGCCGCGAGGACGCCGCCACCTGGGCCGACTACATGAACATCGGCATGGAGCACGGCTGCTTCGACATGACCGGCCTCGAAGCCTACATGCGCGGCATGGTCGCCGCCGGCGCCGCCCGCTCCGGCCACCGCACCCCCGCCGTCGTCATCGAGGCGCCGGTCAACGGCACCGACGAGGCCAACGTGCGCCACAACGCCTGGCAGTTCCGCCAGATCCTCGGCCGCGGCGTGCACGGCATCATCCTCTGCCAGGCCGAATGCCCCGACGCCGTGCGCGCCTTCGTCGAAACCTGCCGCTACCCGCACAACACACGCGGCGTCGATGCCGCACTGCCGACGCCGATGGAGCGGATGGCCGGCGCCGTGCGCGCCCGCCCCGGCCCCGGCCTGCTCGGCATCGGCACCCGCGGCCGCGGCTCGGAAGCCTGCGCCGCGCCGATCTGGGGCCTCTCGAACGACGACTACATGGGCCGCGCCGACCCCTGGCCGCTCAATCCCCAGGGCGAACTGCTGCTCGGCGTCAAACTCGAAAGCCCCGAAGGCGTCGCCAACTGCGAAGCCATCCTCGCCACCCCCGGCCTCGGCTACGCCGAAATCGGCCCGGGCGATCTGAGCCTCTCGCTCGGCTCCGTGCCCGTGCTGAACGACCCCTACCCGCCGCACATGAAAGCCGCGCGCGACCGTATCCTCGCGGCCTGCCTGAAGAACGGCCTGGCCTTCCTCGAAAGCTGCAAACCCGGCAACGTCGCCGCCCGCATCGACGAAGGCGTCCGCGTCATCGCCGGCAACAACCCGGACACGGCGATCATCGGCCGCGCCCACCAAAAGCGCACGATGGTTGTCTAAGGCGACGCCCAAAAATTTCTGCTTCAAGGCGGCGCTCTTGGCGCGATGGTATAGTTCCATTCGGTGTGGAACGCATTGCCGGAACGTGTCACCCGGCGAACGTCAAGTGTAGGGTGGGATGCGCTTGCATCCCACCGCTCACCCCATCGGGCATCACCGAGATGGTGGGATGCAAACGCATCCCACCCTACGGCTTGCTACAACCAGGGGCACACATTTCTCGGCTACGAAATGTGTTCTTGTGGCACGAGAGTGCGTGTCACCCGGCGAACGTCAAGTGTAGGGTGGGATGCAAGCGCATCCCACCCTACGGCTTGCTAGGCCCCACACCGATCAGAGCTGTAGAGCCAATGGAGAACGTGGCCAATTTTGGCCCAAAACCCGTAAAGGAAAACCTTTATAAAAGTGCAGACACATTGCATCTTTAGGTCAGAACAACGGCCTGGAGATTACACGATGGACACGAAGACGAAGATGACTGTGAAGGTTCACAGCGCAAACTGGGATAGGTTCGAGGCGGAGGTATCGTCGCTTCCCATCAAGCGAAACCCATTCTTGAACCTCGTCATTAGGATGGAGACGCCGCGTCTGCGTGAAGCGGTTGCCGGCCGAAAGCTATCGAGCAAGGCGCATGGATGGATTTCCGGGCGTTTGCATTCCATGAAGCCTGGGCTGAAAGCAGTCAGCATTGATCTCGACCGAGACGTAGCACAGGCGCTGAGCGAGGTGGTTCAAGGCTCCAACCTTGTGAGAGATGCTTTTTTCAACCGGCTCGTTGCATTCCTGAGAGCGAGTGACGCTCTACTGAAGTACTTCGATTTGCCGCTTACCGAGAATAGAACTTTCGCAAAATCCTACGGTAACTATGAAAAACCTATAAGCCCGCTTAGGGCGCTGTCCGAAACGCTATATGACCCACTCTGGTCTCTCCATACGGCGACCGAGGAACTCCACGGCACTAGCCCCTACCTCCTGAATTTCCCGCAGCCGACCTTCGATGGTTTCACCTGTTGGATCGACGATGAAGATGTGCCGAATACGACGGCCTTCAAGAAGAAGACGCGGGAACAGGAACAACTCTCGAAGCTGTGGGCGGAAATTGAACTCGACGCCTTCACGATCCGCAAGGTGGGAGGTGTCGCGTGAGCAATCGCATCAACACTACGGACCCCCGTTTGATCCGTCAGCGATGGATAGAGATCGGAGGCACGGTGGAACCAGTCCGTAGGACCGGTGAACTGCGCTGGAGGCACCCAGCGCTTCCCAAATCAGTGCGGGCAAATGGCAGACGGCATGATATTCCGGCGGTGATCCTCTGTCTGCTCAACAAGCTTATCCAGACCGGTGGGCACCAGACGATGCGATCTTAAGGTATCTCGGGTATCTGGCACGTTAATGACTAAAGTCGATCAGGAGGCTTGATGAGCGTTTTCCCCCTCAAGCCACCCCCTCCAACCCCTTCCGCACCACCAGCGACAACAGCTTCAATGAAGCCCCCCCCGGCCGCTTCTCGCCCCGCTCCCACTGGCTCACCAGCCCCGGCGTCACGTTGAGATACCGCGCAAACACCGCCTGGCTCGCCCCCTCCCGCTCCCGCAGCGCGCGAATCTCCTCCGCCGCCAACGACTGCACCGGCGTCAGGCACGCCGCATCGAATTGCCGCAGGCTCCGCCGCGTCATCACACCTGCTGCATGCAAATCTGTCACCGTTTCATGGATCGCCGCCAGGATGCGGCTACGCGGTTGCTTCGTCGTGCTCATCGCTTACCTCGATCAATATGCCCGCCTCAATCGCCACTGCGATCGCGTCGGCGCCATAAGCCAAAATCTCCGTCGCCAACATCCGGAACGCGGCCAGTTCCTCGCTGCTGATGTTGTCCCGCTCGCTCTTCGCAAATCCGTAGGCGAACACCGCACGATCCCCGGCACGGAAAAGGGTGATCGTCCGAAACCCACCCGACTTCCCACCACCCGGCCGCGCCACCCGCTGCTTGATGACACCGCCGCCAAGATCCGCATCGACCAAGCCCCGCTCGGCATCCACAATCGCCCTGACAAGAAGGCGATCGGCCAGCCCAGACTTGCGAGCAAAGCGGTGAAAGACCCTGGTCTTGAATGCCCGCATCCCACCTGCCCGAGCCTTTCACATATTATCTATAACACGTAGTGCTGGATATTGAAAGCAATATCAACCCCCCGCACGCCCATCTTCCCGCTCCGCCTTCGCACCATCCTCGACCGCGACGGCGGCGAGCCTCCGCGCGAAGGGGATGCACGGCAATAGGCGACGGCATCATCGACAGCGTCAACCCGCTACGCCGCGCCGGCTATATGATCCGGGCTAATCATCATTTTGAATTGTCCTTCGATTCAACCTAGAAACCGCACGCTACCGTGACGATACCCCGAAGCCCCCCAAAAAAACCCTTGCACCGGAATCCCAAATGCACTAGGAATATTTTCATGAACCCCGCGCCCCTCAGCCCCGAACTCCGCGCCACAGCGCCCGAGATCGCCCGGCGGTTCACCCTCATCATCGCCTCCATCGCCGCCCTCATCATGCGCGCCTTCCTG
>JAYTUU010000095.1:0-59187 GCA_043744375.1 Rhodospirillales bacterium | reverse complement strand
AAAGCCTTCGCCGCCGGGGCCGACATTGCCGCGATGGCCACCAAAACCCACATGCAGGCGTATCGCGGCAACTTCATCAGCCGCAACTGGGAAACCATCCTGAGCATCCGCAAGCCCGTGATCGGCGCGGTGGCCGGCTTCGCGCTCGGCGGCGGCTGCGAGCTGGCGATGATGTGCGACTTCATCATCGCCGCCGATACCGCCAAATTCGGCCAGCCCGAGATCAATCTCGGCGTCATTCCGGGCGCCGGCGGCACCCAGCGGCTGACCCGCGCGGTCGGCAAGTCGAAGGCGATGGACATGGTTTTGACCGGGCGGATGATGGATGCCGCCGAGGCCGAGCGCAGCAATCTCGTCAGCCGTGTGGTGCCCGCCGACCAACTGATCGCCGAGGTGCTCAAGATCGCCGACAAGGTCGCCGGCCTGTCCTCGGTGGCGACCGCGATGGGCAAGGTTGCGGTCAACCGCGCTTTTGAGACCACTCTGGTCGAGGGCGTGCGCGCCGAGCGGGCACTGTTTCTCTCGCTGTTCGGCACACCCGACCAGATCGAGGGCATGGCGGCCTTCGCCGAGAAGCGGCGCGCCAGCTTTCAGCGTTGAGGCGACCGCTGCCTTGACAGAAGCTTTCTTGACTCTGGCCAACCCGCTGCCTAGAAGTCCCCGTTCGCGGTGGGCCTTATGTTCACCGGTCTTATGTTCACAGTCCTTATTTTGCACCTGATTGAAGAGACCCGATGGCCAATACACCCTCAGCGCGCAAGCGCATCCGCCAGAACGAGCGCCGCACCGTGCGCAACCAGGCGCGCAAGTCGCGCATGCGCACCTTCGTCAAGAAGGTCGAGACCGCGATCGCCGGTGGCGACAAGGCCGCCGCCGCCGCGGCCCTGCAGGCGGCTCAGCCGGAAATGCAGCGTGCTGCCGGCAAGGGCGTGATCCACAAGAACACGATCGCCCGCAAGATCTCCCGCCTCTCCGCGCGGGTGAAGGCCATCGCCGCCCAATAAGGCGGCGATGCGACGCCGTTCCGCTGGTTGCGCTGCAGCGGAACGGTTCCAGGCGACGCGGGAAAGCTCTCCGCGTCAATGGCTTGGAAGACTTGGTTGGGCATTGATCTAACCAAACAGCCGTATCCGACAAATAAAAAATGCGAATACTTGCCGCTTTATAGTAAAATGCCGAGCCGGCAGTTTTGCTATTGCGCCAGATCGGATTAACGCTTAGTCATTTGTGTGACGGCGGCATCCCCAACCCGCTTTCCAGCCTTTCCGGCGACCTCAGTCGAGGGTTGTTCGTAGCGTGGGGAATAAATTCCGCCGGAGTCCGGCGCATTGCAAGGGGGTGACGTGTCGAACTATCAATCCTCCGATAGCGGTGGCATGCCAGCCCACCCCCAACTTGCCGCCCAATGGGCACGCGTGCGAGGGCGGCTGCAAAACGAGGTCGGCGAGGTCGAATACCGCACCTGGCTGAAGCAGATGACCCTGGTCGGCATCGACGGCGACGAGATCACCATCGCCCTGCCGAGCCGCTTCGTCCGCGACTGGGTGCGCAGCCACTACGGCGACACCCTCGTCCAGCTCTGGCAGACCGAGAATCGCGAGGTCCGCCGGGTCGAATTCCAAGTGCGCAGCGCCGTGCAGGTCACCGGGTTCGCAGACAACACCGCTTCCGAACCTAGTCCGTCGGACCGCATCGCCCCCGCGCCCCAAAAGCTCAACGACACCTTCGTGTCCAGCCGGTTCAGCAGCATCTCGTCGCAGTCGCGCGCCGACGAGCGCATCGAGGCGCGCGGCGATGCCGCCCTCGACCAGCGCTTCACGTTCGAAAACTTCGTCGTCGGCAAACCGAACGAATTCGCCTACGCCTGCGCCCGCCGCGTCGCCGAACAGCCGGCCTGCCCGGGCTTCAACCCGCTGTTTCTCTATGGCGGCGTCGGCCTCGGCAAAACCCACCTGATGCACGCCATCGCCTGGGAACTCACCGACATCGGCCGTCCCGGCGGCCCGGTCACAGTCGCCTACATGTCGGCCGAACGCTTCATGTATCGTTTCATCGCGGCACTCCGCAGCAAATCCACCATGGAGTTCAAGGAGCAGCTGCGCAGCGTCGACGTGCTGATGATCGACGACCTCCAGTTCCTCATCGGCAAAGACACCACGCAGGAAGAATTCTTCCACACCTTCAACGCGTTGGTCGATACCGGCAAGCAGATCGTCGTCTCCGCCGACAAATCGCCCTCCGACCTCTCGGGCCTGGAAGAGCGCGTCCGCACCCGCCTCGGCTGCGGCATGGTCGCCGACCTGCACGCGACGACCTTCGAACTGCGCATGACCATCCTGGAGGCCAAATCCGCCCGCTCCGGCGTCGCCGTGCCGTCCAAGGTGAACGAATTCCTCGCCCACAAGATCACCGCCAACGTGCGCGAGCTTGAAGGCGCGCTGAACCGCCTGGTCGCCCACGCCAACTTGTTCGGCCGCACCATCACCCTGGAAAGCACCCAGGAAGTGCTGCACGACATCCTCAAGGCGCATGACCGCCGCGTCACCATCGAGGAAATCCAGCGCCGCGTCGCCGAGCACTACAACATCCGCCTCACCGACATGTCCTCGCCGCGGCGCGCCCGCGCGGTTGCCCGGCCGCGGCAGATCGCGATGTATCTCGCCAAGCAATTGACCAGCCGCAGCCTGCCCGAGATCGGCCGCAAGTTCGGGAACCGCGACCACACCACGGTGATGCACGCGGTTAGCCGGATCGGCGAACTGATGGGGCAGGACGCCGGATTCGCCGATGACGTCGAACTATTGCGACGAATGCTTGAATCTTCGCCCTGAGCAAGCTCGTTTTTTTGTTTTGGCGGACAATTTTATCCGCCCAGATGATTCCATCCGAGCAGATGTTGCCCCAGGAGGCTTTGCGGGCGGAACCGGGGTTGCTAGTAAGGGCGTTGCTACTGTAGACGGCCCCGATTCGCGGGCTGCCGGCGCAACCCCCGAGCATACGCCCAGAGGACGACGAAATGAAGTTCAAGGCCGACCGCGCGACACTGCTCAAGGCGCTGGCCCATGTCCAGAGTGTGGTGGAAAAGCGCAACACCATCCCGATCCTCGCCAACGTGATGATCGCGGTGCGCGACGGGCGACTGACGTTGACCGCGACCGACATGGAAATCGCCGTCATCGAGGATGTCGCCGCCAGTTCCAGCCGCAACGGCGCCTGCACCGCCCCAGCCGCCACGCTCTACGAAATCGTCCGCAAACTCCCCGAGGGCGCCGATATCGAGTTCGACCACGCCGGCGGTGATGCCCAGCTCGCCCTCCGCGCCGGACGCTACGCGACCAGCCTCGTCGTGCTGCCCACCGAGGATTTCCCCTCGATGACCGCTGGCACCCTGCCGCACAAATTCGCCCTGCCCGCACAAACGCTGCGCGCCCTCATCGATCGCACCCGCTTCGCCATCAGCACCGAAGAAACCCGCTACTACCTGAACGGCATCTACGTCCACGCCGCTGATACCGGAACCACCAAGGTGCTGCGCGCCGTCGCCACCGACGGCCATCGCCTCGCCCGCGTGGAAGAACCGCTGCCGCCCGGCGCCGGCGGCATGCCCGGCGTGATCATCCCACGCAAAACCGTCAATGAACTGCGCAAACTGCTCGACGAAGTCTCGGGCGAGATCGACATCGCCCTCTCCGACACCCGCATCCAGTTCAAGGTCGGCACCGTCAGCCTCACCAGCAAGCTGATCGACGGCACCTTCCCGGAATACGAACGCGTCATCCCGCGCGACAACGACAAGATCCTCCGTGTCGGCAAGAAAGACTTCGCCGACGCCGTCGCCCGCGTCGCCGCGATCTCGTCCGAACGCTCCCGCCCAGTGAAGCTCGCCCTCGCCCCCAACCTGCTGGTCATCAGCGCCGCCAGCGCCGAACAAGGCTCCGCCACCGAAGAACTCGACGGAGATCGCGTCAAATACGACTCCACCCCACTCGAAATCGGCTTCCAGGCCCGCTACCTGAACGACATCACCGACCAGATCGGCGAACAAGTCGAATTCCGCTTCTCCGACGGCGCCGCCCCCACCGTCGTCCAAGACGCCGCCGACCCCAGCGCACTCTACGTGCTGATGCCGATGCGGGTCTGACCGGGGGCCAAACAAGCAAGGCGGGGGCTTTGCCCCTCGACCCCACTAAGTCCGTTGCGCGCCTTCGCGCGACGGGCGGAGCCCTTAGAACCCCGGACTCAAGGGTCTCCCTGAAGAGGGGGCCAACTGGATGGGTGCCACCGCTGCGGTCGGCCCCCTCTTCAGGGAGACCCTTAAAGTATCGGATTCCAAAGGCTCTGCCTTTGGCGGAGTCCAGAGGCAGAGCCTCTGGCCTTCCTTCTCCGGCGTCCAATGTCTGACACCGCGCCGGCACTGCGACTGGTGCGGTTGTCATTGACGGGGTTTCGCAACTATGCGGCGCTCGTCTGGCGGCCGGTGGGCCGGTTGGTCGTGATTTCCGGCCCGAATGGCAGTGGCAAGACCAATTTGTTGGAGGCGATATCGTTGCTGACGCCTGGGCGTGGTTTGCGCGGCGCCCGGATTGCCGATCTGGCGCATCGTGGCGCCGGGCCATGGGCGGTGGCGGGGCGGTTTGCGACACCAAGCGGCGAGGTCGATATCGGCACCGGCACTTCCCCCGAGGGTGGAGCGGATCGGCGGGTGTTTCGCCTGGACGGATCGCCCCCGCGCAGCCAGGCGGAGATTGCGGCGCGGCTGGCAGCCGTGTGGCTCACGCCGCAGATGGACCGGCTGTTCCAGGAGGGTGCCTCGGGGCGCCGGCGCTTTCTGGATCGGCTGGTTTACGCGCTGGAGCCAGCGCATGCCCGTGAGGTCGCGGCGTTCGAGACGGCGATGTCCAGCCGCAACCGGTTGCTGGGCGAGGGGCGCACGGATGCGGCGTGGCTCGGCGGTATCGAGGATGCGATGGCGCGCCATGCCGTGGCGGTGACGGCGTCGCGCGCCGGGCTCGTGGCACGGCTGAACGCGGCGCTGGCGGACGGGATCGCGGGTGCGTTTCCGGCAGCGCGGATCGAACTGGTCTGCCCGATCGCGGATCGCCTGCTGGCCGGCCCAGCTTTGGCTGCGGAGGACTGGTTGCGCGCGGCGCTGGCGTCATCGCGCAATCGCGATGCGGCGGCGGGCGGGGCGCAGTCCGGCGCGCATCGGGCCGACATGGGCCTGGTGGATGTGGCGAGCGGGCTGGGCGCCGGGCTGGCCAGCACGGGGCAGCAGAAGGCGCTGCTGATCGCCGTCATTCTCGGCCATGCCAGCCTGCTGGCGGCGGCGCGCGGCTTCGGCCCGCTGCTGCTGCTCGACGAGCCGGGCGTGCATCTGGACTCCGAACGCCGCGCGGCGCTGTTCGCGGCGCTGGCGAAATTGCCCGCGCAGGTGTTCCTCACGGGCACCGACTCGGCAACCTTCGCGCCGCTCGCCGGCATCGCCGAGGCGCTGTGCACGGGTGGCGACACGCTCCTGCCGGACCCTGCTTTTCCGCCCCCTGCCAGTGGCGGAATTCCCGCATAGCGTGTATAGGTTTGGGGAATCCACAGGCACCCAGGAGCACCCAGCCGGCATGAGCGACAAGGCCGCGCCCGAACCCGATTCTACTGCCCCCGAGAGCGACGCCTACGACGCGTCCTCGATCTCCGTGCTGCGCGGACTCGATGCCGTGCGCAAGCGCCCGGGCATGTATATCGGCGACACCGATGACGGTTCCGGCCTGCACCACATGGCCTTCGAGATCATCGACAACGCCGTCGACGAGGCGCAGGCAGGGTTTGCCACGCGGGTTTCGCTGTGCCTGAACGGCGACGGCAGCGTCACCGTGCGCGATGACGGTCGCGGCATCCCGACCGACATCCACTCCGAGGAAGGCGTTTCCGCAGCCGAGGTGGTGCTCACCCGGCTGCATGCCGGCGGCAAGTTCAACCAGAATTCCTACAAGGTCTCGGGCGGCCTGCACGGCGTCGGCGCCGCGGTCGTCAACGCGCTGTCGGAATGGATGGAGGTGCGCATCTGGCGCAACGGCATCGAGCATTTCATTCGCTTCGAGCACGGCGACGCGGTCGCGCCGCTGGCAATCGTCGGTCCATCCGACGGGCCGACTGGCACGGAAGTGATATTCAAGCCCTCGATGGGCACCTTCACCAAGGTTGAGTTCGATTACGCCATCCTCGAACGCCGCCTGCGCGAACTCGCCTTCCTCAACTCCGGCGTCACCATCATCCTGCGCGACGAGCGCCATGCGCCGGCCGTTGAGAACATGTTCTTCTACGAGGGCGGCCTGGTCGCCTTCGTGGCCTGGCTCGACCGCGCGAAAACTCCGGTCTTCACACCGCCGATCAGCATCACCGCCAAGGACGCCAACTCCGGCGGGGAAATCAAGGTCGAGTTCGCGATCTCCTGGAACGACAGCTTCCACGAGACCATGCTCGCCTTCACCAACAACATCCCGCAGCGCGACGGCGGCACCCATCTCGCCGGCTTCCGCCAGGCGCTGACCCGCGTCGTCACCAAATACGCCGACGGCATGGGCAAGAAAGACAGCCTCGCCCTCGTCGGCGAGGACATGCGCGAGGGCATGACGGCCGTGCTCTCGGTCAAGGTCCCCGACCCGAAGTTCTCCTCGCAGACCAAGGACAAGCTGGTCTCGTCGGAAGTTTCGCCAGTGGTCCAGGGCGTCGTCGCCGACATCATCTCGCACTGGTTCGAAACCCACCCGAAGGAAGCCAAGGGCATCATCCAGAAGGTGATGGACGCCGCCTCCGCCCGCGAGGCCGCCCGCAAGGCGCGCGAACTGACGCGCCGCAAGGGCGTGCTCGACATCTCGACCCTCCCCGGCAAGCTCGCGGATTGCCAGGAGCGCGATCCCTCCAAGTGCGAATTGTTCCTGGTCGAGGGTGACAGCGCCGGCGGCTCGGCCAAGCAGGGGCGCGATCGCAAATACCAGGCAATCCTGCCGCTCAAGGGCAAGATCCTCAACGTCGAGCGGGTGCGGTTCGAGCGCATGTTGGGCAGCGCCGAAATCGGCACGCTGATCACCGCCATGGGCACCGGCATCGGCCGCGGCGAACCCGAACAGGGCGGCTTCGACGTCGGCAAGCTGCGCTACCACCGCATCGTCATCATGACCGACGCCGACGTGGACGGCTCGCACATCCGCACGCTGCTGCTGACCTTCTTCTTTCGCCAGATGCCCGAGCTGATCGAGCGCGGCCATCTGTATATTGCCCAGCCGCCGCTCTATCGCGCCAAGCGCGGCAGCGACGAGCGCTACCTCAAGGACGACCCCGCCCTCGAACGCTTCCTGCTCGACAAGGTGCTGGCCGAGGCCCGCCTCACCTACGCCGACGGCACTGTCCTGCAGGGAGCGGAACTCGACGCCGAGGCGCTGTGGCTGCGCGAAACCAGCCAGCGCCTCAAGCGCCTGTCACCCGGCACACCAATCGCGCTGCTCGAACAAGCGGCCATCGCCGGCGCGATCACCGCCGACTCCAGCCGCGGCCAGGCCGCCGCCCAACCGCTCGCGCAACGGCTCGACGCCGTCTCCCTCCCCGCCGAACGCGGCTGGAAAGTCGTCGCCGACACCTCCGGGCTGACCCTCGGACGCACCGTCCGCGGCGTGGCGGAAATCTACACGCTCGACGCCGCCACCCTGCGCAGCAGCGAAGCCCGCTGGCTCGCCGAACGCACCGACGCATTGTCGAAAAAATTCGTCGAACCCGCCCGCCTCAAACTCGACGCGAACGAAGCCGTCGCCAACGGCCCCGCCAGCGCCTTCGACCGCATCATCGCCCAGGGCCGCCGCGGCCTGACCATCCAGCGCTTCAAAGGCCTCGGCGAGATGAACCCCGACCAGCTCTGGAAAACCACCCTCGACCCGGCGATCCGCACCCTGCTTCAAGTCAAAGTTGGCGACGTCGAGGAGGCCGGGCAGGTGTTCTCGACGCTGATGGGTGACGTGGTGGAACCGCGCCGCGATTTCATCGTCGGCAACGCGTTGAAGGTTGCCAATCTCGACGTTTGAACGCGTCAAGCAAGGCCCCGCCGGCCAAGGGCCCTCGCGGCCCTTGGCCGGCGGGGCCTTGCTTGCCCTGGACGCCTGATATCAGCCGTCTATCCTGCACGCCTGGATAAGGGGGAACGGCGATGCGCTGGGTGAACGTGACGGCGGCCGGTTGGGCCGGCTATGGCATTCTCGAGGGCGACGCGGTCATCGAGACCACCGGCGATATATTCGGCGCCTGGAGCCGCACCGGGCGGATGCATCGGCTGGCCGATGTGAGGGTTGAAATCCCTGTCATGCCCCGCACGTTTTATTGCGCCGGTCTCAACTATGTCGCGCACATCAAGGAGGCGGCCAACAAGCGCGGCGAGGTGCCGAATATTCCGGAGCGGCCGGAGATCGGCTATCGCGCGCAGAACGCGTTGATCGCGCAGGACGAGGATGTTGTGATCCCGAAATTCGCCACCGACAAGATCCACTACGAGGGCGAACTCGTGGTCGTCATCGGCAAGACCGCCAAGCATCTGAGCGAAGCCGACGCGTTGTCCTGCGTGTTCGGCTATACGATCGGCAACGATGTCAGCGAGCGCACCTGGCAGAAATCCGATCGCGGGCTATGGCGGGCGAAGAACACCGACACGTTCAAGCCGATGGGTCCATGGATCGAAACCGAGGTCGACCTGGACAAGCTGCACACTACCGTCCGTCTGAACGGCACCCCGCGCACCAGCTTCGCGACCAATGACATGCTGTTCAGCATCCAGGTGTTCATTGCTGAAATGACGAAATATTTCACCCTGCATCCCGGTGATGTCATCTGGATGGGCACTGACGGCACCTCGCCGGACGTGGCGCATGGCGACGTGGTGGAAATCGAGATCAGCGGCATCGGCACGCTGCGCAACCGTTTCGTGAGGGAAGCCTGATGCCCGCTCCGTATGACCTGCACCGCCGCCAGATCGAGGCGATTCTGCTGGCGTGGAACATGCCGCCGGCCAATGCCGCCAGCACGGCCGAGATCATGTCCTGGGCCGATCTGCACGGCATCGACAGCCACGGCCTATCGATGATCCCCGGCTATGACGAGCGCCGTCGGACCGGCAAGATGCGCATGGAGGCACAGCCGCGCATCGTCCGCGAAACGCCGGTTTCCGCCGTGGTGGACGGCGATGGCGGGCTCGGCCACGTCACCTCGCGCCTCGCGATGGACACCGCGATCGGCAAGGCACGGATGATCGGCGTCGGCATTTCCGCGGTGCGCAACTCCTCGCATTTCGGCGCCTGCGGCTTCTACGCCAAGATGGCCGCCGACGCCGGTTTCATCGGCATGGTCACCACGTCCGCCTCCGGCATTCAGGTGGCGCCCACCGGCGGCGCCCAGGCCCGGCTCGGCACCGACCCGATCGCCTTTGCCGCCCCGGCGCGCGACGGCGAGCCGTTCCTGTTGGACATGGCCACCACGACCGTCGCCGCCGGACGCGTCCGCAACAAGGCCAACGAGGGCCTGCCCACGCCCCCCGGCTGGGTGCTCACCAAGGACGGCGCGCCGAGCACGGACCCGCTGGAAGCCCGCGAGAAGGGCGGCTTCCTCACCTCCCTCGGCGGCTCGCCGGAGGGCAGCAGCTACAAGGGCTACGGCCTGGCTGGCATGGTCAATATCCTCTCCGCCGCCCTCTCGGGTGCCACCATGATCACCGACCCCAACCACACGAAACTCCCGGGCACCATGGGGATTGGCCATTTCTTCCTCGCCATCGATCCTGGCTTGTTCCGCGACCCCGACGAGTTCCGCGCCGACGTCACCCGCTTCTGCGACGGGCTGCGCGCGACCCGCCCGATCGACCCGGACAAACCCGTCCTCGTCGCTGGTGACCCCGAACGTCGCAACGCTGCGCTGCGTCTGCAGGCCGGCATCCCCGTTGGCCCCAATCTGCTGGCCGAAATCCGCGGCATCGCGGAAGCCAGCGGCGCACCCTGGCTGCTCGGCTGATCCCCTACCCGTCAGCGCCGCGCTCTGGTAGGAACGCCGCGCGAAAGCAGGGAGCGCACACATGGCTGGAGTGACGGTGGAACTGGAGGCGAACGAGTTCGCGCTGATCGTGGGCGAGGAAGACGGAGAAATGTCCGTCCGCGTCGTCGGTGGCAGCGAAATCGACGAAGACGTCGAGGAAATGCCCTCGGCACCGGAAATCGTGCTGGCATTGGCGATGCGCCTGCTGCGCGATCCCGAATTCCATGACGACGTGCTGGACTGGTACTACGAACATCAGGACGACATGGACGACGACGCCTGAGAGGCAAGTGTCCGGCAATCAAGGCTTCGCGGCGTTCCATTGCCCCGCGACCACTGCCGCGTGCGTAGCCAGATCGAACCGATCTGTCGGGCATTCGGTCAGAAACCGTTCGGGCATTTCGATCAGTGCCATATCGGGCGCGAGGCGTTCGATGAAGTTGGTGTCGAGATCGCTTGACCAGACGAAGTGGACTTCGCGGAAGAAGAGCGCCGCGAGGAAGGTGAGCAGCGAGCATTCCGGCCGGTATTCAGAGAACGACGAGCCGAACAGCACCAGGCGCTCCGGCCGTTCGGCGGTCTCATTGCGAAAAGCGACATAACTGCCGACATGCAGCCCGCCGGCGTTTTCCAGGTTTTCGCGTTCCTTGAGCTCCACAAGTTCGTTGGCCGCGATGCGCCGGATATGGGCGGGCATGCGGTAGCGGTGGAAGGTATCGGGCGGCAGGTCGGGAAAGTCGGCGCTCCAGAGGTCGCCGCGATAGCTGAGGCGGTATGGTTCGATGGCGAGGGCCGGGGCGAAATCGAGGTTCAGGCCCAGGGTCGGGGCCAGCCACTGGAAGGCACAGAGGGCGCCGGCGGCCGTCCAGTGGCTGTCGGTGGGCGGATAGACGGGGTAGCCCTTGGCGTCTTGTTCGCGCAGATAGTCGCGCGGGTAGACCAGCGCCCTGTGCCCAAGTGCTGCCACCAGCCGCGCACCGGGTGGGTTGGCGCCCGGCCCGAGCAGATCCGCCAGCACCGCGTCGCCGGTGATGCTGAGTTTCTCCGGTGCAAGCACCTGTGCCCAGGGAATGCCGAGCCGGCGGAAGAATTTGGTGCGCGCCTCAAGCCTGACACGCCATGCCACGAGATCGACGGTTTCGGCGAACCCATCATCGGTGTAGAGGCGCAGCACATCGTTGCTGCCGCCGATCAGATAAAGGTGCCCGTCGGCCGCACGATGCACCCGCGGGTTCATGCGGCGGCTCCGGCCCGCGGTTTCAGTCGGCCGTTGCCCCCATTTTCGCCGCCAGCGCCGGCACGCGCCGCGCCCGGCTGGGCGCGAGGCGGCGTTGCAGACGTTCGAGATAGAGGTAGATCACCGGCGTCGTGTAGAGCGTCAACACCTGACTGAGCAGCAGCCCGCCGACCATGGCGAAGCCGAGCGGGCGGCGCAGTTCGGAGCCGGGGCCTTCGCCGAACATCAGCGGCATGCCGGAGAACAGGGCGGCCATCGTCGTCATCATGATCGGTCGGAAGCGCAGCAGGCAGGCCTGTCTGATGGCGTTGAACGAGGTCTCGCCGTCGTTGCGTTCGGCCGAGATGGCGAAATCCACCATCATGATGCCGTTCTTCTTGACGATGCCGATCAGCAGGATGATGCCGATGAGGGCGACGAGGCTGAGGTCGTAGTTGAACGCCATCAGCATCAGCAGCGCGCCGACGCCCGCGGAGGGCAGGGTGGAAAGGATAGTCAGCGGCAGGATGTAGCTTTCGTAGAGCACCCCGAGAATGATGTAGACGGTGATCAGGGCGGCGGCGATCAGATAGGGCTGCGTCGCCAGCGAGGCCTGGAACGCCTGGGCGGTGCCCTGGAACGTGCCCTGCAACGAAACCGGCGTGCCAAGCTCGCGCACCGCCTTGTTCACCGCGTCCACCGCTTGTCCGAGCGCCATGCCCTGGGCAAGGTTGAACGACAGCGTCACCGCCGGGAACTGCATCTGATGGCCGATCGACAGCGGAGCGACCTTCGTGGTGTCGATCTTGATGAAGGTCGACAGCGGCACCGCCTGCCCGGTGTTGGATTTCACGAACAGCTTGTTGAGCACGGCCAAGTCGCCCTGATCGTCGGGCAGCACCTCCATGATCAGCTTGTAGGTGTTCACCTGGGTGAAATACTGCGTCACCTGGCGCTGGCCGATGGCGTCATACAGCGTGTCGTCGATCACCTGCGGCTGGATGCCGAAGCGCGCCGCCGCATCGCGGTCGATCGTGATGACCGCCGTCGTGCCGCCCGATTGCTGGTCCGTCGCGGTGTCGCGCAGTTCCGGCAGCGTCCGCAGCTTGTCGAGCACCTTCGGCGCCCAGGAGTACAGGTCGGTCACATCCGGGCTTTGCAGCGTATATTGATACTGCGTCTTGGACGGCCGCCCGCCGACGCGCACGTCCTGGCCGGCGCTGAGGAACATCTGCGCGCCCTCGACCTTGGCGAATTTCGGCCGTAGTCGGGCGATCACCTGCTGTGCCGTCGCCTTGCGCTCTTCCCACGGCTTCAGCGAGATGAAGAACTGCCCGTTATTGCCGGTGCGCCCGCCGGACCCCGGACCGACATTGGACGAGTACGCCGCAACCGCCGGATCGCTCAGCAGGATCGCGCCGAGTTCAAGCTGCTTGCGTGACATCTCCTTGAACGAGATATCCTGCGCGCCCTCGGAAATACCGATGATCACGCCGTTATCCTGCTCGGGAAAGAAGCCCTTGGGGATGATGATGTAGAGATAGGCGGTCAGGCCGAGGGTGACGAGGAACACCAGCAGCGTGATGAACTGGAAGCGCAGCGCGATGTCCAGCGTGCGCCGATAGCCGGCCAGCAGGCCGTCGAACAGCATCTCGATGAAGCGGTAGATCGCGCCATGCTGGCTGCTGTCGTGGCGCAGGAAGCGCGAGCACATCATCGGCGTCAACGTCAGCGACACCACCGCGGAGACCACCACCGCAATCGTCACGGTGACCGCGAATTCGCGGAACAACCGCCCGACGATGCCGCTCATCAGCAGCAACGGGATGAACACCGCGATCAGCGAGGCACTGATGGAGACGATGGTGAAGCCGATCTCGCTGGCGCCCTTGATCGCCGCGTCATACGGCCGGTCGCCGTTCTCGATGTGGCGGAACACGTTTTCCAGCATGACGATCGCGTCGTCGACCACAAAGCCGACGGAGATCGTCAGCGCCATCAGCGACAGGTTGTCCAGGCTGTAATCGAGCAGATACATCACCGCGAACGTGCCGATCAGCGCGATCGGCACGGTGATGCTGGGGATGATCGTCGCCCAGAGATTGCGCAGGAACAGGAAGATCACCATCACCACCAGCGCCACGCTGAGGATCAGCGTGTGCTGCACCTCCTCGACGGAAGCGCGGATGGTGGTCGTGCGGTCCATCACCACGGCGACTTTCACCGAGGGCGGGATGGCCGCCTGCAAGCGTGGCAACTGGGCGCGGATCAGGTTCACCGTCTCGATGATGTTGGCGCCCGGCTGCTTGAACACGACCAGCTGCACGCCGACCGCGCCGTTCTGATGGCCGACGACGAGTTCGTTCTCCGCGCCGTCGATCGCCTGGCCGATGTCGCTCACCCGGATCGGCGCGCCGTTGCGATAGGCGAGCACGAGGTTGTTGTATTCGCTGGCCTTGGTCAGCTGGTCGTTGGCGTAGACGGTGAAGCTGCGGCGCTCGCCGTCGATGGTGCCTTTCGGGCTGTTCGCGGTCGAGGTGAACAGCGTCGCGCGGGCATCTTCCAATGTGAGCCCCATCGCCGCCAGCCGCGCCGGGTCGATCTGCACGCGCACCGCGCGCTTGCGCTCGCCGCCGATGAAAATCTGCGACACGCCGGAGATCGTGGACAACTGCTGGGCCAGGATGTTGTCGGCCCAGTCATTGGTCTCGATGATCGGCAACTCGTCCGACTGCACGGAGATGATGATGATCGGGCTGTCCGACGGGTTGACCTTCCAGAAGGTCGGCGGCGTCGGCAGGTTGCGCGGCAGCTGGCCGGTGGCCGCCGTCATCTTGGCCTGCACGTCCAGCGCCGCGGCGTCGATGTTGCGGTCGAGATCGAACTGAATGGTGATCGAGGTGGCGCCGAGCACGGAGTTCGACGTCATCTGCGCCACCCCCGGGATCTGCGCGAACTGGCGTTCGAGCGGCTGGGCGACGGCGGTGGCCATGGTCTCCGGGCTGGCGCCGGGGAAGCGGGCGTTGACGTTGATGGTCGGGAACTCGACGCGCGGCAGCGGCGCCACGGGCAGCAGCGGATAGGCCGCCAGCCCGACCAGCACGATCGCCGACATCAGCAGCGAGGTGCCGACGGGCCGGCGGATGAACGGGGTGGAGATGCTCATGGATTTTTCTCGCGCTGCGTTCGAGGCATCAACTAACGGGCATCAACTACTGGGCATCAACTATTGGGTTTCATCGGCGACGGCACGATACGGCTACCGTTCTGCAAGCGCGACTGCCCGTTCACCACCACCATCGCGCCGTCCTCCAGCCCGCTGGTGACGATCACGCTCTGGCCGTCATCCTGGCCGATCTTGACCGGCGTCACCGCCACCGTGTTGTCAGGCTTGGCCATATACACGAACAGATTGGCCGGGCCGCGCATCACCGCGATCGAGGGGATGGTCAGTACGCCCTTCTGGACGTCCGATTGCAGGCGGACATTGACGAACTGGCCGGGCCAGAGCCGGTTCTGCTCGTTGGTAAAACGTGCCTTCACCTTGATCGTGCCGGTGCCCGTATCCATCGCGTTGTCCACGGTCACCATCTCGCCGGTGCCGAGCAGCGTGCGGTCGTCGGCGCTATAGGCCAGCACGACCAGCTTGCCGCCGACTCCGGCTGCCTTGGCGGCGCCGGCCTGGATCGTTGGAAGCGTGTCTTGCGGCAGGTTGAACAGCACGGCGATCGGCTGGATCTGCGAGATCGTCACGATCCCCACCCCGGCGGGATCAGCGGCGCGTACCACGTTGCCGGGGTCGAGCTGACGCAGGCCGACTCGGCCGTCGAACGGCGCGGTGATGACGGTATAGTCCATGTTGACCCGCGCCGCCGCGATCGCTGCGTCATCCGACCGCAGCTGCGCCTCAAGCTGGCGCACCGTGGCCTGGCGCGTATCCACCGTCTGCTGCGCGGCATATTGGTTGCGCGCGAGTTCGGCAGAACGGTTGAGATCAAGACGCGCATTGGCCAGCAGCGCCTCGTCGGAGGATTTCTTCGCCAGCGCCTGGTCCAGCGCCGCCTGATACGGCCGCGGGTCGATCAGCGCCAGCTTGTCGCCGCGCTTGACCTCCTGGCCCTCCTCGAAGAACAGCTGATCGAGCGTGCCGTCGATGCGCGCGCGCATCAGCACGGTCTGGAACGCCTGCACCGTGCCGATATTGCGCAGCAGGATCGGCACGTCCCTGCGCAGAACGGCGGCCACGGTGACCGGCACCGCCGGCGGTCCGGACGGCGGCGGCGCGCCGGCGGGCGCCTGCGCCAACGCGTCGGCGCTCGCCATCGCCAACAGGATCAAGGCGGCTCCGGCCAACCCGATCCGCCTTGCTCCGCCTGCGCCCCGCAATCCGATCATGCAATCCCTTACCCGCCAAAACGCGACAGCCGTCTTCCATCGGACAGCACAGAACACACACAGGGCCGGCGCTATGCCTGTTGCCCTGTTACGATCTCCTGAATTCCACCCATCCGCGTCTCGGCACGCCCGCCTGCGTCTCTGCGACCAGACGGCGCATTGTCGCCGATTATTCCCGGCCAATCCAGCGTAAACCCGGCGTGACTCCGCCGAACCGCCGATTTTCCGTCGAAAACCGCCAACCAGCGCCGCACAGCGCGCCGCTTCTAGGCCGCCGGCACGCCGAGCGCGTCGCGAAACCGATTGGTCAGCCGCGCCCCATCGCGGATCGGCAGGAAGCGCGGCACCTCGGCGGTGGAGATCTTGATCACCGCGAACAACGCCTCGTGGCGCAACCGGGTCCGCAATCCCGCGATATCCGCCATCGCCGTGACCACCGCCGTGTTGCCCCAGCCGCAACCTTTGGCGATCGCCGCCAGATCGGCGCCGAGCCCGGTATGGCTCGCCTGATGTCCGGTTTCGCCGAACTGGCCATTGTCGAGCACCGCGATCGCCAGGTTCGGCACCCGCCGGGCGGCAACCGTCGCCAGCGCGCCGAGCCCCATCAGCGCCTCGCCATCTCCGGTGATCACCAGCACGCGCCGGCGCGGCTGAGCGATCGCCAGGCCCATGCCGATCATCGCCGCCCCGCCCATCGCGCCCCACAGATAGAAATTCTCCGGCCGATCCCCCGCCGCCCCGGCATCATAGGTCGTCGAGCCCAGCCCTGTGACCACGAGCAATTCGCCGCCCGGCGTCTCCGCGGGGGCGCGTAAAAGTTCCGCGACGACGGCGCGGCGGTCCAAGCCACTCATGGTGTAGCCTCCCGCGTGTTAGCCTCTGGGGCAACCCAAACCTTGGCGCCGATCAGCCGTTGCGACAGCAGCACCGCCACGGGGATCGCGCTGTCGAACGCCAGCGCCGCACTTGCCGCCACCAGATCGGCCACCTCATCCGCCCGCTCGGCCCGGCGCACCTGCACCCCGGCCGCCTTCAGCACCGCCTCCGTCGCCGTGCCCATCGGCACTTGCCACGGATTGAACTCGCCCCACTCGCCGCGCATCGTCACGATCATGAACAGCGGCATGCGGCAATTGATCGGCAGTGACAGCATATTGATGCAGTTGCCGACGCCGGAGGACTGCATCAGCAGTGCCGAACGCTGGCCGCCGAGATACGCCCCCGCCGCCAGCGCGATGCCCTCCTCCTCGGTGGTCAGCACCACCGCCGCCATGTCGTTATCGGCATGCGCCCGTTCGATCAGCCGCGCATGCCCGGCATCGGGCACGTAGCCGATCTGCTGCACGCCCGCCCGTTTCAGCGCGGCATAGATGCCGTCCTGCCAAGACTCTTGCGTCACACTATTCTCCATCCGCTTTCGGCCACCGATACAAGCCGCCTTGCACGTCCGCAAGCCGCGCCCTAATGCAGCCGCGCCACACTGGAAACCGCACCATGGACCACGCCACCGACCCGCACGCCGAAATCCGCGAAGGAGTCACGAAACTCTGCGCCGGCTTTCCCGGCACCTACTGGCGCAAGCTCGACCAGGAGCGCGCCTACCCGACGGAATTCGTCACCGCCCTGACCACGTCGGGCTATCTCGGCGCGCTCATCCCCGAGGAATTCGGCGGCGCCGGCCTGCCGCTCTCCGCCGCCGCCGCCATCCTGGAGACCGTCCAGTCCGAGGGCTGCAACGGAGCGGCCTGCCACGCGCAGATGTACATCATGGGCACCATCCTGCGGCACGGCACGCCGGCGCAGAAAGAGGCCTATCTGCCAAAAATCGCCACCGGAGAGCTTCGCCTGCAAGCCTTTGGCGTCACCGAACCGACCTCGGGCACCGACACCACCTCGCTGCGCACCTTCGCCAAACGCGAGGGTGACCACTACGTCGTGAACGGGCAAAAAGTCTGGACCAGCCGCGCCGAGCACTCCGACCTGATGCTCCTGCTCGCCCGCACCACCCCGCGCGAGCAGACCGCCAAGCGCACCGAGGGCCTGTCCACCTTCATCGTCGACATGCGCGCCGCGCTCGGCAACGGCCTCACCATCCGGCCCATCCGCACGATGATGAACCACAACAGCACCGAAGTGTTCTTCGACAACATGATCGTCCCCGCCGAAAACCTCGTCGGCGTCGAAGGCCGCGGCTTCCGCTACATTCTCGACGGCATGAACGCCGAACGCCTGCTGATCGCCGCCGAATGCGTCGGCGACGCCAAATGGTTCATCAAGAAAGCCACCGACTACGCCAAGGACCGCAAAGTCTTCGGCCGCCCGATCGGCCAGAACCAGGGCGTGCAATTCCCGATCGCCCGCGCCTACGCGCAGATGCGCGCCGCCGAACTGATGGTCCATGCAGGCTGCCGCAAGTTCGAATCGGGCGAAAACTGCGGCGAAGAAGCCAACATGGCCAAAATGCTCGCCGCCGAAGCCTCCTGGGCCGCCGGCGAAGCCTGCATCCAAACCCATGGCGGCTACGGCTTCGCCGAAGAATACGACATCGAACGCAAATTCCGCGAAACCCGCCTCTACCAGGTCGCCCCCATCAGCACGAACCTGATTCTGTCCTACGTCGCCGAACATGTGCTCGGGCTGCCCCGGAGCTATTAGTGCCCCATTAGAGGAAGAAAGCACTTCTTTTTTAGAAAAAAGAAGCAAAAAATTTTTGTCAATTTGGCTCACAGGCCAATTGGCAAGCTCGGAGCGCGAAGCAATAGCTCATTGGATTCGCCAGTTCGTCCAGCAATACTCCAAAACGGACAAAGTTTTTTTGTTTCTTTTTTTTCAAAAAAAGAAATGCTTACTTACCCCCTCCCGCCGCCGCCGCAGCAGCGCCAACCCCACCAGCCCCGCCACCAGCAACCCCCCGGTCGCCGGCTCCGGCACCACGTCCGGCTCGGGCTCAAGGTTGGTGAACCCTGGCGGCACTCCGTCCGGCGGTGTCGTGCCCGGTCGCCTCGCTGGCGGCAGCGGCGACGATCCACCCCCGGTTCTCGACCAGCCATTGCCGCCCTCGGCCCCGGTCCCGGCCGGCGCCCCGTGCCGCGCGCCACTATCGCTCGAAAACGGCCCATCCCCCCAGCTTTCCCCGGGCGGCAGTATGTCGCCGCCCCCCTTCTCCGGCGCCCCTGCCTCCACGACCTCCGCCGGCTTCGGCGCGTCCGCCCCGAATATCCCCCCAGGCAAAAACTCCTCGCGCGGGATCACGTAGTGGCACTCCACCCGCACACACCCCGCCGGCAACGGATGCGCCGCCATATAGGCCGCCAGCACCCACGGCGCGACCGGCACGATTTTGCCGATCGCCGCACTACCCACCTTGATACATTGCCAAGCGGATGTCATGGAAATCGCCCGTTCGAACCCCAGCGTCGGAATGGGCGCATTTTCGAGACCAGACCTTAAAACCCCATGAACGTCGCGCCACCTGCGACACCTCCCGCAAGGACCACGCCATGCCCGGCCCCCTCGAAGGCCTCCTCGTCGTCTCCCTCGAACAGGCCGTCGCCGCGCCCTATTGCGCCTCCCGCCTGGCCGACGCCGGCGCCCGCGTCATCAAGCTCGAACGCCCCGAGGGGGACTTCGCGCGCGGCTACGACCGCGCCGCGAAGGGCATGTCCAGCTATTTCGTCTGGCTCAACCGCGGCAAGCAGTCGCTCGTCCTCGACATCAAGAACCCCGACGACAGCGCCCTGCTGCACCGCATTCTCGCTTGCGCCGACGTCTTCATCCAGAACCTCGCACCGAATGCCGCGGCACGTGCCGGCTTCGGCTCGGACGCCCTGCGCGCTGCCCATCCGCGGCTGATCACCGTCGATATCAGCGGCTACGGCGATAGCGGCGAATACGCGGATATGAAGGCCTACGATCTGCTCGTGCAGGCGGAAACCGGCATCGCCAGCATCACCGGCCACCCCGCCGGCCCCGGCCGCATCGGCGTCTCCGCCTGCGACATCGCCTGCGGCATGGCCGCCCACGCCGGCGTGCTCGAAGCCCTCATCGCCCGCGGCATCACCGGCCAGGGCAAGGGCATCAAGGTCAGCCTGTTCGACGGCATGGCGGACTGGATGAACGTCCCCCTGCTGTTCTTCGAAGGCACCGGCCGCGCGCCCGAACGCATGGGCCTCGCCCACCCCTCCATCTGCCCCTACGGCGCCTTCCCCACCTCGGACGGCGCGCTGGTGCTGATCTCCATCCAGAACGAGCGCGAATGGGCGGATTTCTGCGCCCGCTTCATGCTGGAACCCGACCTGCCCAAACGCCCCGGCTTCGAGACCAACGTCATCCGCGTCGCCCACCGTGCCGAAGTGGACGCCCATATCGCCACCCTCTTCGCGGGCCTGACCCGCGACGCCGCCGCCACCCGGCTGCGTGCCGCCAACACCGCCTACGGCTTCGTCAACGGCGTCGCCGAATTTGCCCGCCACCCCGCCTTGCGCCGCATGGACGTGGCAACCCCGAACGGCCCGATCTCCATCGCCGCCCCACCGGCGATCTTCAGCGACGGCCCGCGCGTGCTCGGCCCAGTGCCGGCAATCGGCGCACAATCGGCGGAAATCCGGGCGGAGTTTTCAGTTTAGGGCGGAGCCTTGCTTGCCCCCCCGACCTACCGCTTCTCCAGCGCGGCGATCCGGGAGATCGCCTCCACGTCATCGGCGGCGACCACGATGATGTCGCCATGGGCCTGCGTCGCCGGTGCATAGGCGCCCTCCGCCAGTGCCACGAGCCGCTCGGGCGTGACGCGGGTGATCGTGCCGCGCACGTCCATCAACCAGATCACGCGCCTGTGCCCGGCCAGCAGCGCCATGAACTCCGCCGTCGTGCAGCCGCACTGCGCCAGCCCGTGCGGCCAGAATTCCAGCACCATCCGCATCGCCGGATTGGCCGCCAGCATCCCGTGCATGCCACGGAGCGCCAGCACCTCCGACCCCTGCGTGTCCATTTTCACCACGTCCACCCGCGCGGAAACGACCGCATCGAGCGGACGCACCGGCACGTCCACCCACGCCGCGCGGTCGCTGGCAACGGCCATCTGGTGGTCGCCTGAGTTATCCGGCGAGCGATACAGCCGCGCCGTCGCCTCGCCCGACCCTGCGGCGATTTCGAAAACCTCGGCATTGCCACAGCCGTTCCGCGCGATGTTGTCGCGCACCAGCGCCGCATTACCCGGCTCCGGCTCAATGGCGAACACCCGCCCTTGCGGCCCCACCAGCCGGCTGCCGATCACCGTGAACCAGCCGATATTGCCACCGACATCGAGCATCGTGTCGCCCGGCCGGATCAAATCGCGGAGCACGGCGAGCACATAGGGCTCCAGCACGTTGCCTTGCCGCAGCGGTTCGGAAATCCACTGGTCGCCGCTCGGGTGCAGCCGGATATCGAGCCGCCCGATGCCGGGCACGTCGATGTCCACCCCATCCGCCGTCGCCCGCCACGGCGGTGGCCCCGAGCGCAGCAGCCCGCGCAGCCAGGTGACGATGCCGGTGCCCATGCGCCTATTCCGTTTCCCACGCGCGGTTGTAAAGCACGGCGACCATGGTCTGGGCACGCCGCTCCTCCTCGCTCATCGCCATCCATATCCGCAGCCGCTCCAGCACACGGCGCTGGGGACCGGCAAGATCGACGGCACCAAGATCGTCCAGATCCCACCACCGGAGGTCCTCAAGCTCGCCGGAACCCGCCAGCGTGCCGCTGACATGGTCGGCCTGAACCACCAGGAACCGCGCGTCGAACCGCACCGGCGACGGATTGGGCGTAATCGCGCGGCCGAGATAATCGAGCCCGGCCAGATCGGGCGGCACCCCGAGCGTCAGCCCGGTCTCCTCCTCCAACTCGCGCGCCGCCGCGATGCCCAGCGCGCGGGCAAGGCTCGGCGTGGCGGATTTCTGCAACCGCGCCAGCACATCCGGCCGCAACGGCGAAGCATGCGCCGCCGCATGATCGGCCGGATCGACCGCGCCGCCGGGAAATACCAGCCGGTTCGGCATGAATTTATGGCCCGCATTGCGCATGCCCATGAGGATCTGCGGCTTGCCCGGCCGCAACACGACCAGGCTGGCGGCGGGGCGGGGAATGACCTCAAGCTTCACGTCGTCCGTCATGGCGGGCTCCTTCACCGACAACCTCGCCGCGCCGCCGCGCCGGTGCAAGACCCCGCTCTTCGTGCCCCCCCTCATAGGCGCTAACATAAGGAAGGCGAGGGCGCCGCCGTCGCCGCGCAAGCGGCGCGTCGGACGACAAGGCGAGGGCTCTGCCCTCGACCCGCAAAGGGTCAGGGACCCTTTGATCCCATTACTTTTCTTGGCTGCGGCAGCAGCCTTTAATCAAATTCGGCTATCGTTCAAAGGCTGCTGCCGCAGCCGAGAAAAGTATCGGGTTTCCAAAGGCCTCAGGCCTTTGGCGGGTCATCCGACGCGCCGCTTGCGCGGCGACGGCAGAGCCCTCGCCTTCCTTATGTTGGCGCATATGCCCCCCTACTTTGTGCAGAGCGCCGCGATCGGGCATGCTGGCCGGCATTGCATCCCTGGGAGACGAGCGATGGCCATGAGTTACCTGCACACCATGCTGCGCGTTGGCGATCTTGAGCGCAGCGTCAAGTTCTACGTCGAGCTGTTCGGCATGACCGAGCTACGCCGGCGCGACGTCCCGGCCGGCAAATACACACTGGTGTTTCTCGGCTACGGCGACGGTGGCACCGAGTTGGAGCTCACCTACAACTACGGCGTCGACAAATACGACATCGGCACCGGCTTCGGCCATCTGGCCGTCGGCATGCCCGACGTCTATGGCGCCTGCGAGAAGATGAAGGCGGCCGGGGCGAAGATCACCCGCGCGCCGGGCCCGGTGCAGCACGGCACCACCGTCATCGCCTTCGTCGAAGACCCCGACGGCTACAAGATCGAGCTGATCGAGCGAAAATAGCCAATATGTCGATCCTCCCTAACCGCTGGGACGTCGACCCGCTCAGAACTACCGTGCGGGTTGCTGTCTCAGGGTTAGCGCGGGCTGGCAAGACCAGCTTCCTCACCTCTGTCGCCGTGAACCTTCTTGCTGGCAAGCTGATCGACCCGGCACCGGATACCACCGCCGTTGCCCCCGCCGGCGCCGCCTCACTTGCGCGCTTCGACGCTGTCGCGAACGCGCAAGCCATGGCCCGTGATCCGCCGGAATGGCCAAAACCGACCGACGACGTCGCGCTGCTGGCCATCGACCTCACCTGGCGTCGAGGCCGCATGCGACCGGATCGCCGGGTTCGACTTGAATTGCTCGACTATCCCGGCGAATGGCTGCTCGACCTTCCGTTGCTCAGCACCTCCTACGCCAGATGGTCTGAGCAGGTGCTGGCCCGACTTGAACGCATCCCGGCGGCTCACGAGTTCATGGGGTTCGTCCAGTCAATCGAGCGCGGCGCGGGCGCAGACGAGGGGCTCGCCGCCGACGGCAGCCGCCGCTACCGTGCGCTGCTCACATACCTCTCCAAGGTCGAACATTTGTCCCTGCTCCAGCCCGGCCGCTTCCTCATGAAGCCGCCCGGCAACGAGCCGCCCTACATGAAATTCTTCCCCTTCGACCGCAGTGGTCCCCTCGCCCGCCTCTTGGCCGAACGCTACGACGCCTATGTGCGTGCCGTGCGCGCCGAACTCTCGCAGCCCTCCTTCGCCCGCATCGACCGCATGGTCGTCCTCGCCGACGTGCTGACCGCCCTGCACGCCGGTCAGGCCGCATTCCAGGATGTGCGCGCGGCATTGGCGACAGTCTCGGAAGCACTCCGCTGGCGCAATGCGCCGGATTTTTTGCCGGAGCGGGTGGCAAGCCTGCTGCCCCTGGGCGGTATCAAGCGCGTCGCCTTCGTTGCCAGCAAGGCCGATTTGGTAGGCGAAGCGCAACGGCACAACCTGGCCGAACTGGTCAACCGCATGACGCCGACCGGCGGACAGGCGGTCAGTCGCAGCTTCGCGATCGCCTCCGTTCGCTCCACCGAGGATTGCCAGCTGACGCTGGGCAGCGGCAACGGGGCCGTGAGCGTCTCCGGCGTCCGCGGCAAGGTCGCAACACAGATGCTCGGGTTCTATCCGGGCGAGATATCTCCGGTTCTCGCCGAGGACCGGCCCTGGAACACCTCCTTCCTCAAGGTCCCGGAGTTCGACCCCGTGCGCTTCGACGCCGCGCGCGGCGATGGCATTCCCAATATCGGCCTCAAGAACCTCTTCGCCTTCCTGCTGGAGGGCGTGCTGTGAGCAATCCACATGTTGGCCCTGCCATCATTGTCCTCGAGAACGACGCCGCGCGGCTTGAAGCGCCGGCCGAGACCAGTTCCCTCCCGGTCATGCCACCACAACGCCACTTCCGGTTGGCCTCGCTCGGTGCGACCGTTCTGATTGGGGGGCTTTTCATTCTGCTCCTCGTGGGGTTGATCGTCGACCAGTTCGCGCGGGCGCCCCTGCTCGGCTGGGGTACCCTTGCGGTGGTCTCTGTCGGCGTCGGGATGATCGGTATCGCAGTCTGGCGCGGCTTGCGTAGCCTGCGGCAGCTCCGCCGCGTGGATCGCCTGAGAGCCGAACTCGCCGAACCCGCGACGACCCGCGCTGCCGCCTTGGCTTGGCTGACGCACATGGCTGCGAGCCCGGCGGTCAAAGCCTCGGTCGAAAGCGCCGAGGGTCCGGACGAGATCCGTCGGTTCCTCCGCGGGAGCGTCTGCGCTAACCTCGATCGTCAGGTGACCGCCCTTGGGAAGCGCGCGGCCTGGCAGGTCGCCGGGATGACGGCGGCGATGCCATCGCCGGCTGTGGACATGCTCATCGTGCTCTGGCGAAGCTGGCAGCTGGTACTCGATGTCGCAGTGCTGCACGGGCTGCGCCCGAGCGGAATCGGCTCGCTGGTTCTGCTGCGCCGAACCATCATGTCGGCGGCCAGCGTCGGTATCACGAATGTCGGGGTCAGCACGGCGGTCGCGGGCATACTGAATGATCCGGACCTGCATAAATTTGTCGGCGGCGTCGCGAGCGCGGTGACCCTTGGGATTGTCCCCGGCGAGATATCTGCTTCTCTGCTTTCGCGGGCAACCGGTGACGCGGCCGGTGCAGGGGTGGCGGCGCGGCGCATGATCGTGCTCGCGCGCGCCGCCGCCAGCGCCTGCTCGCCGCTGCCGCCGAATGATTGAAATACCGTCGATTGAGGCTTGCCGTCCGGCGGATTCGAGATAGTCTCACATCTCCGTGTTATGGCCGCAAAGGAGTTCCCCATGCGTCGCAGAGATGTGCTGAAATCCGCCATCGCCGCGCCGGTCGTGCTCGCGGCCCCCGGCATCGCCGTCGCCCAGGGCGCGCGGACGCTGAAATTCGTCCCCCATGCCGACCCGGTTTCGCTCGATCCGGTGTGGACCACGGCGGACGTTACCCGCAACTACTCGCTCGCCGTCTATGACACGCTCTACGGCCTCGATGCCGCGCTCCAGCCGCAGATGCAGATGCTGGCCGGCGAAAAGATCGAGAACGACGGCAAGCAGTGGACACTGACGCTGCGCGACGGACTCAAATTCCATGACGGCACGCCGGTGCTGGCGCGCGACTGCGTCGCCTCCATCCGCCGCGGCGGCAGTCGCGACCCGCTGCTCAACCTCGTGCTCGACCGTTCCGATGAAATCGTCGCCGTCGACGACAAGACCATCCGCTTCCGCCTGAAGAAGCCCTTCCCGCTGCTGCGCGACGCCCTGACCCAGGCGCCCGCCTCCATCATGCCCGAACGCATCGCCCAGACCCCGGGCACGGTGCAGATCACCGAAACCATCGGCAGCGGCCCGTTCCGCTTCCTCACCGGCGAGCGCGTCCCCGGCGCAAAAATCGTGTTCGCCCGCAACGAGGCCTATGTGCCGCGCGCCGACGGCGTGGCGTCGTACACCGCCGGCCCGAAAATCGCCTATTTCGACCGTGTCGAGTGGCACATCCTGCCCGACCCCGCGACCATCTCGGCGGCGCTGACCAACAACGAGATCGAATGGTGGGAAAACCCGGCGATCGACCTGCTGCCCAGTCTCAAGCGCGACAAGGCGATGGTGGTGAAAACCATCGACCCCTACGGCTCGATCGGCTGCATGCGCTTCAACCATCTGCACGCGCCGTTCGACAAGGCCGCCGTCCGCCGCGCCGTGATGTCCGCCTGCAACCAGGACGAGTTCATCCTCGCCTTCGCCGGCGCCGAACCCTCGATCATCAAGAACCCCTGCGGCCTGTTCTCGTCCGGCTCGCCGCTCGCCACCAACGTCGGCACCGAGGCGGTCGGCCGCCTCTCCAAGAACCTCGATCAGGTGAAGAAAGACCTCGCCGCCGCCGGCTATAATGGCGAGAAGGTGGTCATCCTCGGCGCCACCACCATCCCCGTGCTGCACGCCTATTCCCAGGTGACCGCCGACCTGCTCAAGCGCCTTGGCATGAACATCGACTACCAGGCGATCGAATGGGGCACCGTGGTGCAGCGCCGCGCCAGCAAGGAGCCGGTTGACAAGGGCGGCTGGAACATCTTCCTCACCAATCTCGGCGGCAACGGCAACGTCTCGCCAGCCTCCGCCTCGGCCATTCGCAGCGGCCAGGCGGCATGGTTCGGCTGGCCGAACATGCCGAAGATGGAGGCGCTGCGGGACAGCTGGCTCGACGCACCCGACCTCGCCACCCAGAGGTCGATCGGCCTCGACATGCAGAAGCTGCTGTTCGAAGAAGCCCCCTACGTGCCGCTCGGCTACTACGCCGGGCCGACGATCTATCGCAACTCGATCAAGGATGTGCGCGACGGCTTCCCGCAGATGTATGGCGTGAAGCGCGTCTAGGCAGAGATTCGCAGGTTGGCCAACGGAAGGGCGTGCGTTTGCAGCGACGGCAAGAGCGCCTCCGGCGGCCAAAGGCCAGTGGCCCTTGGAACCCCGGACTGCTCGCGGCCGGCCGGCTTTCGGGTGAGGCACCCGCGATCTCGCCGCATTCACGGGCGAAGCCCAAACTCCCGCGCGATCGCAATGCGGTCTGAGATGTCGATTGCCTGCGGCGCCAGCAGTCGGGGGGATCAAAGGGGCGTGCCCCTTTGCCGCCGGAGGCGCGCTTGCCTTCCCTGGACTGCCGTGGGGGAACCGATCGGACTCTGCTTAGGCCGACCCAGCCCCAGGCTGGCGCGCCAGTTTCGTGCGGCCTCGTTGCCGGGCGCCGCGATGATGGCCTGGTCGGCGGCATTGCGGGCGGCATCGATCTGCCCTTCGCGCTGCAAAGCGCGGCTATAGGCAAGATATGCGCCGGCGCCCTTGAAGCCGTTCGCAATCGCCTGCGCCAGCACATCCACGGCCTCGGCAGTTTCGTCCGCCGGCGCGCGACCACCGACATAGTGCAAAACGCGCTCGGCCAGCGTCGGGTCGGTGGCGAACATCGCGTCGAAATCGACCACCGCCAGCGTCTCGGGTGCTTCGGCGAGGCGTGCCCAGGCCTAACCGGGGTCGCCAGACTCGATCGCACATCCTAAGCTCTGCCTAATGACGCAGAGGAGCCGGACATGACCATTGCAACCGAGGCGTGGACCAGGATTGTCGCCGCGACGTCGCCGAGTTTTTCCAAGGATGGGGGAACCCTGTATCACCTGCGCGGCACCGGGCTGGCACAGGTCTGGGCGATGGCGCTGGACGGCAGTGCTGCGCGGCAACTGAGCTTCCATGACGAGAAAGTAGCGTTCATCCGCCGCAGCCCGACCGACGAACGATTGATCTGGGGCATCGATGCGGGCGGTGACGAGCGTCAGCAGTTCATCCACCTCGAACCTGGCCAGCCCGCCCGCGCGCTGACCGATGCACCCGAGGTGATCCATGATTTCGGCGCCTGGTCGGCCGACGGTGCGCGCATCGCCTTCGCCACCAATGACCGCGACGAGCGGCTGCATGATGTCTGCATCCTGGACATCGCCACCGGCGGCCGAGTGCGGCTGTTCGAAGGGCCGGGGATCGTCTCGATCTCCAGTTGGAAGAGCGACGGCACGCTGCTCGCGATGATCGAGGATTTCTCCACCAGCGATCAGCGCCTGTGGCTGCTCGACGCCCAGACCGGGGCCGCCCGCATGCTGGCACGGCCGTCGCCGACCCGCTACGCGTCGGTGCGCTGGATCGCCGATGGCACGCTGGTGGGACTGACCGATCATGGCGGCGCCGAGTTCATGCGGCTCTGCCGGATCGACATGGCCAGCGGCGCGGTGACCGAACTATTCGCGCCCGCCGGCCGCGACGTCGAGGCGTGGTCACTGGCGCCGGACGGGGTGCAGCTTGCCACCATCGAGAATGATCGCGGCTATGCGGTGCTGCGCGTCGGCATGATGGGCGCCGAACGCGCCGCCGTGACGGGGCTGCCGGACGGGATCGTGGCCGATCTGGCCTGGGCGCCGGACAGTGCGAGCCTCGCCTTCAGCGCCCAGGGCCCGACCGCGCCCTCGGGCATCTGGCTGTGGCGGGGCGGCGCGGTCCGCCCGGTCTATTGCCCCGACCCACGCGCGGATGCCGGCATCGATCCGGCGCAGCTCATCGCACCTCATCTGGTGGAATGGCGCAGCTTCGATGGTGCGGCGATCCCTGGCTGGTATGCGCTGCCACGAACCCCGGCGCCGGCGGGCGGCTATCCGTCGGTCGTCTGGGTGCATGGCGGGCCGGCCGCGCAGACACGGGCAAATTTCCGCGCCGATATCCAGATGCTGCTCGACCAGGGCTATGCCGTGCTGATGCCGAACATCCGCGGCAGCACCGGCTACGGGCGCGCCTACATGGAGGCCGACGAGGTCGAGAAGCGGCCCGACGTGCTGGCGGACCTCGCCGCTGGGCGGGATTGGCTGGCGGCCCAGCCGGGGATCGACCCGGCGCGGATCGGCATCATGGGGCAGTCCTATGGCGGCTGGATCGTGCTGGCGGCGGTAACGTTGCAGCCGGAGTTGTGGAAGGTCGGCGTCAATTACTACGGCATCGCCGATTTCGCGACGCTGCTGGAGCGCACCGGGCCATGGCGGCGCGACCATCGGGCGCGGGAATACGGCTTTCCCGACACCGACGCCGAACTCTTCGCGCGCATCTCGCCGTTGCACCATGTCGGCAACGTCGTCGCCCCGATGCTGGTGTTGCATGGCGACCGCGATCCGCGGGTGCCGATGTACGAGAGCGAGCAGTTCGTCGCGGCGATGCAGGAGCGGCAGATGAAGGTCCGCTACGAGCAGTTCACCTATGCCGGGCATGGCTTCATCCGCCCCGACCACCGCCGCCGCGTCTATGCGGCCGTGGCCGGACATTTCGCCGAATTTCTCTGACCCGGAGGCGGTCACGGCGCAAGGCAAGCGCGCCTCCAGCCGCAAGCAGTCGGGGGGATCAAAGGGGCGACTGCCCCTTTGCCGCCGGAGGCGCGCTTGCCTTTCTGTGCTCAGTGGCCGGGGCGTTCGCGTGCCGCCTGGGCTTCGATTGACAGGGTTGCGGTAGGCTGGGCTTCGAGGCGCTTGATCCCGACCGGCGCGCCGGTGTCTTCGCAGATGCCATAGGTGCCGTTGTCGATCCGGGCGAGGGCCTGGTTGACTTCGGCCAGCAGCATCCGCGCGCGTTCCCGGTTGATGGCGATGAAGTCGCGCTCTACCTCGGCGGTCGACTGATCGGCCTGGTCGCCTTCGCGCAGGTTCTCGCTGGCGTCGGCGGCGGGGTTGTCGTCGAGTTCGCGCAGCAGGGCGGTGCGTGACTGGAGCAGCTTCTGGCGGAAATGTTCGATCTGGGCGGGGGTCATGGGAATCCTCGAAACGCTGTGGGGGCAGCACACGTGCCAGCGCCGCACCAGTATCGCGCCGCCGCAATCGGGTGCACATGATCTGGATCAAACGCGCCATGGGCAGGACTTCGACAGCCTCGCGCGGACCTGGGTATCGTCCTGCGATGACAAATTTGCACCGCGTCTCATTCTGGCACTGGCTTTCACCGCGCTCGTCGCACCTCCCGCCGATGCGGCCAACGCGTTGACGATCCCCGAAGTGGAAGCCGCCAGCGGGCTGAAGGGGGTGGCCACCCGCATTTAACGCGGCCGCCGCGTTTTCCTCTTCGCAGGTGCAGCATGAAGCGTCATGATGCGCCGCATGGCGTTTCCCTCCTGGCTGCCCATCCTGCTCGGCCTGCTCTCCGCGGTCGGGCCGCTCTCCACCGACATGTATCTGCCTGCCTTCCCCGCCATCGAGGCGGCCTTGGGAGGGCAGGCGCAGGTGACACTGGCCACCTGGTTCGTCGGCCTCGCCTGCGGCCAGATGATGCAGGGCACGCTGTCGGACCGCTATGGCCGGCGGGCGCCGCTGGTGTTCGGTATGGGCCTGTTCACCCTCGGCTCGATCGGCTGCGCGCTGGCGCCCGATCTCGCGACCCTGGCCGCGATGCGCTTCCTCTGCGGCTTCGGCGGCTCGGCGGGCATGGTGATCACGCGCGCCATCGTGCGCGATCTCTCGGATGGATTGGCGGCCGCGCGGCTAATGAGCCGGCTGACGCTGATCATGGGCGCCGGGCCGATCCTGGCGCCGAGCCTGGGCGGGATCGTGATGGAGTTCGCCGGCTGGCAGGCGATCTTCTGGATATTGATGGCCTATGGCGGCGCCTGCTGCGCGGCGGCGGCGCTCTTCCTGCCGGAAACGTTGCCCGAAACCAAGCGGATGAAACTTGGCGCCGGCGCCATCGTGGCGCGCTATGCCCGCATCCTCGGCGAGCGCAGCTTCATCACCCACACGCTGATGGGCGGCTTCGCGATGGCCGGCATGTTCGCCTATCTCGGCGGCTCGCCTTCGGTGTTCATCGACGTGTTCCACCTCTCGCCCGGCCGCTACGGCGCGCTGTTCGGCGTCTGCGCGACGGGGTTCATTCTGGCCTCGCAGATCAATCCGCACCTGCTGCCGCGCTTCGGGGCGGACCGGGTGATGCGCGTCGCCGTGCGCGTCTTTCTGGCGGCGACGGTATTCATGCTCGTGGCCGCGGTGGTGGGCACCTGGGGCTGGCTGTCGATTGCCGCCCCCGTGGCGGTGTGCATGGCGAGCCAGGGCTTCAACATGCCGAACACCGTGGTCGGCGCGCTGAGCCGTCACGCCGCCCACGCCGGGGCGGCCTCGGCGCTGATGGGCACGCTGCACTTCACCCTCGGCGCGATCAGCGGGCTGGGCGTCGGGCTGCTGGCCAACGGCTCGGCGATCCCGATGGCCGCACTCATGCTCACCGGCGCGCTGGGCGCGGTGATTTGCGATCTGTGCCGCCCGCGCCGGCAATGATAGTATCGGCCCAACGCCCCTAGAGGAAACGCCTCGGATGACGCTGATTGTCGGAATTCCCGCCTGCTCGAAGGATATTGGCGGCCTGTTGCAGCACGCCACGCCCGCCCGCTACGGCGCGGCCCTCATGGGGGCCGCCGGGGCCTTCCCGATCCTGCTGCCCCCCGTCGGCGCCGGCCTGGTCGCCATGCTCGACCGCCTCGACGGCCTGGTGCTGTCGGGCAGCCCGAGCAACCTGCACCCGAGCACCTACGGGGTGGACGAGGACCTGACGCCCGATGCCCATGACCCGCATCGCGACGCGACGACCCTGCCGCTGGTGCGCGCCGCCATCGCCCGCGGCCTGCCGGTGCTGGCGATTTGCCGCGGCATCCAGGAACTCAACGTCGCCCTCGGGGGCACGCTGATCCAGAAGGTGCAGGAAGTGCCCGGCCGCGCCGATCATCGCGCCATGACCAATGACGCCGAGCGGGTGGAGCCGATCGATTTCGACCATCTGTTCCGGCTCAAGCACAGCGTCACGCTGTCCGGCCATCTCGCGCGGATGGTCGGCGAGACCGAGATCATGGTGAACTCGCTGCACCAGCAGGCGATCGACCGGCCGGGCGAGGGCCTGCTGGTGGAGGCCCGCGCCGCCGATGGCACGATCGAGGCGGTGCGCGCGCAGACGACGGGCTTCGTCCTCGGCGTGCAATGGCACCCGGAGTGGCACTACATGAAGGATGCCCCGAGCATCGCGATCTTCCGGGCTTTCGGCGATGCGTGCCGGGCCTATCACAACGGCATCAAGAAGGCGGCCTGAACGATGGACCTACAGCTTGCGGGCAAGCATGCCCTGATCACCGGCGGCTCCAAGGGCATCGGCCGGGCGACCGCCGAACTGCTCGCCGAAGAGGGCGTGGACGTGACGCTGGTGGCGCGCGATCCGGCGGCCCTGGCGGACGCCGCTGCCTCCGTGCGGGCGCGCCGGCAGGTCAACGTGACGACCATCGCCGCCGATCTCTCGCAGGAGAGCGAAGTGCTGCGGGTGGCGCAGATGGCGGCGCCGGTCGATATCCTCGTCAACAATGCCGGCGCCATTCCGCCCGGCGGGCTGGACAGCGTCGGCAACGAGACCTGGCGCCGCGCATGGGACCTCAAGGTGTTCGGCTTCATCTCGCTGTGCCGCGCCGTCTATCCGACGATGGCGGCGCGCAAGGACGGGGTGATCATCAACGTGATCGGTGCGGCCGGGGAGAAATTCCCGTCCAACTACATCGCCGGGGCGGCGGGCAATGCGGCCCTGATGGCCTTCACCCGCGCCCTCGGCAAGGCGAGCCCCGCCGACGGCATCCGTGTGGTCGGCATCAATCCCGGTGCGACGGCCACGCAGCGGATGGAAATGCTGCTGCGCCGTCGCGCCACCGATGAACTGGGCGACGGCGAACGCTGGATGGAACTCTGCGCCGGCATGTCATTCGGCCGCCCCGGCAAACCCGAGGAAATCGCCGCCGCCGTGGCCTTCCTCGCCAGCCCGCGCTCCGGCTATACGACCGGGACGATCCTGACCATCGATGGAGGCTGACGCGATGCCCACCACGCAGGAAGACGCGCCGCGCGCGATGCCCACCACGAAGGAAGACGCGCCCCGCGCGATGCACGACCTTGGCGGCGTGTCGAAATTCATGTGCGATCCGGTCGATACCGAACCGCACGCGCTGACCGATTTCGACCGCGAGGTGGACGCCATTCGCGGCCTGCTCGGCGCCAAGAAGGTGATGTCGGTCGATGAGTTGCGGCGCGGCATCGAGGCGATCCCCGAAGCCGACTACCACCGCCTCAGCTACTACCAACGCTGGATCCGTTCGATCACCGACAACCTGCTCGCCAAGGGTGTGATCACCGAGGCCGAGTTGCGCGCAGCCCTGGACGCCGGCTGATGCTCGCCCCCGGCAGCCGCGTGCGGGTAAAGAACGACTGGCCGGAAACGCGCGGCCCCTGCCATATCCGCACACCCTATTACCTGCGCGGCGAAAGCGGTGTCGTGGTTCGTCATCTCGGCGATTTCCCCAATCCCGAGGACCTTGCTTTCGGCCGCCCGGCCGCGCGCCTGCCGCTCTATCACGTGCGCTTCGACCAGCAGGCGCTGTGGCGCCAGGGCCGTGGTGGCGACGAGGTGGTGGTCGAAATCTACGAGACATGGCTGGAGGCCGCATGAGCATTCTGGAAACCGACAGCGAACAACTGCTCGTCGCCATCCGCGGCCTGCTGGCGGCCAAGGGCATCGCCTCGCCGGAGGAAGTGGCCGAGCGCATCCGCGTCACCGATGGCGGCAGCCCGGCGCAGGGCGCGCGCATGGTCGCCAAGGCCTGGGTCGATCCCGACTACCGTGCGCTGATGTTGCGCGACGGCACCATCGCGGCGGAAACCCTGAATATCCCGATGCGCGGCCTGCCGCCGCTGGGCGTGCTCGAAGACACCGCCGAGGTCCACAACCTCGTCGTCTGCACCCTGTGCTCCTGCTACCCGCGCGCGGTGCTCGGCTACCCGCCGTTCTGGTTCAAATCCGCCGCCTACCGCGCCCGCGCCGTGCGCGACCCGCGCGGGTTGCTGGGGGAATGGGGCACCAAACTGCCCGACGACGTGAAGCTGCGCGTGGTCGACAGCACGGCGGATTACCGCTGGATGGTGCTGCCACTGCGCCCCGCGGGCACCGAGGGCTGGAGCGAGGCGCGCCTCGCCGGCATCGTGCGCGAGGGCGACATGATCGGGGTGACACTCCCATCGGCAGGATAGCCGCGATGCGATGGCTGGCGCTGCTGCTCAGCTTCGCCCTGAGCCCCGCCTTCGCCGCCTCGCCGCCGGCGATCGAGGCGGCGAACGGAATGGTGGTCTCCGCGCAACGCCTGGCGTCCGAAGCCGGCGTGGCGATGCTGCGCCGCGGCGGCAATGCGGTCGACGCCGCCGTCGCGGTCGGCTACGCGCTGGCGGTGGTGAACCCGTGCTGCGGCAACATCGGCGGCGGCGGCTTCATGACGCTGCATCTGGCCGACGGGCGCGACGCCTTCCTCGATTTCCGCGAGACCGCGCCGGCGGCCGCCAGTGCGGGCATGTATCTCGATGCCGCCGGCAACCCGGTCCCCGGATCGAGCCTGTTCGGCTGGAAGGCCATCGGCGTGCCCGGCAGCGTCGCCGGGCTGGATGCGGCACTCACCGCCTACGGCACCCTGCCTCGCGCCGTCGTGATGGCCGCCGCGATCCGGCTGGCGCGCGAGGGTTTTGTCCTCGTGCGCGGCGACACTGACATCCTGGAAACCAGAACCCGCCAGTTCCAGGCCAACCCGCTCCTGGCGCGGATCTTCCTGCGCCCTGACGGCACCCCGTTCCAGCCCGGCGACCGGATGATCCAGACCGACCTCGCCGACACCCTCGCCGCCATCGCCGCCGACGGTCCGGCCGCCTTCTACGCCGGCCGCATTCCCGCCGCCGTCGAAGCCGCATCGCGCGCCGGTGGCGGCATCATCACCGCCGCCGATTTCACCGCGTACCGGGTGAACCAGGCCGCACCGCTGCGCTGCTCCTATCGCGGCTACGTGTTCCACTCGGCCCCGCCACCCTCCTCGGGCGGCACCACCTTGTGCGAAATCCTCAACATCCTCGAAGGTTACGATCTCCGCGCCCTCGGCTTCCGCTCGGCGCAATCCGTGCATCTGCTGGTCGAGGCGATGCGGCACGCCTACCTCGACCGCAACACCTATCTCGGCGACCCCGCCTTCGTGCAGAACCCCCTGGAGCGGCTGCTCTCGAAAGACTACGCCGCCGCCATCCGCGCCAAAATCGGCCCGCGCGCGACGCCCTCGAAAGACCTCGCGCCCGGCGTCGCACCGCACGAGAAAACCGAGACGACGCACTACTCCGTCATCGACAAGGCCGGCAACGCGGTGGCCGTCACCACCACGATCAACGGCGGCTTCGGCGCGCTGGTGATGGCCGAGGGCACCGGCTTCCTGCTCAACAACGAAATGGACGACTTCACCGTCAAGGCCGGCGTGCCCAATCTGTTCGGCCTCGTGCAGGGCGCCGCCAACGCCATCGCGCCCGGCAAACGCCCGCTCTCCTCGATGGCACCCACCATCGTCACGCGCGACGGCGCCGTCTTCCTCGTGCTCGGCTCGCCCGGCGGCGCCCGTATCATCACCATCACCCTGCTGACCGCGCTCAACGTCATCGACTACGGCATGGAAATCCAGGAAGCGGTGAACGCGCCGCGGCTGCATCACCAATGGCTGCCCGACGAGGTGTTCGTCGAACCGCACGGCCTCTCGCCGGACACCGCCGCATTGCTGCGCGACATGGGCTACACGCTGCGCACCCAAACGCCCTGGGGCGCCGCCGAGGTCATCGCCGTCGGCCCGCCGCGCCCCCTCCAGAACGGCGCCGCAAGCTCGGGCAACGACGCCGCACTGTCCGGGCGCATGCGTCCCGGCCTGTTCTACGGCGCCAATGACGACCGTCGCCCCGCCGGGGCGGCCGTGGGATACTGATACTGGACGATTGAAGGACGACGACCATGACCGACATCCCGACAAGACCCGTCTTGCTCACCGGCGCCTCCGGCAATCTCGGGCGCCATCTGGCCAAGGCACTGGGCGCGCAAGGCTGGAGGCTGGTTTTGACCGATATCGCCCCCTTCCCCGACCCGCTGCCACCGAGGGCGAGCTTCACCAAGGCCGACCTCAATGACGGCGTGACCATCCTGCGCCTCGCCACCGGCTGCGGCATGATCCTGCATTTCGGTGGCGTCTCCACCGAGCAGCCGTTCGAGGACGTGCTGGGGCCGAACATCCGCGGCCTCTACCACATCTACGAGGCGGCCAGGCGCGAGGGCGCCCGCGTGCTGTTCGCCTCCTCCAACCACTCCATCGGCTTCCACGAGCGCGCCACACCGCTCGACGACGACTGCCAGTTCATGCCAGACGGCTACTACGGACTATCGAAAGCCTATGGCGAACTGATGGGCCGGATGTACTGGTTCAAGCACGGCGTGGAGAACGTCAACGTCCGCATCGGCTCCAGCTTCCCCGAGCCGATTGACGCGCGGATGCTGTCAACCTGGCTCAGCTATGACGACCTCGCCCGGCTCTGCACCCGCGCGACACTGGCGGAGAAGACCGGGAGTTGCGTGATCTGGGGTGCGTCCAGCAACAGCCGCACCTACTGGCGCCACGACGCGCGCGACACGCTGGCTTGGCTGCCGCAGGACAGCGCCGATCCCTATGCCGCGCAAATGGCTGGCAAAGTGAGTGGCAATCCGGTGCAGGAGCGCTACCAGGGCGGCGGCTACACGGTGATGGACTACACGCGCACCACGCCGCCGCCGGGCAAGCTGTTCGACATATAGGTTGCCGCGCTATTATCCGTTCCAGCATGCAAGGAAACGCACCGATGGCAACAATCCCGGAGAACTATCTCGATCTCCTCACGACCAAGAAGCCGCTGGCCCATCTCGCGACCATCATGCCCGACGGCACGCCGCAGGTGACGCCGATCTGGTTCGACTATACCGCCGGCAATATCCGCGTGAACTCCGCCAAGGGGCGGGTGAAATCGCGCAACATGACGCCGGGGGCGGCGGTCGCGCTGTCGATCGTCGATCCCGATAACGGCTATCGCTACATCCAGATCCGCGGCCGCATCGGGCGCGTGACCGAGGCGGGCGGCGACGCGCATATCGACTCGCTGGCAAAGAAATACCTGAACCTCGACGCCTATCCGTATCGCAACGCGAGCGAAGTGCGGGTGATCTTCGAGATCGTGCCATCGTCCGTCCAGGTCATGGGCTGAACCGATGAAAGTCCAGATCGGCACCAACCTGCCGCTCAGCGATACCGGTGGCGAACCCGCAATCGTGCAGGAACTGGCGCAGACCGCCGAGGCGCTGGGTTACGACCATCTGATGCTGGCCGATCACGTAATCGGCGTGAACGCGGCGAGCCGGCCGGACTGGGGCGATCGCAACACGTCGGCGGACTTGTTTCATGACCCCTTCGTGCTGTTCGGCTTTCTCGCCGGCTGCACGCGGCGGATCGGGTTTTCGACGCAGGTGCTGATCCTGCCGCAGCGTCAGACCGTACTGGTGGCGAAACAGGCGGCGAGCCTCGATCTGCTGGCGCCCGGGCGCTTCCGGCTCGGCATTGGCGTGGGCTGGAACGAGGTGGAGTTCGTCGGCCTGAACGAGAACTTCCGCAATCGCGGCAAGCGCTCGGAGGAACAGGTGCAGGTGATGCAGGCACTGTGGGCGGAGCCGCATGTCACCTTCAAGGGCAAGTTCCACACCATCGAGGATGCCGGGATCAACCCGCTGCCAGTGGCGCGCCGCGTGCCCGTGTGGTTCGGTGGGCATCACGAGGCGACGTTCCAGCGCATCGCCAAATGGGGCGATGGCTGGATGATGCTGGCGCATCCCGTGGAGACGGCGGGGGCGGAGTTCGACACGCTCAAGCGCCTGGTCGAAGCCGAAGGCCGCGATCCCGCCAAGGTCGGTCTCGAAGTCTGGACGTCGACCGCGCATGGCGCCGAGGCCGAATGGCGCGCTGAGTTCCTGGCGTGGAAGAAGCTGGGGGCGACGCATATCACGCTGAACACCACCTATGGCCGCGGCCCGCACCAGCGCATCGCCGGGCGGGAGCTGCACGACCATCTGGCCGCGATCCGCCGCTATCACGTCGCCGTCGCCGATCTCGCATAGAACAGGCTCGCGTAGAACAGGAGTTTTCCGATGTATCCTTCGCCACGCAGCCACCGCCCGCTGATCATGGGCCGCAACGGCGCCGTGGGCGCCAACCATCCGATGGCGACCCAGGCCGGGCTCGATATTCTCCGCGCCGGCGGCAATGCGGTCGATGCGTCGGTCGCGGTGTCACTGGCGCTGGGCGTGTGCGAGCCGATGATGTCCGGGCTGGGCGGGGATGGGTTCTACAACCTGCATCTGAACGACGGCCGGGCGGCGGTGTTCAACGGCACCGGGCCGGCGCCGGCATCGGCGACGGCGGAGCGGTTCGCGGCCGGCGTCGCGGTGGCGGGGCCGCTCAGCGTGTCCGTGCCCGGCTGTCTCGCGGGAATTGCCGCGATGCATGCGGCGCACGGGCGGATGGCCTGGGCGGAGCTTGTGAAGCCGGCGATCGCCCTCGCCAGGGACGGCTTCGCGGCGACGCATGGCTATCGCTATTTCACCGCCAATTGCCAGGCGCTGCTGGCGGCGGATGCGCGCAGTGCCCGGGTGTTTCTCGACAAGGGCTTGGCCGAGTTGGTGTTGCAGCCCGATCTGGCGCGCACGCTGGAGGAAATCGCGGCCGACGGGGCGGAAACCTTCTATCGCGGCAAGCTCGCCCAACGCCTGGCGAAGGGCATGGCCGAGGCCGGCGCGATGGTGACGGCGGCCGACCTCGCCGCCTGCCGGTCGGAGACGACGGCGCCGATCTCGATCCAGTATCGCGGCTGGGAAATCCGCCAGACCCCACCGAATTCGACCGGCTTCACCATGTTGCAGATGCTCAAGATCGCCGAGCGGTTCGATCTGGCGAAACTGTCGCCGGCCGAGCGGGTGCACGTGCTGGTGGAAGCGAAGAAGCTCGCCTTCCTCGATCGCGAGACCTACGGCGCCGATCCCCGCTTTGAAACCGTGCCGCTGGAGCGCCTGCTGTCGGACGCCCATGCCGACAAACTCGCCGCCACCATCGACATGAGCCGCGCCGCCGTGATCGGCCTGCGCGCCGAGGCGGCGGAAGGGAACACCACGTATTTCTGCGTCATCGACGCCGAGGGCAACGCCGTCTCAGGCATCCAGTCGATCAACGGCGCCTATGGTTCGGGCGTGACCGCGGGGGATACCGGGGTGCTGCTCAACAACCGCATGGCGTATTGGCATGTGGCGCCGAACCACGCCAACCGGCTGATCCCCGGCAAGCGCGTGCGCCACACGATGAACGCGCCGATGGTGCTGAAAGACGGCAAGCTGGTCGCCGTGCTCGGCACCCCCGGGGCGGACAACCAGGTGCAGGTGAACGCGCAGGTGGTGGTGTCCATGCTCGATCTTGGCTGCGATCCGCAGACCGCCCTGGAACTGCCGCGCTGGACATCGAGCCAGGCCGGGCAAGGGGCGAACTGGCCGCATGCCGGCGATGGTACGCTGTCGATCGAGGCGGATCATGGCGCGGACGTCCTCGCCGATCTCGCGCGGCGCGGGCATCAGATCACGCGCCTGGGTCACCTCGAAGGCCCCTGCGCAATGCAGGCGATCCGGGTGATGGGCAACGGCGTGCGCGCGGCCGGCAGCGATCCGCGGCGGGATGGCTGGGCGGGCGCCTACTGATTCACCGATAGCAGGACAGGAACGCCGTCGACGGGTTGGCCACTTCGCCCACCTCAGCGGCGCGGCGGTCCGGGCCGCTGCTGGAGGCGCGCCACGGCTGCACGCCCTGTTCGTTAAGGAACGCCAGCGCCTCGCTGCCCTTCACCGCGAAGTTCACGTTCTGCGGAATGTCCCCGCCGGTCATCTGGGCAATCTGGGCGGCGTTCAGCTTGGAGGTGACAACGCCGACGATGTTACCCTGCGCGTCGAGCAGCGGGCCCCCGGAATTGCCCGGCTGCACGGGCGCGCTGATCTGAAAATGCAGCGGATTGTCGCGCAGCCCGGCCAACGCGCTGATGTCGCCGGTGGTCAGCGTCGGGCCTGAGGACAGCACGCCGGAGAGCGGAAATCCGTAGGTGATCACGCTGTCGCCACGACGCACCGGCGGCGATTCACGGAAGGAGAGCGGTGGTCCGAAGCCGTCGGGCACGCTGAGCACGGCAAGGTCGCGCCGCGTGTCGCTGGCGCCGACCGTGGCGTTCACCGTCTGCCCGGCGGCGTTGCGTGCGGTGATGCGGTTGCAGCCCTGCACGACATGGGCGTTGGTCAGCAGCTTGCCGTTCGCAACCACGAAGCCGGACCCGGTGGCCGAGGCGCGGGCGCCGGATGGCGGCGCCGGGCGCTGTTGCGATGGAGCCGGGGCGGGCGTCGGCGTCTCATTGGCACCGAGTGGTGGCGGCTTGGCCGCGTGTGCCAGCGGTGCGAACGACGCGAGCATGAGCGCCAGGACCACAAAACCTCCCACCGGTGGCTTGCGGGCCGGCGCGGAGCACTCCAGGATCGGGCAACATACGGGGGATGACATGAAGGGTCTTTTCATCGACGCGGGGACTGAGATCGGGGCTCTCTACAACAAAATGCGGCGGGCGGGCGATCCGCCGGCCGATATCAATCCCGTCGAGCGGGTCGCACCGGAGGAGATCCCGGGCCTGCTCACCGGCTACGACTTCGTGGTCAACGATCAAACGCCGATGCCGACGGCAATAATGCGGCAATGCGTGGGCCTGAAGCACGTCATTTTCCTCGGCACCGGCGCGCGCAGCTACATGAACCCCGAGGAACTCGCGGATATCGGCATCACCGTGCACACCATCAAGGGCTACGGCGACACGGCCGTGGCCGAACACGCCATCGCGCTGATGTGGTCGGCCGCGCGGGATATCGCGATGATGGATCGCGGCGTCCGCGCCGGCGGATGGCCGGGTCCGGTGGGCATGCAGCTGACCGGGCAGACGATCGGGCTGCTCGGCTTCGGCAGCATCGCGGCGGAGGTGGCGCGGATCGCCAGCGGATCGGGCATGCGCGTGCTGGCGTGGAACCGCACGCCACGGACGGCGCCCGGCGTCACGTTCGTCGATCTCGACACCCTGCTCGCCCAGAGCCACGTGCTGAGCGTGCATCTGCTGTTGAACGACGCCACGCGCGGTTTCCTGAACGCCGAGCGCCTCGCCAAATTGCGGCCGGGTGCGCTGCTGGTGAACACCGCGCGCGGTGCGGTGATCGACGAGACGGCGCTGATCGCCGCCCTGCGGTCGGGCCATTTGCGCCACGCCGCCCTGGACGTATTCGACACCGAGCCACTGCCGGCCGGCCATCCGCTGGCGACGCTGGAGAACGTCACACTCTCCTCGCACAGCGCGTTCCGCACGCCCGAGGCGAGCGAGACGCTGATCCGCCGGGCGCTGGACATTGCGTGCGAGGTGGCCCTGCAAACATAGCGGCTCAGGCCAACCTCGCGCGACGCGGCGCGTTGTGGCACATATAGAACCATGTGGACGTGGCGAAATTGGTAGACGCAGCAGACTTCAATTGGAGTGCCCACGGGGAAATCCGTGGAGTAGAACCGCTCAAAGTCGGGGAACGCTAACGGGCATCAGCCCCAGGCCAATCCCGAGCCAAGCCCTCGGTTGGGGGAAGGTGTAGAGACTGGACGGGTGGCGCCTACGGCCGCGAGGCTTTGGCGAAGGGACAGTCCAGACCACAAACGCCTCAAGGCGGCGGGGAAACCCGCAGTGGTAAGAAAATCTGTTTCTCAATGAGAGTGCGGGTTCAAGTCCCGCCGTCCGCACCACCTTCCCGTCCTGCGCCACCCCGTCCTACACCGCAACGCGATCCGTCTACTTCCGCCCGCGCCCCAGCCAGGTGATCGCCACATCGCCGCGCGGCCGGGCGCGACACGCCAGAGTGCGGCCGGCCTTGGCCTGCTCCGCGCTGAGCGACGCATCGCTGCGCGGCAGCAGGCTGACTTTGCCGGACTCGATCTGGCTGATGCAGGTGCCGCAATTGCCGCTGGCACAGGCATAGGGATAGTCGATCCCGGCGGCGATGGCGGCGTGCAGGATGGTCTGGCCGGCCGCACAGTCGATCACCGCGCCGGTATTGGTGCCCATGTTGGTAATGGTAACGCGGTGGGACTTGGGGGCGCGGGCCATCTACGCCACCGCCGGATGGCGGCGCGAGACGGTCGCACGCGCGCTGCCGAGGTCCGGGTGATACCACGCGACCGACGGGAAGCGCGTCAGCGCATAGCCATAGAGGGCCAGACCGATCGCCGGCGTATCGCCGACCACCTCGGTGCTGTGGATGTCGTGATCGGCCATCGCCATGCCGCGGCCCGGCTCGACCATCACCTCGCCGACCTTCTCCACCGCCGCCTTGCCGGGCGTGGCGCCGTCATCGGTGCGGCGGAAAAACACATGGCGCTCACGCCCGGAAATGGCGGCGTTCACGCACCAGATGCCGTGGTCATGCGGCGCCGCCTCCTTGCCGGGCAGGTTGATCGTCAGATACAGGCCGTGGCCGTCATTGTCCTCCACCAGCAGCGGATGGTTGCGGCCCTGGGCGACGGGCATGGCGAAATCGGCCGGCGGGAACAACTCCGCGCGATTGGCGAGCGCCACCAGCTTCAGCTTGATCGCATGCAGCGCGGAGGGGGCGATGCCCTCGCGGGCGGTGATCGCGTGCACCTGGCGAAGCAGGGTCGCGCAGGCACGGGCGCGGCGGGCGGATACGTCTTGCATGGCGGGTGCTTCCTAGCTCGGGGCGGCGGTGGCGAACAGTTTGAACGGGCCAGTGCCTGATCGCAAGGCACCCCCACCGAGAATTCGCTTGCCGATACGCCCCGATGCGCGGTCTGGTTATCCGTGGAAGTCGAGCAGCCGCATGGCCGACGAGGCTGCCCGGGTCGTGTCGCCGCGCCGGCTGATCCTGCGGATCGCGGCGCTGCCGCCTCTGCCGGCCTGGTATTCCCCGTGCTGCGCAAGCCATTCCGCACCCTCGACCTCGCGCGGGCCGTGCGCGCGGCACTCGATGGGTAACGTCAGAGCAGCTTCAGCCCCACATAATTCTCAGCAATCGTCGTCATCCCCGCCCGCGAACTGGTGAGATAGTCGAGTTCCGCCAGTTGCATCCGGCGCTCGAACGGCGAGTGCGTGTCGAACCGATGCATCAGCGTGGTCAGCCACCACGAAAACCGCTCGGCCTTCCAGACGCGGCGAAGTGCCGTGTCCGAATAGGTTTCAAGCCCCTCGGTGGCGCCCGACCGATACCAGTCGATCAACGCCCGCGACAGCACATGCACGTCCGCGAACGCGAGATTGAGGCCCTTCGCGCCGGTCGGCGGCACGATATGCGCGGCATCCCCAAGCAGGAACAACCGCCCCGAGCGCATCGGCTCGGCGACGAAACTGCGCAGCGGCGTGATCCCGCGCTGGGTGATGTTTCCGCGCGCCAGCACAAATCCCTGATCGTCGGCCAATCGCGTTTCCAGCTCGTCCCAGATGCGATCATCGGACCAGTCGGCGAGTTTCTCGTCGGGCGCGCATTGCAGATAGAGCCGGCTGACCTTCGGCGAGCGCATGCTGAGCAGGGCAAACCCATCGGCGTGGCTGGCATACACAAGCTCATGGCTCGACGGCGCGGCATCGGCGAGAATGCCGAGCCAGCCGAACGGATAGACGCGCTCATAGACCGACACCCCCGGCATGGCCGGCCGGCTGATGCCATGGAAGCCGTCGCACCCCGCAATGACGTCGCATCGCAACGTGTGGTCGCGGCCCTCATGGCGATAGCGGATCGTCGGCCGATCCGTCGCGATACCATCGATCGCCACCCCGTCGGTACCGAAATGAAGCGGCTGGTCCGCGGCAAGCCGGGCGGCGATCAGGTCCTTCACGACCTCCTGCTGGCCATAGACCGTCACATGCCGACCCGTCAGCTCGGTCAACGCAATGCGGTGACTGCCGCCGGCAAAACGCAACACAATCCCCTCATGCGCCAGCCCCTCGCGATCCATCCGCGCGCCCACGCCGGCATCGCGCATCTGCTGGCACGCATCATGCTCCATCAGCCCGGCCCGCACGCGCTGCTCGACGTAATCGCGCGACTGCGCCTCGATGACGACGCTCGAAATGCCGTGGAGATGCAGCACTTGCGCGAGCAACAACCCCGCAGGCCCGGCGCCGATGATGCCAACCTGGGTGCGTTCAGGCATCCAAAATCACCGCAAGACAAGGCGAGGGCTCTGCCCTCGCCTTAAGTCTTTGGAAAGAACGTCCGCGACATCGTGTTGTAGAAACTATAGAGCGCGTCCCCCGCGATGATGCCGGCGGCGAACACCTCCATGTCCGATTGCTTCTTCCCGTCGGTGGCTTTCATCCACACGATCCGCAGCACCACGCCGAGCAGCACCGCCCAACCGGCGAGCGGAACCATCAGCAGCAGCCCGGTGGCAAAGAGCACGCCGAGTTGGCGTTGCGGGCCGCCGAGGAACTGCACGATCGCGCCGGGGATGGCCCAGATCATCAGTTGCTGCGCCACTTCCCAGGAAGCCCCGGCCTTGATGGTGGCGACATAGACACGGTCGACGGGGGCGACCTTGTTCGCGGCGAAGTAGCCTTTGTAGGACAGCAGCACGACGATGCCGGCCACGACGAAGGCGAACATCGCAGCGAACATCTGCTGCTTACGCCCCTCACGTTCGAAGGCCGGATCGGTGCCGTAGCCGCGCAACATGTGGCCGGCCTTGAGGTCGTACCCCATGTCGGCGAAGGCGGGGCCGGTCGCGGCCGAGAAGCCGACGAGCAGGCACAGAGCGGGCGCCGGGAAGCCGATGAGCATGCCGATCACCAGCGTGATCAACGCCACGGCGAAGGCGGGGAACCAGCCGGCATGCATGGCGGCGAGGCCGACGATCAGTTCATGGATGAGTGCCGCGAAGGCCGCGTAGATGATGAAGGCGATCAGCATGCCCGCGGACATCTCGGTGAACATGCCGCCGAGCAGTGCGAGGAGTACGGCGATGGCGAGATAGGCCCCGGTGCCGCCGATGATGGTGCGGCGCACCTCGGCGGCTGGCGTGCGCGTGGCCGAGACGGCGCTGTCCTTCTTCATCATCAGCATGATGACCTGGATGAGTGCCACGAGCCCGGCCCCGACCATGACGCCGTGCGGAATATACGCTTTCATCAGGTCGCCACCCGGCGCCAGCCAGGTCATGACGGTCGATGAATAGAAGCGGATCAGCAGGCCGATGCCGAACATACTGAGCGCCCAGATATTGCCGATGAAGGCAACACCGAAGGCGGACATCGGGATCAGGAAATAGGACCCGATGATCCCAACCCCAAGGCCGCCGAGCAGCACCGCCCCCTTGCGGCCGCCCTCGTCGCCAGCCTTGATCGCCTCCGCCGCGGCCACGCCAGGCGGCCAGGCGCCCTCGGCGGGGAACACCTCGCTGTCGAACATCCGATAGAGCATGTAGCCATCGACGAGCATGGCGAGGAACACGCCAAGCATCATCGGGCCGACGAGGTCCATCCGCCCGAGCACGAAGGGAATGCCGATCGGCAGCATCATCGCGTTGCCGGCGCCGAATGTCGCCGCCGAGATGGCGCTCTGTGCCAGGTTCTGCATGTGGGTGGATTTGTAGTGGCCGAAGATTGCCATCGGCAGGCGTGCCAGCGCCATCCCGGCCAGCGCGCCGATCAGCGCGGTGTTGGTGGTGATCCCCAGTGTGGTAATCAGTTCGGTGCCGATGATCGCGCCGAGGACACAGAGGGGGGCGATGAGGGCGAGACTGGCGAAGCTGAAGAACGCCGGATGCTGTCGCGTCGTACCGCTCATCGAAGCCCCCTGTTTCACATTAAAGTTACGTTACTCACTCCGCGGCCGAGTCGGAAGGGGTTCCGCCAAAATAATCCTGCGCGGCCGACGTGGCCGAAACGTAGCCGTCGGCCACGTCGTCATCGAGGCGATCACGCGGCCGGGCGCGCGGATCGCCGTAGCCTGAGCCGCCGGCGAGTTGCACCTCAACCATCCGGTCGGTGGTGTTCAGCGTGACCAGTTCGCCCGTGCCGCAATCATGGACGATCTTGCCGGCGAGATCCTTCACCACGCCATGCACGCCGCCACCATGGCGGCCGCCGAACAGGCCCTCGGTGGCAATGCCGACGCCCTCGGGATAGACGGAGAACAGGGTCGGCAAACCGTCGTCATGCAGCTTGCGCAGGCTGGTGCGCACGCCAAGACCGCCGCGCAGCCGCCCCGGCCCGCCGCTGTCGGCGACGAGCGATTTCTCCAGCACGAGCACCGGCGCGCGCGTCTCCATCAACTCGACGGACGTGTTCGACGCCGAGGTCGGATAGAGCAGCGCCGATTTGCCATCCGTGCGCGAGCAGGCCCCCTGCCCTCCACCCATGAAGAAATGATCCGCGTAGATGCGGCCATCCGGGTCGCGCCCGTAGATGTTGACCGCGTGCGGCAGCCCGGTCGCCGCCTGCACCTGGTGCGGCGCCGCCTCGGCCAGCGCCTTGAAGATGTTCGGCGCGATATACCACCCCGTGCGTGTCCGCAGATTGACGCTGACGGGTCTCGTGCAGTTTAGAATGGAGGCTACCGGCGCCTTGACTGTAAAGGGCCGATAGCAGCCGGCATTGCTGCGTATCTGCGGTGACAGGATGCACTTCATTGGATAGGTCGCGTGGGCCGCAGTATAGGTATAGGTGCAGTTCAGCCCGCCTTGCGCCTGTTGCGGCGGCGCTCCCTCGAAGTCGAGTTCGATGGTATCACCGGCCACCGTCACCTTGAGGGGATAGGTGAGCTTCGTGCCGAGCGGGTTATTGGAAATCTGCGAGACATACTCTCCATCCGGAAGCGCGCGGATGGCATCGCGCATCGCGGTTTCCGAGCGGTCCTGCACGACGGCGGCCAGAGCACGCAAATCGTGCATGCCGTAATCCGCCATGAAGGCCAGCAGGCGGTCGGCGCCAAGCTGGTTCGCCGCGACGAAAGAATGCAGGTCCCCCAGCACCTCCTCGGACTTGCGGACGTTCTCGCCAAGTAACGTCAACAGATCCTCATTGGCCACCCCCGCGCGATACAGCTTCATCGGCGGAATCTGGAAACCCTCGTCGTAGATCTCACGCGCCCGCAGACTGTCCTTGGTGCCGCCGATATCACCGACATGGCCAACGGTCGCCGTCAGCGCGACCAGATGGCCGTCGCGAAACACCGGCGTGACGACGGCAATGTCGAACAAATGCCCGGCGCAGAGCCAGGGGTCGTTGGTGATCAACACGTCGCCCGGGCGGAGCGTGTGCGGCGGATATTTCTTCAGCAGCGCCTTCACCGCGATCGGCACGGTGAGGTTGAACACCGGCATCGCGCGCGGCGAATGGGCGAGGCTCTCGCCATCGGGATCAAGCAGATCCGTCGCGAAATCCTGAGCCTCGGACACGATCAACGAGAACGCAGTGCGCACGATGGTGTGCCACATTTCTTCCACAACCGTGACGAGCCGCGCCCACATGATCTCCAGCGACACCGGGTCGGCCTCGATCAACGCCCGCGCCTCGGCCATCGGTGTGGCCGGCGTGATCCGCGCCGCCGACGGCTGCACGACCGCCACCTGAATACGCATGGTCCCCGCCGCATCCACCGTCAGCCGATCGCCCGGGCCGAGGATCGTGGTGGCCTCGCGCTCTTCGATGATCGCCGGCCCCGCGAGTTCGGCACCATTGGTCAGCGCGTAACGATCATACACGGGCGTATCGACAAACCCATCGCCGAAGAAGGCGCGCCGCGTGCCCTTCAGCAGCGGTCCGGCGGCGCGGCGGTCGGCCTGGGCGAGGGTGAGCGAGGGGATCGGGCCGTGGCAGCGCACCCGCACGGACACAAGCTGCACAGCCACGCCCTCATAAACTGAGGTGTAGCGCTCGGCGTAGGCGGCGGCGAAAGCGGCGCGAATGCCCGGCATCATCGCGTCGTCGATCGTGCCGCCCGGCAGCTTCACGCTGATTTCGTGCAACTGCCCGAACAGCCGCATATCGGCGGTGCGCTCCGTCACCACGTCGGCCGCGGCAATCCCGGCCGCGGTGATCCGGCCACGGGTCTCCGCCTCCAGTTCATGCAATATCAGATCGATCCGCTCCGCCGCACCCGCTTCGTCGAGGCGAACGGGATGGCTCTGCACCTGCTCGAACGACAATGGCGCGGCAAGGAATCCCAGTGCCGAGGCAGCCCCGGAGGCCGGCGGGATCAGCAACTCCTGCACGCCCAGAATGCGTGCCACCCCCGCCGCATGGGCCGGCCCGGCACCGCCGAAGCCGACCATCGCGTAGGCCCGCGGGTCCCGCCCCTTCTCGACGATATGGATACGCGCCGCCGCCGCCATGCTTTCGGTCACGACACGATGAATGCCCCACGCCGTCTCCACCACCGACAGCCCGATCTTGGCGCCGACGCCCGCCAGCGCCCGTTCGGCCGCGTCACGATCGAGCGCCATCCGCCCGCCGAGGAAGAAGCCTGGATCGTAATATCCCAGCAGCAAATTCGCATCCGTCACCGTCGGCTGCGTGCCACCCCGCCCGTAACAAGCCGGCCCGGGATCGGCGCCCGCCGAATGCGGCCCGACGCGCAGCAGCCCGACCTCGTCCACCGAGGCGATCGAGCCACCGCCAGCACCGACCTCGATCATGTCGATCACCGGCGCCTTGATCGGCAGCCCCGATCCCTTCTTGAACCGATGCACCCGCGCGGCTTCCATCTCCGCCGCAACAGCCGCGCGACCGTTCTCGATGAGGCACGCCTTCGCCGTCGTGCCGCCCATGTCGAACGAAATCACGTCGTCCTTGCCCGCCATCTTGCCGAAGAACGCGGTCGCGAGACCGCCGCCGGCCGGCCCGGATTCGAGCAGTCGGATCGGAAAAGCCCGCGCCGTCTCGGGCGACACCAGGCCGCCGGCCGAATGCATCAGATACAGCGCACCGCGAAACCCGCGCTGCCACAACTCGCGCTCCAGCCGCCGCACGTAACGATCCATCAGCGGCTGCACGAACGCATTCGCGCACGTCGTCGTCAGGCGCTGGTATTCCCACAACTCCGCCACCACGTCCGACGACAGCGACACCGCGATCTCCGGGAACAGCGCCCGGATCGCCTGCCCCGCCGCCCGCTCATGCGCCGGGTTGCGATAGGCGTGCAGAAAGCAGACGGCAATCGCCTCCACCCCGTCCGCCGCCAGTTTGCGCGCGGCGTCATGCACCGCGTCGATGTCCAACTCGGTCACCGTCAGCCCGTCCCGATCCATCCGCTCCGGCACCTCCAGGCGACGACGGCGCGGCACCAGCGGCTCGGGGTATTGCAGAAACAGATCGTAAATGTCGTAGCGCTGCTCGGTGCCCATCTCCAGGATGTCCCGAAATCCCGCGGTCGTGATCAGCCCGAGCTTGGCGCCACGCCGCTCGATCAGCGCGTTGGTGACCAGCGTGGTGCCGTGCACGATCTCGCCGATATCGGAGAGTTTGAGGCCCGCACTCGCGACGATTTCATCCAACCCCTCCAGCGCACCAACCGACGGGTCATCGGGCGTGGTCAGGCATTTATGCAGCCGAATGTCGGAGCGCTCGGCGTCCAGCAGAATGAAATCCGTGAAGGTGCCGCCGATGTCGAAGCCGATGCGATAGCGCGTGGACATGGAAGAGCTCCCGGGAGAGGAAAAAAGGCCAGGGCTCTGCCGTCGCCGCGCAAGCGGCGCGTCGGAGGACCCACCAAAGGCGGAGCCTTTGGAATCCGCTACATTCGGGGTCCAGGGGCAACGCCTCTGGCCTTTTCTACCCCTCCGCGCCCCCCCCGCCAATAGCTGCCGGTCAGCGTCTCCCATGCGTCGGCCGGCAGTTCCGCTACGCCCACCATCCAAGCGCGGCTACGCGCAGGCGATCGCCTCGATCTCGATCTTCCAGGCCGGGCTGGCGAGGCCGCCGATGATCAGTGTGCTCGCCGGTTTGCGGTCGCCCATCGCCGCCGCACGGGCCTTGCGGCTTTCGCCGAGGCTGCTCGATTCCGGCAGGATGGTGGTCAGCTTGACGATGTTGTCGAGCCCCATGCCCGCGGCGCGCAGCTGCGCTTCGAGATTGGCCCAGACGAGGCGGCACTGGCTGGCGAGGTCGTCGGGCGTGTTGCCGGCCGTATCAAGGCCAACCTGGCCGCTGACATAGAGCGTGCGGGTCACCCCGGTCACCTCGACCGCCTGGCTGTAGGAGCCAGCGGGGGCGGGCGCGTCAGGGGCGTTGATGTCTCGGCGTTGCATGGTGTGGGTCTCCTTCATGGCATGGCGGGCCGCCAGGCTTCGTCGAAGCCGCGCACCCTGGGCAGAGCGAGCATATCCCACGGACTGGGCATTTCCCCAACGGGAACATGGATGAGCGCCGGCGCGCGGGTGGCCAGGGCGGCGGTGAGCGTATCGCGCAGTTCGCTCTCGTTATGCGCCCGGTAGGCGTTCATCCCGAAGCTGCGGGCGAAGTCGAAGAAATTCGGATTGTGCAGATCATGCGCGATCAGCCGGTTGCCGAAGCGCTCCTCCTGGATGCGCTTCACATTGCCGAACGCGCCGTCATCGAACACCACGGCGACCACCGGCAGATGGTGGCGCATGGCCGTCGCCAGTTCGGCCGCCTGATACATGAAGCCACCATCGCCGGAGATCGCGACCACCGCGCGCTCCGGCAACGCCGCCTGCACGCCCAGCGCGGTGCCGTAGCCCCAGCCGAGATTATCCTGATAGCCCGGCGAAATGTAGCGGCGCGGCGCATCGACGGGAAAGGCGAGGCGGCCGACGAAACCCACCTGCGTCACGTCCTCAACCACGATGCCATCGGCCGGCAAGGCGGCACGGATCGCACGCAAAAACCCCATCTGCGGCTCCTGCCGCGACAGGCGCTCGGCGAACCAGGCCTGCTCCCGCGCCACATCCTCGCGCGGCCCGCGCGGATGGTCCGGCAAAGCGGCGAGGAGGGAGGCGAGTCCATCGGCCGCATGGGCGTGCAGCGCCACGTCCGGCCGGCGGAACCGGTGATGCTCCTCGGCGTCGATGTCGAGGCGGATGATCTTCATCGCCGCGTCGGTGCCCCAGTTCGACTGCGCGAAATGCATGCGCGAGCCGACGCACAGCACGACGTCCGCGTGCTTCCACAACCGATGCCCGACGGGCAGCGAAACGGCGAGCGGATGCGTCGTCGGAATGGCGCCACGCCCGCGCCGATAGGTCAGCACGGGCGCCTGCAGGCGTTCGGCGATGGCCAGAAGCGCGGGTGCCGCATCGAGCGCGCCGCCGCCGGCGATGATGAACGGGCGCTCGGCGCCACCGAGGAGTTTTGCCGCGGCGGCCATCGCGTCCTCGTCGATGGCGGGGCGCAGGATCGGCAACGGGTCCACGTCATCGGCCATCCCCGGGCGGCCCCAGGTATCGATTGCGCACTCCAGCGCCACCGGGCGGGTGCGCCCGCTCAACGCCTGCCGGATCGCCTCGGCCACCAGACCAGGCGCGTCGGCCGCCGACGATATACGCGCGGCGAATTTGGTAAAATGTCGTAACAGGCCAAGCTGATCCGGCAACTCGTGCAGATGGCCCCAGCCCTTGTCGATCGCGTCGGTCGGTATCTGCCCCGCCAGCGCCAGCACGGGCGCGCCGGTGCCGTAGGCCGTGAGCAGCGCCGCGGCGGCATTCAGCACCCCCGGGCCAGGCACCATCGCGCACACCTGCGCCCTTCCCGTCGCCAGCGCCGCCCCCAGCGCCATATACGCCGATGTCTGTTCGTGGCGCGGATGCAGAGCGCGCATGCGGCCGTTGGATTGGGCAATGGCGTCGAACAGATAGTCGTTATGCACACCCGGGAGGGCGTAGAGCGTGTCGATACCGTGGCGCGCGAGCGTATCGACGGTGGCCTCGGCGGTGGTGCGGCGGGTCATTTTTGTTCCGATCGGAGAGTCTGGACGGCGAAGGCAATCGCGGCTGCGAAGGAGGTAAAGACGCCGGCGGCGCCTTTGACCATCATCAGATTGTCGATCAGCCCGAAATCGCGGCAAAGCATGCCGTCCGCATCGCGGAACCAATCGCCGTCGGGGGTGAGCGGCGTGAGGGCGGCGATCTTCTCTTGCCAGCGGCGCGGGTCCTCCGTCCAGCCGACCACCAGCTTGCCGAGGCCCTTGGCGAAGCCCATCTCATAACATGTACCCGCATCCGTCGACGGCCCGCGAAACGGCGTCATATTGGCCACGACGGCATCGCACCGGCGCACCAGCGCCTCGTCCGCGCGGCTGATATTGGCGGCCATGACATCGGGATCGCCGTGCGCAACGCCGTCCTGGTTATCGAGCGGAAAGCGCCCTATCGCCCCCAGGCGGTCACAAATCGCCTTCATCTCCGCCGCCCGCGCCAACGGGTCCGGCAGAAAAACCTCCGGCCCCGCCAGGTAGATTTCCGGCTTGCCCCCGATCACAATACGCCCTCAACGGATAAAAGTTTTTTGTTTCTTTTTTGCAAAAAAGAAAGCGCTTCTTTTTGAAAAAAGAAGCAAAAACTTTCTGCCCACTTGTGGACCGGCATCGGCTGAGCCTCGAATGGTTTCTTCGCGAAGTTTATCCGCGTTACAATGTGCCGACAATCGGCGGGCAGGAGGCGTGGATGTATGCGCAGGGGCTGAACGAGACGGATGCGATCCCCGAGGGCGAGCGCGAGAGCCGCTTCCAGGCGCGCATCGACGCCGGGGAGAAGATCGAGGCGAATGACTGGATGCCCGAGGCGTATCGCCGCATGCTGATCCGCCAGATCAGCCAGCACGCGCATTCCGAGATCGTCGGCATGCTGCCCGAGGGCAACTGGATCACCCGCGCGCCCTCGCTGCGGCGCAAGGCGGCGCTGCTGGCCAAGGTGCAGGACGAGGGCGGCCACGGGCTGTATCTCTATGCCGCCACCGAAACGCTGGGGGTGGCGCGGGAGGACCTGGTGGATCAGTTGCTCTCCGGCCGGGCGAAATACTCCTCCATCTTCAACTATCCGACGCTGACCTGGGCCGACATCGGCGCCATTGGCTGGCTGGTCGATGGCGCGGCGATCATGAACCAGATCCCGCTGTGTCGCTGTTCCTACGGGCCGTATGCGCGGGCGATGATCCGGGTCTGCCGGGAGGAGAGTTTCCATCAGCGCCAGGGCTACGAGATCATGATTTCTCTCGTTCGCGGCACCGCGGAGCAAAAGGCAATGGCGCAGGACGCGCTGAACCGCTGGTGGTGGCCGTGTTTGATGATGTTTGGGCCGCCGGACAGCGAGAGCACCCATTCCGATGCCTCGATGCAGTGGAAGATCAAGCGCTTCACCAATGACGGGCTGCGGCAGAAATTCATCGATGCCACGGTGCCGCAGGGCCATTTCCTCGGCCTGACCTTCCCCGACCCCGAACTGCGCCAGGATGAAGCGACCGGACATTGGTCGCATGGCCCGATCGATTGGGACGAGTTCAAGCGCGTGCTCGCCGGCGGCGGCATTTGCAATCGCGACCGGCTGGCGGCACGGCGGCGGGCGCATGACGACGGTGCCTGGGTGCGGGCGGCGGCGCTGGCCCATGCGGCCAAGCGGGCGGCCTGATATGGCCGAGGCGAAGATCCCGCTCTGGGAGGTGTTCATCCGCGCCCGCAACGGCCTGGCGCATCGCCATGTCGGCTCCATCCATGCCACCGACGCCACGCTGGCGCTGCATGCGGCACGCGATGTCTACACGCGGCGTGGCGAGGGGCTGTCGATCTGGGTGGTGCCTTCCAACAGCATCGTCGCCTCGGACCCGGCGGACCGGGCGATGCTGTTCGAGCCGGCGGACTCGAAAATCTACCGCCACCCCACCTTCTACGACATCCCCGACGACGTGGGGCACATGTGATGGCGACGACCTCGATCGTCGTGGCCGATACGCCGCTGGTGCGCGTCGCGCTGGCGCGGGCCGATGATGCGCTCATCCTCGGCCACCGCCTGTCGGAATGGACGGGCCACGCGCCGGTGCTGGAGGAGGAGCTGGCGCTGGCCAATATCGCGCTCGACCTGATCGGCCAGGCCCGCGCGCTCTATGCGCTCGCCGGCGCGCAGACCGGGCATGACGAGGACCAGCTCGCCTTCCTGCGCGACGAGCGCGGCTATCGGAACCTGCTGCTGGTGGAGCAGCCGAACGGCGATTTCGCCACCACCATCGTGCGGCAGGTGTTTTTCAGCGCCTTCATCGACAAGTACTGGCGCGCGCTGGCCGCCGGCGACGACCCCGGCTTGGCGGCGATTGCGGCCAAGGCGGAGAAGGAGAGCGCCTATCATCTGCGCCATGCCGCGGAATGGCTGATCCGGCTCGGCGACGGCACCGACGAAAGCCACGCCCGCGCGCAGGCCGCCGTGGATGCGCTGTGGGGTTTCACCGGCGAGCTGTTCGAGCCGATCTCCGACACCGATCCCGCCGGCTTCCGCCCGGCCTGGGAGGCGGAGATCGCGGCACTGCTGGAGACCGCGACGCTGCGGGCGCCGGCCGGCGTGTGGATGCAGAGCGGCGGCCGGGCCGGGCGGCACAGCGAGCATCTCGGCCATCTGCTGGCGGAGATGCAGTATCTCCAGCGCGTGCATCCCGGTGCGGCATGGTGAGCGATCTCCGTGCCAAGGCGTGGGCCGCGGCGGCGGCGGTGTGCGATCCGGAAATCCCGGTGCTGTCCATCGCCGATCTTGGCGTGCTCCGCGCTATCAGCATCGACGGCACTGGGGTGGAGGTGGTGATCACGCCGACCTACTCGGGCTGCCCGGCGATGACCGTGATCGCCTTCGAAATCGAGGCGGCGCTGCATGCGGTGGGCATCGAGACGGTGAAGGTCACCACCGTGCTGTCGCCGGCCTGGACGACGGATTGGCTGAGTGCGGAGGGACGCCAGAAGCTGCTGGACTACGGCATCGCCCCGCCGCCGGCCGGTGGCACGCGCGGCGCCTTGTTCGGCACGACCGTCGTGTCCTGCCCGCGCTGCGCCAGCGACAGAACTGAGCAGATCAGCGCATTCGGTTCAACCGCCTGCAAAGCGCTGTGGCGCTGCCTGGCCTGCCGGGAACCTTTCGACGTGTTCAAGTGTCATTGATGCCGCAAAGCAGTCCGATGCCGGCCGGTTTCCACCGCCTGCGCATCGCCGATCTCCGGCGCGAAACCGAGGACTGCGTTTCCATCGCCTTCGCCGTACCTGACGGCTTGCGGGCGGTATTCGCGTTCAGCCCGGGCCAGTACCTGACGCTGCGCGCGATCATCGGCGGCGTCGAGCAGCGTCGCAGCTATTCGATCTGTTCCGCGCTCGACGACGGCGCGTTGCGCGTGGCGATCAAGCACGTGCAGGACGGCGTGTTCTCGCATTTCGCCAATACTGCGCTGAGGGTGGGCGATACACTGGAGGTGATGCCGCCGGCCGGGCGGTTCGGCGCGCCGATCGGGGACCATAGCTATGTTGCCTTCGCCGCCGGCTCCGGGATCACGCCGGTGCTGTCGATCGTCGGCAGCGTACTGGCGCGGGCGCCGGGCAGCCGGGTCGTGCTGTTCTATGGCAGCCGGTCCGTGTCGCAGATCATCTTCCGCGGCGCGCTGGAGGATTTGAAGGATCGCTATCTCGGCCGGTTCTCGGTGATCCATGTCCTCTCCCGCGAGGCGCAGGATGTCGCGGCGCTGTCCGGGCGGCTTGACCGGGAGAAGATCACCCGGATGCTGCCCGCCATGGCCGACCCCGCGGCAATCGACCATGCGCTGATCTGTGGCCCTGGCGCGATGATCGAGACCGTCGCGGCCGCCCTCGCCGGGCTGGGCGTGCCGGCCGGGCGCGTTCATGTCGAGCGCTTTACGCCGACGGCAGGCCCGCGGCCGCCACCGGCCCCGGCCGCCACACGCGATGCGCCGTTCGCCATGGTGCGGATCATCCATGACGGCAAGACCAGCGACGTTCCCGTGAATGCCGGCGAGAAGGTGCTGGATGCGGCGTTGCGGGCCGGGTTGGATCTGCCGTGGTCCTGCCGCGGCGGCATGTGCAGCACCTGCCGGGCGCGGCTGACCGAGGGGGCGGCCGACATGGCGGAGAACTATGCGCTCGAGCCGTGGGAGACGGCGGCCGGGTATATCCTGACCTGCCAGGCGCGTGCGAAGACGTCGCGACTGACGGTGGATTTCGATCAAGTCTAGGTCATCCGCCGCCCAGCCGGTTGACGGCGGGCCGGGCTTGGCCGATTGGCCGGATTTCCGGCACTTCGCCGGGATCGGATCGGGAGAGCTTGATTGCTGACCACCTCGCTTGTCGCCGCCTGGGCCATTCTTCTCGTCGGCTGGGGCACGCTGTTGGCGGCGGCCTTTCGGGTGCGGATCGCCAAGCGCTATCGGATCGCCCGCTACGTCGCGGCGGGCGCGGCATTCGGCTATCTCTGGTGGCAAGTGGCGCTACCCGGAGCCGACATGTTCGCCCTCATCCTGGCGGTGGTCGGGCTGATCGTGGCCGGCTGGGTGCTGGCCTTGCGCGTCTGATCGGGCGCGTCTGATCGGGCGCGTCTGATCGAGACGGGTCTGATCGAGACGGGGTGCCACGATCGCGAAGGCCGCGATAGACTGGAGTGGATCGATGCAGGAAGGACGGATCATGCGGCACGGGACTCGGTTTGGTTTGGCGCTTCTGTTTGGCTCGATCCTTACCAGCCCGCCGGCCCTCGCCCAAAGCCAGATCACGGCCGAGCAGGCGGTGGCCGTGGATCGGCAGTTGCGCGACTGGGCCCGCGATCTCGTCGGCAAGCTGATGGATGTCGCGGCGATCCCGCTGACGATATCACCGGCGGGCGAGCGCTACCGGATGGAAATGGGCCTTGGCACCATCCCCGGTATCACCGCCACATCAGCCGGCCCCACCAGCTTCTTCCTGCGGCCGCTGCCCGGCGGGCGCTGGGCGATCGAGGATTTCGTCTACCCGTCGCAGGGTGAGGTGGTGTTCGATTTCGGCACGCTGGGGATACCAGCGGGCAAGTTCTCCATGGCGATCGGCGAACAGCAGAGCAGGTTCGAGTTCGACCCCTCCTTCGCCACGCCGTCAGGCGGCGAGGTGCGTCTGGCGCGGATCGCCTACGGTCATGACAGCGGAACAGGGATGCAGACGACGCGCATCGCGCGGCTGCTTGGCGAGTCCAGCATTACCCCCGCGGTGGCTGGGCTGGTGACCGTCGCGTCGTCCTCGACGATGGACGGCTATGCCACGGAGCAGCCGATCTCCGCGAGCATGATGCTCAAATACACCGTCGAGCGCGTCCATTCGGCGTCGCGGTTCGATGGGGTCGACTGGGCGCGCAATGCGGAGGTCGTGCGGACCGGCATCGCGTTGTTCAACGAGGTGCAGGCGGCGATGAAGACGGTGCCGCCGCCGGCGGCTCCGACCGCGGACCAGCGGGCGATGATGCATGCGTTGGTGGGCGCGATCGGGGCGATGTTTACCCGCGCGGAAAGCGAGCAGACCTGGTCGGGGATGAAGTTCACGGCGGGCGACTTCAGCGGCAACCTGGCGCAGCTCAAGATGGGGGCCGTGATCGGCGCGCCGGACGGGAATGCCGAGCTGCGCCTGCGCCTGGCGGCCGAGGGTTTCGACTCGCCTATGGTGCCGCAAGGGGCCATTCAGAGCCTGGTGCCCAAGCGGATCGTGCTGGCGCCGCGGATCTCGGGCGTGCCAAAGGAAACGCTGGCCGGCTACGTCGCGCGCTTCATCGACGCCGCCGGCACGCTGGAGGCCGATCCGGCGGGCGATGCCATGCAGATGCTGGCCGACAATCCCGTGACGATCGGCATCGACGAATTGCTCATCGACCTCGGCGTTGCCCGGCTCGGCGGCACCGGCCAGGTTCAGGTGGCCTCGATCGGCGAGGTGGTTGGGGTGGCGGAATTGCGGATGACCGGCATCGATCCGCTGATCCGCCTGCTCGGCACCACGCCGGAAACCAAGATAGGCGTGCCTTTCATGGTCATGCTCAAAGGGGTCGGCGTGACTGAGGGCACCGAGACGGTGTGGCGGATCGCCTATGCGGGTGGGCAGACCACCGTGAATGGCACCGATCTGGCGAGTCTGATACCCGGCAAGCGCTAGGCACGGCGCCCGGTATCGCGGCATTGTGACCGCGGGGCGGGGCTGGATTTGCCTCATCGACGAAAGAAGCGTTGACGAAAGCGGGCGGCGAATCGTGCAATAGGCGAAGCACGGATGTCGGAGTGGATTCGCTTGGCTGCCGTGCGGCGTATCAGTGCGGTTCAGGGGAACCAATGGAGGCAACGAGGGAAGTTTCCGCGCCAACCCGGACCACCGTGATTGCGGCCGCCTTGGCATGGCCAAACGGGGGCAGCAACAGCCGCGGGGGGTTGTTGTGGGAAAGCTCCTATGCCGGCGCCGCGGCAACCGGCACGAGCGAGGCGGAGCCGACGCATACCGGTTGCTATCTGGCGGGAACACAGATCCTGACGCCCTCGGGCCAGGGGCTGGTGCAGGCGTTGCGCGTCGGCGACTCCGTGGTGACGCAGACCGGCATGCGCCGGCAGGTCAAGTGGATCGGACGGCGCAGCTACGCCGCGGCCACCATGGCGGCGCATCGGCATTTGCGCCCGGTCATCCTGCGTGCGGGGTGCCTCGGTGTCAGCCCGCAAGGCGGGTTGCTGCCGAGCCGCGACCTGTATGTGGCGCCGATGCACGCGATCATGATCGAAGATGCCGGCATGATCGAGGATGCCGGCTTGATCGAGGATGCCGGCTTGATCGAGGATGCCGGGGCGGGGCGCGTGCTGGTGCCGGCGGTGTCGCTCATCAACGGGGTGTCGATCCAGCGGGCGCCGGCGGGCGAGGCGGTGTCGTATGTGCATCTCGAACTGAACAGCCATGACATCGTGATTGCCGAGGGCGTGCCGGCCGAGACGTTCATCGATTGCGGCAACCGGGCGATGTTCCAGAACGCGACGGAGTTCGCGGCGCTGTATCCGCGCAATCTGGCGTCCGATTGGCGGTCCTGCATGCAGCGGCTGGAAGAGGGCCATGCGCTGGATCGCATCCGCGCGCGCATCGCCGCCCGCGCGGGGGTGCTGTTCGCGCCGCCGGTGATCAGCGAGGTCCGCTTCGAGCTCGAGCGCCGGCGTGGGGCGCTGGAGGGCTGGGCGGTGGATATGGCGGCACCGGATGTGTCGGTGGAACTGGATATTCTGTTGGACGGGCAGCGCTATGCCCGGCTGCCGGCTAATCGCTATCGTCCCGATCTCGACCATGCCGGCCTCGCCGGGGGGCGATGCGGATTCACCTGCCCCTTGCCGGCACGGGGCGGGCATATCGCGATGCGCCACGTGTTGCCGACACGGACGGCGAGCGCCGTCGCGGCCTAGCCCGGATTTCTCACAGGCTCGGCGTCTTCATCCATGTATGCATCGTTTTGTGAGTATGGCTGGATGTTCCGTGCTTCTGGTTGGCTTTGCTGGCA